>CAZXWD010000298.1:0-1510 GCA_964644135.1 uncultured Bacteroidales bacterium | reverse complement strand
TGATCACAGAGCCAGACTCCGCAGGAGAAAGCTTTTACTTTCGCATCAACGGCATTCCTGTTTTCGCCAAAGGGGCCAACTACATACCGCAGGATAACTTTCTTCCCAGGGTAAGCACAGAAGATTATGAAAAGATCATCAAGGAGGCCCGTTTTGCAAACATGAACATGCTCAGGGTATGGGGAGGGGGCATTTATGAGGAGGATACTTTTTATGACCTGTGCAACGAGAACGGTATCATGGTCTGGCAGGATTTTATGTTCGCCTGCACTATGTACCGCGGCGACAGCGCCTTTCTTGAAAATGTGAGGCTTGAAGCAAAAGATAATATCAAGAGGCTCCGGAACCACCCTTCCATTGTGCTCTGGTGCGGGAACAATGAAGTTGACGAAGGCTGGCACAACTGGGGATGGCAGGAACAATTCGGCTACTCGCGTGAAGATTCGGCAGAAATATGGGAAGGATATAAGAAGCTCTTCCATGAAATACTGCCGGAACAGGTTGCAAGGTTTGATGGTACCCGTGCTTATTGGCCCAGTTCCCCTTCCATAGGCTGGGGGCGCCCTGAAAGCATTTTAAGCGGCGATTCCCATTACTGGGGCGTGTGGTGGGGCGAAGAACCTTTCGAAGTATACGAAGAAAAGACTGGCCGGTTCATGAGTGAGTACGGGTTTCAAGGTATCCCCGGCGTCGATTTCCTGGAAAAATATATCAACCCTGAGAATCTCTCAATTGATTCACCACTGCTCAAGGCCCATCAAAAACATCCAAGGGGAATGGAATTGATACGCCTGTACATGGAAAGGGATTACCCCGTACCTGACAATTTTGAGCACTATGCTTATGTTAGCCAGCTTGTCCAGGCAGATGGGATTACAAGGGCAATTGAAGCCCACCGCAGGGCAAAACCATACTGCATGGGGACCCTGTACTGGCAGCTCAACGACTGCTGGCCGGTTATCTCCTGGTCATCCATCGATTATGAAAAGAACAGGAAAGCATTGCACTATTTCGTGAAAAAGCGTTATAATGACCCTCTAATCAGTACGGTAGTTAATAATGATAACCTGGAGATCCATCTGGTGAACGACAGTCCATATCCGGTTAATAAATCCCTCTCCGTATCACTCCGGTCTTTTAATGGAAAGATAATATGGAGTGAGAACATCCCCGTCCAAATAGATAGTAACTCAGCCAGAAAAGTATTATCAAGACCTGTTGCCGGGGTGCTGCAAGGTCATGATCCTTCATCTGTTCTACTATATAGTTTACTTATTGATGAAGGATTGTACGCAGAAGATCTTCATTACTTCGTCAAACCGAAAAACCTCCATCTTAAAAAACCTGAAATAACAATAGATATTTCAAAGCGTTCTGTCGATTGGTTGATAAAGGTATCCTCCCCAACCCTGGTTAAGGACCTGTTCCTGGAAGTTGAGAATCTGGAAGGCACTCTTTCAGATAATTATTTCGATGTTATTCCGGGACAGGAAGTGAAGTTATATTTTAC
>CAZXWD010000297.1:0-1518 GCA_964644135.1 uncultured Bacteroidales bacterium | reverse complement strand
TTGGGTGATGAACTTTTATACATTGGTTACTCTGACACCCTGCAGTCCGGCATGCTGGATTCTCCTGAAGAAAGCGGGGATTACACCTTCCAGTTTGCCACCAACATCCCCTGCCCGGGAATGCCCACGGTGACCTACGAAGGACAGGTTTACAACACCATTCAGATTTTCAGCCAGTGCTGGCTCAAGGAAAACTTGAACGTAGGAACAATGATTCCGGGAAGTGAAGAAATGGCCGATAATGACACCATTGAGAAATACTGTTACAACAACGAACCCGACAGTTGTGCCAAGTACGGCGGCCTATACCAATGGGATGAGATGATGCAGTACACCACGCAACATGGAGACCAGGGCATCTGCCCTCCGGGCTGGCACCTGCCCACGGATGAGGAGTGGAAGGTGCTGGAAGGGGCGGTGGACAGCCAGTATGGGATCGGTGATCCGGAATGGGACCTTTACTGGGAATACCGTGGATATGATGCCGGGACGAACCTGAAGACCACCAGCGGCTGGAATGATAATGGCAACGGCACCGACCTGTTCGGGTTCTCAGGTCTGCCCGGTGGCTTCCGCATCGGCTATGGTTACTTCTACGATGTTGGCGACTACGGCCTCTGGTGGACGTCGACGGAGTACGGTAACGACGACGCGTGGGACCGCGCCCTCGATTTCAACGACCCGGGAGTCGTCCGGATCGACGACTTCAAGGACTACGGTTTTAGCGTCCGCTGTTTGAGGGATTATTGACAATTTGACATTTTGACTATTTTACCAGCCGGAGCTTTTGCGGCGGCTGGTTTGGGGCATGGGGCGCAGCCCCATCGAATTTTTTTTGGGGCAGAAGTCAGGTTAATATCCAACAACCTCCTGTTGCTGCGAATAGCTCATTATACTTGTCTTATTGTGCAGTTTGTGTGTTATTGCCCTTGCTTTGCGTTCCTTAGAGCCCCCGCCTGCCTTAGCAGTGCGGCGGGCAGGTTCGCGCCTTTGTGGCTGAGGATCCTTTGCCGCTAAGACGCGAAGGCTCTAAGGGCCGCTAAGTTATGCTTACCAATAACCAATAAAAGTATTACTCGGTTTGAGGATTATTTAATGGACATTGTGGTTCATTGTGTCATTGTGCCTTTGTGGCTGATCAGTAAACGGATTCAAAAAAAACCCTGCACCTTTTCAATGCAGGGTAATTCCCAAAAACATGCTATGAATTATTCTGCGGGTATATTATTGGATACTGGCCTTCATCCGCTGAAGATCAACCTTCGGACCTGTATAGTCCATTACAAAGAATAAAACCCATTCATCATGGGTGCCGGTAATGAAGTAAAGGGCGCCGTTATAGATTACAGTTTTTGTGTAGGTGCCCTGATTCTCAGTCATAAGAAAAGAATTGTCAAGCTGGTTGTACATGTTCCGGACAAGAACAGGGTCCTTGATTGCCTCCTTGAGAGAGATCTTTACGCATTTTACCGGTCTTTTCTTTTCACTTTCAAGGCAAGTATGGTTTGAAAAAACTGC
>CAZXWD010000296.1:0-1538 GCA_964644135.1 uncultured Bacteroidales bacterium | reverse complement strand
ACTTTGAAGTTGTTTTGGGTTTATTTTGAGTATAGTCTCAAAGAACGGCCAATCAGCTATATCCTTTATAGATTATTTATACGGTGATTATGAAAACTTTATAAATATAGTAAAAAGCTGCTTTTTTTGAAAGTTTTTTCAACTAAAGATAATTTAGAATTTGTCTAGATTGCTTTTTATGACTGAAAAACAGCACATTAAGAAACTTTTACATTATGATATCGTTAAACAGCACAGTATTAGGCATTACGTTTTAACTAATTTGATAATTAACACAAAGACTGTAATCACCAATACCTTTATAAAAATGATGTTCAGAGCGAGCCACCTCATCATCATCCTCGCCATAATATCATCATCCTTCACATCTTATTCACAAACCGAGCCTGTTGTAAAAACAGCCACCTATTTCAGGGCGACACCACCTCTCAGGGATATGGTCAAGATCCCTCCGGGCCAGCGCGACCGGAGCTGGAAAGACAATATTATCAGGAACGAGGTAAGGGAGAAGGATCCCGTGTATGTTCCCGATTCATGGCATGACCCCCTGGCCCAGACAGAAATGGGAAGAGGGACCATGACTATGCCGATAGAGAATTTTGAAGGGACCGGAAATGTGAACAGTATCATGCCCCCCGATACCGACGGCGATGTCAATGCCGATTATTTCTTTCAGATGATCAACCTTTCCTTTACGATCTTCGACAAGCAGGGAAACATTGTTGATGGCCCTTATGACAACAGCACTCTGTGGGACGGGTTCATAGGGCCCTGGACAGGCACCAACGACGGCGATCCCATCGTTCTTTACGATGAGATCGCTGACCGCTGGATGGTGAGTCAATTTGCAGTTAACACCAGTGATGGGACTTATTGGGAGCTTATTGCAATTTCCGCAACAAGCGACCCGACAGGTGTATACTACCAGTATGCGTTCCAGTTTCCCGATTTCAATGATTATCCCAAGTTCGGCCTCTGGAACGATGCTTACTATGCTTCGTTCAATATGTTCGGTTCCTACTTCAGGGTGGCTGCCGCAGCTTTTGAAAGGGATTCAATGCTGGTTGGCGCCCCCGGCGCAAGAATGGTTTTATTCGACCTTCCTAATGGCAGTAATCCGCATAGTATGCTGCCTGCTGATTTTGACGGAACACCGCCACCGGCGGGTACACCAAATCCATTTATGTATTTCAATGATTATTCCTCAAATGATGAACTGAGGATATGGGAATTTGATGTTGACTGGGCCACCCCCTCAAATTCCACTTTTGCCGAAACCCAGATCTTATATCCCACCGATTTTGATTCAGACCTTTGTGCTGCTGAAAGGGATAAGTGCATAGACCAGCCAGGTACGACCGTCAGGCTGGAGAGTCTGGCCGACAGACTTATGTACCGTTTACAATACCGAAATTTTGGGGGTTATGAAGCCATGGTCGTGAACCACACAGTGGATGTAGGCAGCGGACATGCCGGTATCAGGTGGTATGAATTCAGGGATACGGGCTCAGGCTGGACCATTTACCAGGAAGGTACCT
>CAZXWD010000295.1:0-1543 GCA_964644135.1 uncultured Bacteroidales bacterium | reverse complement strand
TCCGGCAAAGTGAGCGGCAAGATCATGTTCGATGTCACCCGCACCACCAACATCTATGAAATAACTGATTCACTGGGCAACCAGATGGATATCAACTATTTTGAAGGGAGCAAATACACGGCTTTTCTCAAAATGGCAGAAATAAGGTGGAACATAAGTGAACGTTTCACTTTCAGGGTAGGGCAGTTGCTGAACACGCAGTACCTTACCTTCAACGACCGGTTCTGGGGCTACAGGTATATCGATGTCACTTTCCAGGAAAAATACCGCCTGGGCAACCCGGCTGATTTCGGGGCCCAGCTCGACATCAAAACCGGCAGGTTCCTGCACCAGTTTTCCGTTGTGAACGGGGAGGGCCCGTTCAGGTACCAGGACGATAACAGTAAATTCATCTACTCCTATAATGTCCAGTATTCTGTAACTGACCGGATCACCTTAAAGCTCTATGCTGATATCGCACCCGACGCGGTGAATTCTGAAACCAGCGAAAACAAATACGTGGGGTCATTCTTCGTGGGGTATAAGACCGGTAAATTCAGGGTAGCGGCCGAATTCGACTATGTTATGAACTACGGTTTTGATGAGGACAGGGACCATTACGGACTATCTGCTTTCGCGAGCTGGAGCTTCCATGAAAAGTTCGATCTCCTGGCACGGTACGACCGGCTGATAATTGAGATGCCCGGCAATACCGAATATGAGAATTATATCATCGGCGGGGTGCAGTATGTCCCGGTTGAAAACTTTACAACTTCCTTGAATTTCAGGTATATTACGTCTGATGAGCTTCCGCTGGTATATGCCAGTTTTGGGTTGAAGTTTTGAGGGCTGATGGGTAATTTGTTTTATCCCAGTACCCTCCCCCTGGCTTCGCCTTCCCCCTCCCTGCCAGCAGGGAGGGGGACCAAGGGGGTGGGTAAGAAATTAGATCTTAGTTCGATTTAGCGAAAACACTCACCACCGGGTTCATGGCCAGCGAAACCCCCATGCCGATGGTTCCGGCCTGCGGGGAAGGCATTCCAAGGGCATACAGTCCGAGGCAGGCTGCCAAACCGGCAAACATGGATGCAAAAGCCCCTGCTTTAGTGGCCTTTTTCCAGAACAATCCCCAGATAAACGGCCCCAGGAAAGCTGATCCGATGGCGCCCCAGGAAATCCCTAAAATGGCAACAATGGTGTCGGGCTTGATAAGCGCAATGATGACAGATAACAGAACAAAGAATGCGCTGGAGAGCCTCATGAGCATGGTAAGGGCTTTATCAGGGATGTTCTTATCTACAAACCCGGCATAGAAATCCTTTGCAAACGATGAACTGGAAATTAGGACCAGTGCCGCCAGTGTCGACATGGAGGCTGACAGGATAAGCAGCAGGATGATGATCGACAAGGATTCCGGTATCACGCGTGTAAGCAACTCGGGCATCAGGGCATCCACATTGGGAGTTCCGTCGGGGAAGAAAGCCAGTGGGGCGGTTTCCGGAGTGAGGAAAAAACGGGTGGTCGATCCCAGGAAATAGGCAATGCAGCCAATGAGCAGGGCAAA
>CAZXWD010000294.1:0-1550 GCA_964644135.1 uncultured Bacteroidales bacterium | reverse complement strand
TAATAATCGGCCGGCTCAAACCTGAACTCAATGGTGTGTTCGCCTGCAGGAACCATCATGCCCCTCAGCAGGTAATTAACCCTCACATGCGGCACCTCTTCTCCGTCGATGTAAGCCTGCCAGCCCAGGTCGTAATAGTTCTCTGAAAAAACAGCGAACTGTTCCTCTGAGGTCTTGGATTGATAGACCAGGTGGTTGGGCTTGTAACTGACCAGCTCTATCCCGGCAAGAGAATCCTCTGCAAAGGTCAGGCTCTCAATATTTTCAGCATAGCGTTCATGAACAATGGCAGTTTCTTCAGGATCAATGGTACCCGCAAGCTCTATTTCCCTGTTGGCGTTTTCTACCACCTCGATCCTGTCGATGAACCAGGCATTACCGGCGGCATAGGGGTTCCTTATCGGCGGACCGTCGGGGTTAACGATCACATATTTTGCGTTCAGCATATTTAGTACCGGGGTGTTCCTGAAGATCTGCCCCGGCTGCACCGACTGAGCGGAAGAAAGCTCATTGCGGAGCTGGTTGATCTCCTTCCCGAGATGATAATCGATCATTTCCTGGTACCTTCCCGGCTTTGATCCGTGATATCCACCGATCGAATGATGGTAATAGGATGTGCTTCCATCGTTGAACGTACTCACCGCAAGGTTCAGCACCCTGTACTGGCTTTCGTCTTCCAGGATGATCCTGTCTGCCTGTGTCATCGGGAAGGGTGTTTCACTTACCCTCTCGCTTACAAAGTTCTCACTGTCGAGATATCTTTTATTCACCGACAACATATCGGCGCCAACAAGTATTACAATTGCGGCCATGGCCCAGGTTTGCTTCAGCCGGCCCGAAGCAAAAAGCCAGATCACGGCTGCTCCCAGGATTATATAGACAAGGCTTCTCAGCGCATCCGCCTTGAAAATTGCTATCCTGGCATCTTCCAGGTAGCTCACGATAAGCGCTATCTGGTCGGCGTTGTTGCCGGTCCTCATCATCCTGGTGAACTCCTGCGATTCGGAAGTTTTCAGGAAATCAAAAAAGAGTCCGGGGGCAAGGTAGGCCAAAAAGGTAAATCCTCCCGTTAAGCCGAGGGCTATCCAGAATTTTTTCATTGAATCCTTCAGCACTCCCGGTTCGGTCAGGGCCTTGTTAAGGCCCACGAAAGCAAGCAGGGGAATGCAGAACTGGGCTATCACGAGCACCATGGTTACAGTCCTGAATTTAGCGTAGCCCGGCACGTAGTCGATGAAGATATCGGTGAACCACATCATGTTCTTGCCCCACGACAGCAGTATGGCGAGTATCGTGGCGGCCAGCATCACCCAGCGTAGCGGGCCTTTCATTAACAGGAAGCTCAGTACGAAAAGGAATATCACAAGGGCGCCAACATATACAGGCCCGGCCGTGAAGGGCTGGTCGCCCCAGTACTGGTTCAGTCCTCCCACAACCTGCCGGTACTCCCTGGGTATGGCTTCCATAGCAGTTTCGTTGCCGGCCAGTTGGGCATCACCACCCCCTTTTGCATTGGGTATGAGAAGGGTGAATGTTTCCTGCTTGCCGTA
>CAZXWD010000293.1:0-1565 GCA_964644135.1 uncultured Bacteroidales bacterium | reverse complement strand
TAGTCTGATTCAAGATTATCTAAACTCTAAGCTCTAAACTCTAAGCTCTGTTTCCCAGCACCCATTAACATGTAACGATGTAGCGACGTATCGATGTAACGATTTTCACCGTAACACCCGATAATAAAGACAATTCTGACAATTCTGACAATTGAGGCAATTGAGGCAATTGAAAAAATAAAGACAATTATTCCCCAGTAACAAACAATGTTTATTATATTTGTTCGTTCATAACAAACATTTATGTTTAAAGATCGCCTGAAAGAGATCGTGTTTGATCAGAAAGAGGTTTTCAACAAACAGAAAAACCTTATAGATCGCGATGTGGATTACAAGAGATACATCGAAACAGGCCAGGTAGTTATTATTTCAGGCATCCGAAGGTGCGGGAAGTCGTCGCTCCTGTATCTTATCAAAGAAAAGATGGGCCTTGATGATCCAGGGTTTTGCTATTTCAATTTCGACGATGAGCGTATTACCCGTGAAACCGGGATACTCGACCAGGTATACAACCTCCACCTGGAGGTTTACGGAACTGAGCCGGTATTCTTTTTTGATGAAATACAGAATGTGGAGGCTTGGGAAAAATTCATCAGCAGGATGTACGAAAAGGGGTCGAAGATATTTGTCACAGGCTCCAACGCCAGGCTCCTGAGCTCCGAGATATCCACCAGTCTTACCGGCAGGAACCAGGTGCTCGCCTTGTTTCCTTTCTCCTTTTCAGAATATCTCAGGTACAAGAAGAGCGGTTTCGATCTGAAAAAGCTCTCATCAACAGCAAAAGCATTGCTGATCAAAAATTTCAATGAATACTTGGAAATGGGTGGCTTTCCGCTGGTGGTAAAGGAAAATGACCTGGAGCTTATAAACCATTATTTCCAGGATCTTCTCTACAGGGATATCATCAGCCGTTACCACCTGACCCAGGTGGATGAGATCAGGCAGATCGGGTTGTTCCTGGCGTCCAATACCGGCAAGATCTTTTCTTACTCCACCCTCCAAAAGGTATCGGGCGTAAAAAGCACAAGCTCCGTCAAAGAGTACCTTGAGTATTTCCGGCAGTCGTGGCTGTTCTTTTACCTGAAGAAATTCGACTATTCGGTCAGGAAGCAGGTAATGAACCCTAAAAAGGCCTATACGATCGATCCGGCAGTTGCCAATCATCTCGGAATGAATTTCTCATCCAATAAAGGCCGCGTGCTTGAAAACATTGTTTTCCTGGAACTTTTGCGAAGAGGGAAAGAGGTTTATTATCATTCCGGTAAAAAGGAATGTGATTTCCTTATTAAAGAAGGCACCGGTATCGCCCGGGCCATACAGGTTTCTCTGACGTTGCATGAAGAGAACAGGGAACGGGAGTTGAAAGGGTTGGCCGAAGCCATGGATACATACGGACTGGACCAGGGTCTGCTGATCACCCTGGATGAAGAAAGTGAAACAGTTTACAACGGTAAACAAATCATTCTGCAGCCCTGCTGGAAATGGCTGCTGGCTGTTGGCTGTTAGCTGATGGCTGATGGATTCTCTGCGTGACTCTGCAAATACTCAGCGATCTCTGCGTGAAA
>CAZXWD010000292.1:0-1572 GCA_964644135.1 uncultured Bacteroidales bacterium | reverse complement strand
AGGTATCCCAGGTAATGTCAGACGGGTTGATCTCTATTTCAATGTTTTCGTCTACAACAGGATAAACATAGATAGAGGCAAAGCTGGTATGCCTGCGGTTGGCCGAATCGAAGGGGGAGAGCCTCACCAGTCTGTGGACCCCATTCTCGCCTTTCAGGTAACCAAAGGCGTATTCACCTTCAAATTCAAGTGAAACCGATTTGATCCCTGCAACCTCTCCTTCCTGGACATCAAGTTCTTTGACCTTGTAATCATTGAGCTCTCCCCAGCGGATATACATTCTCATCAACATCTGAGCCCAGTCCTGGCTTTCGGTGCCACCTGCCCCGGAGTTGATTACGAGGATGGCGTTCAGCTTATCTTCCTCACCACTGAGCATATTCAGGAACTCCAGGTCCTCAACAGCTTTCAGTGCCTTCTGATAATGTGATTCAACCTCCTCTTCCGAACCTTCCCCTTCTTCATGGAAATCATAGATCACAGATAAGTCGTCGAAAACGGTTATTGCTTTATCATAAGCTTCGGTCCACCGTTTTATGCTTTTTATGGATTTGAGGACCTTTTCGGCCTCCTTAGGGTCGTTCCAGAAATCCTGTTCCTGGGTCAGCTTTTCCTTTTCGGCTATCTGCTCTTTTTTCTTATCGATGTCAAAGATACCTCCTCAAGGCTACAAGCCTTTCACGCAGGTCTTTCATCATTTCTGAAGATATCATTTATTCCCGGTTGATTAGTAAGAATTGCAAATGTACTTTTTATTCGCGAGAAAGGGAATACTTTTCCTGTGAAATCAGGTCTTCAAATGTCAGTCTTTTCGAGGGCCCTGTAGATCTCATCAATCGTATAACCTTTTCCCAGTGCGAATCTTATAAGCTTCTGTTTTTTTTCGTAATGGTCGATGTTCCCGTATTCATGGGATTTTCTTTCAAGCAGGGTTTTCAGTATGCCTGCATATTCATCAGTATCAATGGAGTTCAATGCTTTGGTTACGATATCCTCAGGTATGCCCCGTTTTTTCAGTTCCATTTCAATTTTCAGCTTACCCCATTGATTGTTCCTGAACTTGCCTGCTGCGAAGATCCCGGCAAAGCGTTCCTCATCCAGGTATTTTTCTTCGATCAGCTCCTTAATTACTTTTTCAGCCTGTTTTCCTAAAGCCTTCCATTGTGCCAGTTTCTTGCGTACATCGCTGATGCATCGTTCCTGGTATGCGCAATAATGTTTTGCTTTTGCAATTATCTGGTCGTGATCGGGCATTTTACTACATTTCTTCAAGAAGGGTTTCCACAATTCCGGGAACGGCCTCTGCCGCCTTTTCATTATATGTTTTCAGGTTCTCGATAAAAGAGACTGGCCTGGCCTTGGGATCGATCAATATTTTCGGGCTTTCTATGGGGACATAGTGAAGAAGCCCGGCTGCAGGGTAAACTTGCAGTGATGTGCCTATTACCAGGAAGATATCGGCTTTGTTGGCAATATCGGCTGCATCCATTATCAGTGTCACCGGTTCGCCAAACCAAACAATATGGGGCCTGAGCTGGTAACCTTTTTCGCACAGGTCGCCTTTCTTCAGTT
>CAZXWD010000291.1:0-1581 GCA_964644135.1 uncultured Bacteroidales bacterium | reverse complement strand
TACCAGGGCAGGCATCCACAACCTGCCGCACATGAGGCTTATGGCAGGGCAATTGTAGATGTTGTTGAAGTGAATTAGGTTAATTGTGTGATATTCGAAGTATTACTTCGTTCAATATTCATAATTTTAACAATTATTTTTTGAAAACTTTATTCATCAATGCCCATCAATCCACAAGAAAATTTCAAATCACTCCTGAAAGAGCTTTTCCAGCTCGATAAAACCGATCTTGATTTCGGTATCTACCGGATCATCAATAATAACCAGGATAAAATACTCGAGTTCATAAATAAGGAACTCCCCAAAACCTTGAACGAGGTAAAATCCACCCTTGCCGCAAGAGGGCTCGAAGAAGCGAAAGAACAACTGGAGAAAGCAAAGAAGAAACTGGAAACGGATTTTAAAGTTGATTTTACTGATAAAGATGACCTTTCACGAAAGGCGGATCAATATGGTCAGCTACCTCTTTTCCAGGAGCCGTATAAACTATATCTAGAAGCCAAAGACAGACTTGACCATGCCGAGCTGGCCAAAGAGGTGGAGAACGATATCTACAATGAGCTCTACCGCTTCTTCAACCGGTATTACGATGAGGGTGACTTTGTTACCAAGCCCCGTTCAGGAGACAATGCCTACATGATACCGTACAATGGCGAGGAGGTGAAGCTCTACTGGGCCAACTATGACCAGTACTATATCAAGACCGGGGAAAATTTTAAGAATTACACATTCTCCGGAGAAGGTGTTACGGTTGAGTTCAGGTTAGTGGAGGCAGAGACCCCGAGCAACAACAACCAGGCGCAGAAAGGCCGGCTGTTTGTCCCTGCCGAAAAGTGGTTTCACTGGAATCCGGAAACGAAGAAACTGGAAATACATTTCTATTACAAGGTTCCCGACAATAATGAGAAGAAAAAGTGGGGGGCGAAGCAAAGCGTAAAAAAGGATAACAAGGGGATCAATGAAAACCTGGTGTTCAATCTGCTTGGCCCGGAGATTGCCAAAACCGGCGATCCGGACCTTGCCAGGCTTTGGGGGAAACGTACTAAAAAGATAGGAAAAGATACGGTTCAGGATTTTCATTACCATCTTCACCGCTACACATCCCTGAATAAATCGGACTATTTCATCCATAAAGACCTGAAGAAATTCCTGGAGCATGAGCTCGACTATTTCCTGAAAAACGAGGTGTTCCACATCGATTTCCTCAATCCCGGCTGGGACCAGGAGCAGGTGCAAAAAGCCATTGAGATAAATGTGGTGAAAAGCGGGGCCATACGCACCATTGCCTTTAAGATCATCGATTTCCTGCACGAACTGGAAAACTTCCAGAAACGGCTGTTTGAAAAGAAAAAGTTTGTGGTGAAAAGCGATTACTGCCTGACCCTCGACCGTATTCCGGAAGCTGTGTATGACGAAATGATTGATTTCATCCTGAAAGACAAAGACCAAAAGCAACTCACCAATTGGGTGGAGCTTGGGTTTGTTGAAAGTACGGATATAAGCAAAGACCATATTGAACAGCATGATAAGCTGGTGATGGATACGGCTTTCCTTCCCGCATCACTCAAATATAAACTCCTG
>CAZXWD010000290.1:0-1619 GCA_964644135.1 uncultured Bacteroidales bacterium | reverse complement strand
AGAGCTACGATGCTTCCATTACCTGTGAAAGCACCGGCTGGCGTGGGACTGATGGAGGCACCATGATGAAGGCCGGGGGCGCTTCTGGGTTCGATGCATTGTTGGGAGGCTACCGAAAGGCCGACGGGTCGTTCCACCCGGCCGGAGAAAAGGGGTTTTACTGGACATCTTCCGGGATTGGAGTTACGGCCCGGAGCCGGGGTTTTGACATGGCGCAATCCGGAATTTCACGGGAGGCTTCAAACAAGGCTCTCGGCTTCAGTGTGCGTTGCGTAAAGGATGTGCAGGACAAACCGGGTGTGGTTACCGGTTCCGGCCAGAATATTACACCCGTAGCTGCTGATGTGACGGGCGAAATAACAAGTACCGGATATTTACCTGTAACACGCTATGGTCATGTATGGTCCGTCACGCCAAACCCGACAGTCGATTTCGACCTGACCGACCTCGGTGCCACTGACACAGTCAAAACCTTCACCAGCAGTTTAAGTAACCTGGAATCAGCAACCACTTATTACGTCAGGGCCTATGCTGAAAACAGCGAGGGGATCGATTATGGTGAACAGATAACTTTTGAAACAGCCTCCGGCGACGGTCCCTGCCCGAACATGCCCGTACTTACCTACCAGGGGGTTGAGTACCCGACCATCCTGATAGGAGGGCAATGCTGGATGAAAAGGAACCTGAATGTGGGCACACACCTGAACTCTTCCGTCCCGCAATCAAACAACGGGACGGTTGAGAAGTTCTGTTTCGATGATGACTCAGACAATTGCGATACTTATGGAGGTATTTACACCTGGTATGAAGTGATGAATTACACCACCACCGAAGGGGCACAGGGTATTTGTCCCCCCGGTTGGCACATACCAACCGATTCGGAGTGGTGCACCCTTGAGAATTTTGTTGCAGACGTTTCCATACCCTGTGGCATCAATGACTATGGTCACCGGGGTATTTATGTGGGCGGAAGGATGAAAGAGGCCGGATATGAAAACTGGGACTCGCCAAATCTCGGGGGTACCAATAGTACTGGTTTCACAGGCCTGGGAGGCGGCTATTTCAACTATGGTGGTTTCTATGATTTTGGAAAAGCCATCAGGTACTGGACTTCAACCCAGTTCTCCCAGAATTCTAATACTTACGTATGGTCACGGCAGCTAAGATATGACAGAGGGAGTATATACCGTGGCAAGGAGAATATGGATTTCCTGCGGCATAGGTCGGTCCGCTGCATAAAAGATGATGCAACAACCAATGACCCGCCAGGTTCTCCCGCACCTGTATCACCTGCAAACGGAGCTTCGGGAATCTCAGTTAACGCTGACCTGTCGTGGTCCTGCACTGATCCCGACGGCGATGCGTTGATCTATGATGTTTACTTTGGAGCGACCGATGACCCACCACTGGTTTCTTCAGGCCAGGCAGGCACAACCTACGATCCCGGTACGATGGACCCTGCTGTCACCTATTACTGGAAGATTGTGGCAACGGATATTTACAGCCTTTCCACGACAGGCTCTGTGTGGAGTTTTACGACGGAGGAGTGAGGCAATTTTCCGGTGCTCCTTCACTGCACAAGAGGTTTTTCATGGATCATGGATACATGGATCGTGGAC
>CAZXWD010000289.1:0-1642 GCA_964644135.1 uncultured Bacteroidales bacterium | reverse complement strand
TCGAAAAGTACCCCGACAATGAATTCGCCGACGACGCAGAGATGTCGATAAAGAATATGGGTAAAAGCCCTGAAGAGCTTATAAAAGAGTTTGAAGCCCGTAACGAAGGCACAGAATTATAGAGCTGTTAGCTGATGGCTTATGGCTGATGGCAATTTACCAATCACCAATTACCAATTACTAATCACCCGTTACCTGTAACCAAATAGAAATAATACTTATTATTTTCTATCTACTATTTACTATTTACTATTTATTATTTTCTATTTGGCATAATTCACTGCTCTGGTTTCCCGTATCACAGTGATCTTTATCTGCCCGGGATAGGTCATTTCATCCTGGATCTTTCTTGACAGGTCGTATGAGATCTTGTCTGCTTCTGTGTCGGAAACCTTATCCGCACCGACGATCACACGTAATTCCCTTCCGGCCTGAATGGCATAGGTTTTAACAACACCGGGATAGGTGAGTGCCAGTTCTTCCAGTTTATTCAGGCGCTGGATGTACGCTTCGGCAACTTCCCTCCTTGCACCGGGTCTGGCCCCTGATATTGCATCACAAACCTGCACTATGGGCGCTATGAGCGATTCCATTTCGATCTCATCGTGATGGGCACCGATTGCATTGCAGACCTCAGGTTTTTCCTTGAACTTTTCGGCCAGCTTCATACCTAATATGGCGTGAGGCAGGTCCGGTTCGCTTTCAGGCACCTTGCCAATATCGTGCAGCAGTCCGGCCCTCTTAGCGAGTTTGGGGTTCAATCCAAGTTCGGCGGCCATGGTGGCGCTGAGCTTGGCAACCTCCACAGAGTGATTGAGCAGGTTTTGGCCGTAGGATGAGCGGTACTTCATCCGGCCAACCATCCGTATGAGTTCGTGGTGCATGTTGTGGATACCCAGGTCGATGGTAACACGCTTACCTGTCTCGATGATTTCCTGTTCCAGTTGTTTTTTCGTCTTGGAAACAACTTCTTCGATCCTGGCAGGGTGGATACGGCCATCGGTAACCAGTTTGTGCAATGAAAGACGCGCAATCTCCCTCCTTACCGGGTCGAATCCTGACAGGATGATTGCTTCAGGTGAGTCGTCGATGATGATCTCTATCCCTGTGAGCGCTTCCAGGGCACGAATGTTACGTCCTTCCCGTCCAATGATCCTACCTTTTATCTCGTCGCTTTCAAGGGGAAAGACCGATACGGTATTTTCGACCGCATGCTCAACGGCAGTGCGTTGAATGGTTTCAAGCACAACTTTTTTAGCTTCCCGCTGGGCAGTAAGCTTTGCCTCATCAACAGTGTCTTTTACATAAACAATTGCATCGGCCTTGGCCTCTTCCCTTAGCGATTCTATCAGTTGTTCCTTCGCTTCATCTGCAGATAGCCCTGAAATGGTCTGCAGTTGCTCAACCTGTTTGGCATGGGCCTTATCAAGCTCTACCTGTTTTTTGTTCAATATTTCCAGCTGACTGTTAAGGTTTTCCCTGATGGTATCCACCTCTTTTTGCCTACGCTGTAAGTCTTCCAGTTTTTGTGAAAATACAGATTCTTTCTGTTTGAGTTTGCTTTCGCTTTTCTGAATTGTGGCATTCCTTTCATTTATCACTTTTTCATGCTCAGCCTTCAATTGCAGAAACTTTTCCTTAG
>CAZXWD010000288.1:0-1648 GCA_964644135.1 uncultured Bacteroidales bacterium | reverse complement strand
ACATATATTATCGAAATATATTACACCTCCCGCCTTAAAAAACCTTGACCTGCCTGCTCTAATATCCCCCTCTTTGCTCCGACGAAGGAGGAGGAGAGAGGGGGACAAAGGGGGTGAGTTGTATTTGATTCATGGACGACGGATCATCTACATCGCTAAATTGTCACGTCGCTAAATCGTTAAAGTCACAAGGATTACACTAGATGAGTGCGGGGGAAAGCCCGGTGATCACCCCGTATTTTTCGCCCATGAGTAAATGAGGATAAGATTGCCCGTTACCCGGCGCTTTTGAAGTTTCCATAACAAATCCGGCATCCTTCTGAAAGATCATTACAAAATCAGAACCTCCAAACAGGAAATATCCAAGCATATCTCCCTTATTTACACGGGTACCCACGGTAATATTCGCCTCCCAATTTACCGAACACACCTGTGACATCCCAATTGGAAGCAATGCCACCAATCCGAAAACCTCTGTATCAATGATCACGCAACCCCTTGTTTCGATCGCCTGCCAGCCCGGAATAGAATCGTTCAGCATGTATCTTTCATTGGCCGCATCCCAGGTAATGATGCCGCCAACGGCTTCCTGATCATTTATAATCCTAACCTCCTTGATTACGCCGCCTACCGGAAAATGATAGCGGTGATAGTCCTGTACGTTAAGAAAAGTGTGCGTAAAAGTACCTTCGGCAAATTCATTTTCGTATTCGCTGTCTTCACCAATTAATTCTACGATCGAAATTAGGGTTCCCGATTTAATGGGCACCCCATCTTCTGCGACAACATTGGAATTGATATCGATTTGCCATATACCTTCGGGTTCAGCGTCTGCCGGCGATACAACAACGGTGTTGTCGTCGGGGGAAGCAATCGGCCGTCTATCCGGCGATTTAAGATACCTCGAAAAAAACCGGTTAAACGAATTCCAGTTTGAAGGATCTTCGTACCAATCGTTCGACAAACCAAACCGGTCATCAGCCAGCGCCATTTGATAATATTCGTCTTTCCACGACTCCGGTGTATCGAGATACAGGCCCCATGCTTTATTGAAACTTACAAGCCAATCGGTGTAAGGAGCCACATACTGCAGTGAGTTATGATACAACCCCATGCCCTCAAGCTCGGTAAGCGGCTGGTCGTTGATGAAATAGAAATAATTCAGGCTCTGATCAATCTTATCATACAACAAAGGGTAGGGTGTGCCCGGAAGAATGTTCCAGGGCATGCAGGTCTCGGCCCAGGTTACAAATTCATAGTATTCTTCCAGCGTCTGCGCCGGATTTGTGTTTTTATCCGGATTGACCGTCTTAGCCTGAGCAATAGACTTGATCAAAAGCGATTTTATGTTCGGATTGCTTTCAACGATGCCGATCAACTCCAGCGTTTTTTCCCCATAATCCGGCATATCGGACGAATCGTCTTTTTTACAGGATAGCTGAACTGTTGTAACGACCAGAAAACACAGAACTATCAAAAGGTGTAGTTTCTCTTTCATAACCTGATTTTATTTTAGGTTTTTACATTAGACAAATATAGGTTTTAAGGGCTTATGAATTTTTTTGGGATATTATCTTCATCAACCACCCCGAAACCCATAACGTTAACAATTCTTAAATAACTTTTCATTAACATTATCCAGGATAAG
>CAZXWD010000287.1:0-1654 GCA_964644135.1 uncultured Bacteroidales bacterium | reverse complement strand
AAAAGCCATATGGAATGATCAGGTCTTGGCTGAGAGTAGCAATCCCATTGTGGTTGAAGGAAATTATTATTTTCCACCTGAGGATGTGCGAAAAGAATATTTGGTTGCAAGTGACTATCGGACAACCTGTCCTTGGAAGGGAGAGGCGTACTATTACGATGTTGTGGTTGGGAAGGATAGAAATGAAAAAGCAGCCTGGTATTACCCCCACCCAAAAGAAAAAGCGGTTCAAATAACTAATCATGTAGCGTTCTGGAGGGGTGTAAAAGTTGAAGAGTAAAAAAAAGTTGAAATTAAACCATTGTATATTAATGTGGATTATTCTATTGCTTACCGTTGTTTCCGGATGCACTGTTCAGAACCGGGAAGCCTCGGAAATGGATGTTGACATTGAAGAAGTGGAAACAACAGAGGAGGACGAGATCATGGATGAACTGCGGGAAAGACTGACTGACCTTCAGTATGCAGTTACTCAATATAATGCAACTGAGCCGCCGTTCGACAATCAGTATTGGGATCACAAGGAAGAAGGGATTTACGTTGATATTGTATCAGGAGAGCCTTTATTCAGCTCCCTTGACAAATATGATTCCGGTAGCGGTTGGCCAAGTTTTACTAAACCACTGGTGGAAAACAATATTATTGAAAATGAAGATTTCAGCCTGGGGATGAAAAGAATCGAGGTCCGCAGCAGGGAGGCTGATTCGCATCTTGGGCATCTGTTCGATGATGGTCCTCAGCCAACCGGGATGAGGTATTGCATAAACTCTGCGGCACTAAGGTTTATCCCAAGGGCCGAGTTGGAAAAAGAAGGCTATGGAGAGTATCTACAGCTATTCCAATAGTTTGTAAAGCAATCAGAGGGGTGCTGCCATCATGGATCCAGGCCCCTCGATTTTTATTTTATTGACAGCTGAGGGGTCAAGTGCTATGCTAGATGTTAGCTAATACTAACAAATGAAACATTAATTATTGCTGGTGTTTATAAAATTAAAAAGCGATAAGGAGAAAGGAAAATGGCCCATAGCCCGGAGATTACCGCTTCGCTTCAAGATTATCTGGAAACAATCCTCAGCCTGATCACGGAGAAGGAAACGGCCAGGGTTACTGATATCGCCGATCGTTTAAATATTGCAAAGCCAAGTGTGAACCAGGCACTTGCCTTGTTGAGAGATAAAGGGTTGATTATCCAGGATCGCTACGGTCCGGTGGAGCTAACAACCGAAGGCCGACGTTACGCCCAGAAGATACGCCACCGCCACCGGGTCATATCAGGGTTTTTACATCAGGTTCTTGGTGTTTCGATCCAGGCGGCCGAAAAAGATGCCTGCTTGATGGAACATGATTTAAGTAATGAAACCTTTGAAAAACTAATGAAATATTTGAATACCCAGGTTGTTGATACAGTCTTGAAAAAAGAAATAGGACAAAAGTATGAATAGATTAATGAAAAGCAGGAGGTTTTGTGGATGGAAAAATCACTGGTTGAAATGAAGCCGGGGCAGAAAGGTGTAATTTCCGCTTTACGGGGCGGCCCCGGATTTTATGATAAGCTGGCCCAAATCGGATTGCGCAAGGGAAAGGAAGTCAGGAAAATAAGTTCTGCCAAAAGTCAGGGGAGACGTAGCCAATTTTCAATTGATGGGGCATATCC
>CAZXWD010000286.1:0-1728 GCA_964644135.1 uncultured Bacteroidales bacterium | reverse complement strand
GAGAGACCAGGACATGATCCAGGATAATCCCCTCGAAAGCAAATCTTATGAATTTGTCTTTGAGAACGGAGGATTCCCTTGCCCGGGAATGGAGACAGTTGATTATGAAGGACAGGAATATGGTACCATACAGATCTCGGATCAATGCTGGCTCAGTGAAAACCTGAATGTCGGTGAGTTTCTCAGCTCCGGTTTTACCATGACCAATAACGAGATCATCGAAAAGTATTGTTACCTCGATATGCCAGAAAATTGTGACACCTATGGTGGCCTCTATGAATGGAATGAAATGATGGATTATGTTTTTGAACCCGGGTCACAGGGGATCTGTCCGCCGGGATGGCACATACCGACTGATGACGACTGGCTGGAACTGGTCGGATTCCTTGGCGGTGACAGGGATGCCGGGGGGCTTATGAAGGAGATGGGAACAGAACACTGGGATTCGCCTAACACAGGGGCTACCAATATAAGCGGCTTTACTGCACTTGGTGCAGGCCAGTACCAGGGGGCAGGGGTGTTTACCGACCTGAAAAAAGTTACCATCTTCTGGTCATCCACAACATCAGGATTGCTCTTTTCGAATTACTGGCTGCTACAGTATAATTCCACCTCAGTGGATACCGACAGCTTTGTCAGGACCAAGGGGTTTTCGGTCAGGTGCCTGCGAAATGGCCGGTAAATTAATCCTTAAGGATAAATGTATTATCAAAGCCGGTGACACTCTGTTACCGGCTTTTTTTGGCCCTTAGCTTTTTCAATATAATTTTCTCAAGGATAGGGTTGGGTATAATTGAAACCAGCGACAGGAGGAGATTGTGATTTACATTATATACCTTCCGGGGCTTTGTTGCAGTTGCTGCTCTGTAAAGCATGTCTGCTGCCTTTTCAGGGCTTACCGGCCGGCCGGCAAGCCGTGTGCTCATTTGGTATGACTTCTGGAACTCTTCTTCAAACAGTGAATTACCTACCGGATTCTTTACACCTTTCATCCAGTCCAGCAGACCGGTCCTGACCGCCCCCGGCCTTACAATAATAACCTTTACACCCTTAAGAGCCATTTCCTGCCGGGCTGTTACTGCGAATGCCTCCAGCGCAATCTTACTTATCATATAAGGTTGAAAAAGAACAGGCAGTTTGACGCTTTCGCTGCTGACCAGTATAAACCTTCCCCGGGTTTCAATAAGGTCATTGATAAAAGTGCTGAGAAGAAGCTGATGTGAGAGAAAATTAACTTCCATGATCCTTCTGTAAGCACTATGGCCGGTTTCCGATACCGGGTAAGTTTCGTAAATCCCCGCGTTACTGATAAGTGTTTTAATCTTAATGCCTTGCGCTGAAACAACTTGATATAGCTTGTCAACTGAAGCCGGATTTGTGATGTCGCATTGCTGAAAAAAGAAGTCATTTGAATTATTAATACGGCTCAGCTTTCCTTCTTCAAGATCGGTTGCAACGACCCGTTTTCCTTCTTCTATGAATTTTTTAACCGTGGCAAGGCCGATTCCGCCGCCGGCACCGGTAACGAGCACAGCTTTTTCACTTGCTTCTGTCATTAAAATTCTGGCATCATTATATAACGATAAAGGTAAGTATAAAGAGTGTGGTTAATAAATGTGGGGTTATGGTCAATTTATAAGAAAATTCATCTAATGGTTTAGGTTCCAGGATAAAAATCTAATTTATATTCTCTATAAATAATTATTTAGTGCTGAAACACAGCAATTT
>CAZXWD010000285.1:0-1731 GCA_964644135.1 uncultured Bacteroidales bacterium | reverse complement strand
ATGAAGACTTTCAAATTCACAATTAAAGGCCACGATTACGAAGTTGAGATCAAGAACTTTGAAGGCAACCAGGCCGAGGTGGAGGTGAACGGGACACTTTATGAAGTGGAGGTGCAGCGCGAGGACCGTGGCTCCAAAACACCTGTGCTTGTGCGTCCTGAGCCTGCCGTTCCGCGAAGCGAAAGAAAATTCAAGAAAAAGATCAGCACCCATGTTGAGGTGAAGGCGCCCCTACCGGGGAATATCATGCAGGTTTTTGTAAAGAACGGCGATGAGGTGAAAAAAGGCGACAAGCTGCTGGTTTACGAAGCCATGAAGATGGAAAACCTGGTGACAGCCGAAAAGGACGGGACCATAGAAAAGCTTTCGGTAGGCCCAGGCGACAGTGTATTGCAGGATGATCTGTTACTTGTAATTGCATAAGAAAATGACCAGGAAACGAGCTATAACCGCGATCAGCATTCTGATAATCGTTGCAGTGGTGCACCTGCTTGTTGCCCCGCTCAAGGGCAGCTCAACCAAACCCGGCGACCAGGACCCCGATACCCTCAGCCTGACCGAAAGGGTGGAGAATGTCTTCTCCGATGAGGATTCAAAAGCCCTCCAGGGCATCAAGAGCTTTATCAGGTATACCGGCTTTTACAACATGACACCGGGCCATTTCATCATGATCCTGGTGGGACTGCTGTTCATTTACCTTGCGATCAAATACGACTACGAGCCCCTGCTGCTGGTCCCCATCGGTACGGGGATCATAATCGGGAATATCCCGTTTTTCCAGGGTGAGGGGGTTAACCTGCAGCTCGGGATATACCAGGAAGGGAGTGTGCTGAACTACCTGTACTACGGGGTTACCAAAGGGATCTACCCCCCGTTGATCTTCCTCGGTATAGGCGCCATGACCGATTTCTCTTCACTCATCTCGAATCCCAGGCTCATGCTGCTGGGCGCTGCTGCCCAGGTTGGTATTTTCCTGACATTCCTCGGGGCCCTTTTCCTGGGCTTCAACCTGCCCGAGGCCGGATCAATAGGCATTATCGGCGGCGCCGACGGCCCTACCGCCATATTCCTCTCGTCAAAACTTGCTAACGGCGACATAGTGAACGGTATGCAGACCATGAACCTCATCGGTCCCATTGCCATTGCCGCCTATTCCTATATGGCACTGGTGCCGGTGATACAGCCCCCGATAATGAGGTTGCTGATAAGCAAGAAGGAGAGGCTGATAAGGATGAAATCGCCCAGAGCGGTATCGAAACTGGAAAAGATCATGTTCCCTATTGTGGCGCTTATCCTTACCACGCTCATTTCACCGGGAGCGCTTCCACTCCTTGGCATGCTCTTCTTCGGGAACATCCTGAAAGAAAGCGGTGTGACCCGAAGACTGGCTGAAACGGCAAGAACGTCCATGGTCGATATTGTCAACATTCTGCTTGGACTGACCGTAGGTGCATCCACACAGGCCGATGTATTCATCACCAAACAGTCGCTGCTGATCTTCCTGCTGGGAGCTGCATCATTCATGGTCGCCACGGCAGGCGGCATCATGTTTGCAAAGGTCATGAACCTTTTCCTCAAGGGCAATGCAAAGATCAATCCGCTGGTAGGTGCAGCCGGGGTTTCGGCCGTGCCCGACAGCGCCAGGGTGGTACAGAACGAAGGCCTGAAGTACGATCCTACCAACCACCTTCTTATGCACGCCATGGCCCCGAACGTATCGGGCGTGATCGG
>CAZXWD010000284.1:0-1733 GCA_964644135.1 uncultured Bacteroidales bacterium | reverse complement strand
GAAGCTTCCACAAAAAAGAAATTCATGCCATGATGCACAATGACACGATGAACCACATTGTTGATGAAATAAGGATTAAACCAGACAATAACATATTGGATAACAGAATCAAATAATTTTAGCGCTGTGGTTTGGACCGTGGATATAACCTGCTTCCTTAAGAAGGAATGGAGAAATCAGGGTTAGTTAAATATCAGGGATCAACAACCGTGAAGATAATGTAGGGCTCAGGATTGGTAGTGAGGGGGTCTGTGCCTTCCGGAAGAAAAACAACTGCCGCCATATCCCCCATAAAGGGTCCCTGCCATGTTGGAGAGTTGTTGATTGCATCCAGGGCCATCTGCTCCGATAAAGGAGTAGACGCCGGAACCCCTCCTATGGCAGTGCCGTCGTGATCAACACCTATCTGCCAGAGTGCCTGCTGGAGCTCCCACCATTCATAGTCCGGATAATAGTCAAGATGGTTCAGGAGCCAGTTGGCGGCCTTCCAGTTATAGTTCTTAATGCAGTGTGGCATATTTACCGGGTAGAGTGACGAAAAGACGTCCATTTGAATGTTTCCTGAACTGATATCAACGGCTGTATCAATGCTCCATCCCGGCCAGATCCCGTTTGTCAGGTCGTAATTATCGGCTATGCCGCTGAGCTTGGAATCTGTATAGGCATTTGTTGATGCCCCGGGTTCAGAATCCACAATTTTGAAATTGCAGTCGGGCGGCAGGTCCATATAATTGGGAAGCCTGACATCCACGTCGGTGGCACAGGTGCCTACAATGAAATCCATCATGCCGTTGCTGCCGTGGTTCCACGCCTGCCCGTCGGTGCGGTACCAGGAATGGAAGTACCTGTATTCAAACTGGTTCTTTACGTCCACATAAACATAGAGCCTGAACTCGAATTCATCCACAATATAATTACGGTCTTCGTAAACAACACAGAGCGGTTGCCCCTCACCAAGCCAGCTTTCATTGGAAAAGACCGTATCCTGTAAAATATCATTCCTGTAAACCTCAATCTTGAAGATAGCGGGCATGTTGTTCTGAAGTCCCGCTCCCTGGTCTTCGTAAAGTGAGCCGGTATAATCACTCAGTGTATGTACGCACAGGTAACCGTAAAAGCACTCCTGCCTCTCCTCATAATCATCATACTCGAAATACTCGAATCCAAACTTATCGAAATCAGATGTTTCGTAGCAGACTACCTGTATCGATATTTCGATCACATCATAGTCTTCGGTTGAGAACGTATAATGCAACGGTGCCTCGACAAAAGAGGCAAAATCGCTTCCGGTGTGCGGGGCGGCCATGATCACTGAGTCATCCGATTGCACTCCGGGCGTTTCATTGTCATACATAAGCATAAACTCTTCCAGAACGTAAGTTCCCCTGGTAGAAAGCATTATTGACCTGGTATGGGGTATGCCATAAAGGTAAAATACATCGAGATAATACTCCTCCCCGCTTATCACCACATAGGCATAATCCCCAATCGCATCGAAACAGTCGTAATCATCGCTGTAATCTTTTTTAAGACCTTTGGAAAAATTAAAGCTGACCTCTATGCCCTGGTCTTCAGGTTCAGGATCATCCTTCTTACATCCGGAAAGGAATATTATAATTGGTAATATGAGGAAAAGATATCTTTTCATGATCCAGACTTCGGGTTTAAAGGCCGGTTATTAGTATACCTGGCACTGCAATATTACGAAATTTTTCAGCTTTTTGCAATTTTTT
>CAZXWD010000283.1:0-1735 GCA_964644135.1 uncultured Bacteroidales bacterium | reverse complement strand
CGTTCATCTTCACTGTTGATCACAGTGATCTCCACTTCGGGTTCCGTAATGAGTTCATAGCTGTCGTTGTATACCTCTGCTTCAAAGACAACCTGTTCATTGTCGTAGAAGTTCCTGTCGTGATAAACCCTGAACTGGTTTTTGCTTTCCCTCAGCGAAAGGTATTGCACCATTTTGATCATCAGATCGTTGAATCCCTCGTGAGTGCCGGTATTGGAATAATTCATGAGGCGCCACCGCCAGATGCCTGTGCCGGTAATCATGCCCCAGCGCCTGCCAAGGTCGCGGCCAAAGCAGATCAGTGGCCGTGAAGTGGTGATGTTTCCTATCCGCTGATCTATAAAAGGTGTAATGGAATTAACCGTCTGGTAATTCCCGAAAGGGGCATTAAGCGGTGGCAATGACCCTATCATCCTGGCCATTTCTTCCGGGACGGTGAAAAGGCTGAAATTACTGTTCAGAATGGGCAGGACTTCATGAATGCTTTTCCTGTCGGCCTGGATTTCAACCCCGAGCTTCAGGCTGTTCCACCTGGCCAGGTTGGATTGCTGTCCCAGGATATACAAAGCAGGAATCCCCTCTTCTTCAAGCTGGTCGATAAGTCCTACAGCAATATTGCTAACCGAAGGCAGTTGATGAAGAATGACAAGGTTATACGCTTCAGGATTGATATCAGGGTCGTCGGCAAAAACGTTATCAACCTCATAATTAATGTTCGACCGGAGGGCCTCCTTCATGGCAGTAATGTCGGGATGAGGGGCAGCGGCTATGATAAGGATGCGGTTCCTCGAATCAAGTACATCTATATAAATTGATTTTTTGTTGTTCGATAAATTCACCTCCCCTTCCAGCTCATCCAGTCTGATCTCATATTGCCTGAGCCCCGGTTCGGACGCTTCAAGCGTAAACAGCACCTTTTCAGAGAAAGCCTCCCCTTTGAAAGAAATATCCCTGTAGGCTAACCTGGATCCCCGGTGATACACTCCCACTCTTGCCTCTTCACCATCAGCCTTATTGCCAAGGACGGTTACTTCCACAGGAAATGAATTTTCCAGGTAGGCCATCCTGTTATACCGAATATCTGCAACGAGCACATCCTTTTTTATGGTGGTGTCGCCCAATCCTACCGTATATATGGGAAACCTGATATTGCCCATACCGTAGAGCGGGTTCATCCCGCTGTTATAAAGACCGTCGGTGGCCAATACAAGGGCGCCTACGTTACGGTTTTCATAGATATCGCCAAGGTTACGGAACAATCTTGAGATATCAGTTCTTTCATCGTCAAAACCAAACAACTCTTCATGCACCGTACCCTCTTCAACCCTTGAAACCTCGCTGCCAAAAGAATACCTGTGTACCGTGAACTTCTCCCCCAGTGCGCTTGAAAAATCCCCGAGTTGTCCGGGATACTGCGCAACATAGTATGAAGAATCGCTTCCTGATATAAGCGACCGGGAATCATCCTGGGCAATAATGAGGATGGGATCGTCCACTTCCCTTGAAATAGAGCGGACAAGTGGGGAAAGCAGGAAAAAAGCAATTACAGAAACAAGTATGAACCTCACCCCTGCCATCCAGGCCCGGTGAATTGCCGGGAATTCATGCCTGTACTCCCTGTAATAGAGAGCCATTGAGTAACCGGCCCCCAGAAGAAGGCACAATAACGAAAAGGCAAGGGGTATTTCTGTAATGATGCTCTTCACTTATTCAAATAACAATTTTAAAAACTCCC
>CAZXWD010000282.1:0-1774 GCA_964644135.1 uncultured Bacteroidales bacterium | reverse complement strand
AGGATTGGCAACTTTTCCATCCACAAAGCTATGAATCAATGCATGGGGATGATCTGCTAAAAGATATTACTGATTAATGATCAAATAAAATAAGCACGATGCATAAAACGGTCCTGTTCATACTACTGACCCTGATATTCTCGGGGATGTCTGTAATCTTTGCCGGAACCGGTGAGTACAATATCCTTGAATACGGGGCCATCCCCGATGGTCAAACCATGTCCACTTCAGCAATTCAAAAAGCCATGGATGACTGTGCTGCAGAAGGAGGCGGGAAGGTCGTTTTTCCGGCCGGAAGATATCTGACAGGCCCATTGTTTTTACACAGTAATTTGCACATTGATGTTTTAGCGGGAGCTGTACTTCTGGCACATCAGAATATAGAAGAATATCCAGCAGTAGAAGGGCGTTGGGAAGGAATTGAAAGGAAAATCTATGCTTCTCTGTTTACCGGGCATGATCTCCACAACATCACTATTTCAGGCCATGGGGTCCTGGACGGTCAGGGGAAAGTCTGGTGGGCAGCTCACCGTACAAATAGAAAACTGAGGAGGCAAATGGGATTGGAGGGCCGTGAACCCGATAATCCGTCCATCAGCCCGCTGAAATGGCCCCGTCCCCGCATGATCAATTTATACCGCTGCAAGAATGTCCTGATCAGAGATATTACTTTATTGAACTCACCTTCATGGACTATACATCCTGTTTATTGTCAGAATGTTACAATTGATAATGTCTCGATAATACAGCCATATGACTCTCCCAACACCGATGGTATTAATCCGGAATCCAGTAGGGACGTTCGAATTAGCAATTGCTTCATTGATTGCGGAGATGATTGCGTAACTATCAAATCCGGATACAATGAAGATGGCCGCCGGGTCAACATTCCTTGCGAAAATGTGGTGATCACTAATTGCACTTTCGCGCATGGCCACAGTGCAGTGGGTATTGGAAGTGAAACATCGGGAGGAATAAAGAATATCGTTATCAGTAATTGTGTATTCAATCAAACAAAAAGGGGGCTGCGCATCAAATCAGCCAGGGGACGTGGAAATGTTGTGAAGAATATAAGAGCTACAAACATCATCATGGACCAGGTGGGGACAGCCATTTCACTGGATATGTTTTATGGGGAAGAGGAAGATGAAAAGGGGTATCAACCTGTTGATGAGAAAACGCCGCACTTTTCCAATATTCACTACAGTCATATATCGGGTACCAACATTGATAAGGCAGGAATAATCAGAGGATTGCCGGAAGCCCCGATTGAAGGAGTGAGCTTTTCGGATATTGATTTAAAGGCCGAAACCGGAATGGAAATAAAGTTCACCCAGGGTCTTGGAATGGATGAAGTTACGATCGAAGTAAATAATGGATCGGCATTAACTGTCTCTGATTCAGAAATATTGGAGCTAGATGAGTTCAAAGGGCGGAACTCCACAAGCGACATTCCGGTGATCAGGCTTATAAATTTGAACGACTGCGTTATCAGGAACAGTAAGCTGATTGGAGATACCGGTAAATTCATCGAAATAACAGGTGACACCTGTGAGATTAAAGTGATCCATTCTGAAATGATGGATATCAACCTATCAGACTGAGTGCATTTGCATGAATCATGAATGTATTTGCATGATTTTTAAAATGTATACAGGGGAATAAGGCTTAATATTATTTCATCAAATGATCTCGCATCTCAAGGTTTAAATATGATCCTAAAACTCCAACTTATGAAACAAAGAGTTATTTTGATTTTCACGACTTTAATGTT
>CAZXWD010000281.1:0-1777 GCA_964644135.1 uncultured Bacteroidales bacterium | reverse complement strand
GGATGTGTGGCATAGTGGTAAGGAAAGATCATGTTATCCCTCTTTACCAGTATAAGGAAATCTCCTTCTTCCCCGTGGGTTTCGAGGTTGGCGGGCTTGCGTATGTCGCGCTCGCAGAAAGGGGCATGCTCCAGCAACTGGTTTGCCCTGTTAACATAGCGTTTCGGAAAGCGGAAAGCAGAAAAGGCCTCGACTATGAACAGCCTGTTATTGCTGCCACTGAACTCCATCTGGTAAGTGATGCCACGGGGAATGATGAGGTGGTCGCCGTAGCCGAAATCGATATTACCGTACATCGTTTTCAGCGTCCCCTCGCCCTCGTGCACAAAGATCATCTCATCCGCACCGCTGTTCCTGAAGAAATAGTCGTTGGTCGATTCCTGCGGCGCCGCAAGGGAGATGTGCAGGTCGTCGTTCACGAGCACCGGCACCCTCGACTTCAGGTAATCCTTTTCAGGCTTCACGTTGAACCCCCTGAAGCTCCTGTGCCTCAGGTTCTTCTCAACCGCCACTTCAGGGGCCACAGAATAAGGCTCATCCACTTTCTTCACCAGCGTGGGCATGTTGATGTGATAAAGCAGCGAATAGAGGTCATCAAAACCCTTCCTCGAAACGAGCTGCTCCGAATAGAGGCCGCCGTCGGGTTTCCTGAACTGCGTGTGCCTTTTGTGGGGTATCTTTCCCAGGGTATGATAATGAGGCATAACTTTTTATTTAGATTGAGTTTAAATTGAAAGCAAAGATATGAATTTTGATTTACTTTGCACGGTGCACCGTATTAAGAAAACTCAGTATTAATAATCATTTCAGCAACACAAGCGATATGTCTGTCACATTGTTCGATCCCATAAAGATTGGTAACATAGAATTACGGAACAGGGTCATCATGGCGCCGCTCACTCGGAAGCGGGCGACCAGGGACAACGTGCCCACACCCATCATGGAAACCTATTACAGGCAGCGGTCGGGAGCCGGGCTGATCATCAGCGAAGCGACCAATATTTCGGAAGAGGCGGTAGGCTATCACGACACTCCCGGCATTTTCACCGGAGAACAGGTTAACAAATGGAAAAAGATCACCGGGGGAGTACATGATGAGGGAGGCCGGATCTATCTGCAGATGTGGCATACCGGCAGGCACAGCCATCCGAAGCTGCTCCCCGGGGGCAAGTGGCCCCTGGGCCCATCTGCCATTGGCGAAAGCGGCGAGGTGAACACACCGGAGGGGCATTTCCCTGCGGTGGTCCCGAAGGCCATGACAGGGGAAGATATCAACCGTACCGTGAATGATTACAGGAATGCCGCACAGAACGCGCTGAAAGCAGGATTTGACGGCGTGGAGATACACGGCGCCAACGGCTACCTGCCCCACCAGTTCCTTATGCAAAGCAGCAACCGCAGGGGTGATGAATACGGCGGTTCGTTTGCCAACCGGTTCCGTTTTTTGAGGAGGATCATCGAAGAGGTAACAGATGCCTGCGGCCCTGAAAAGACCGGGCTGAGGCTATCCCCTGTTTTCACCAGGCGCAACATGGAAGACCCTGACAACATAGAACTGTTTGAGTATGTAGTTAAAGAGGTGGATGATTACAACCTGGCCTACCTGCACCTTACCGAGCCCATGAGCAAGGGGCCGCTGGTGGAACAATGGACGGGCCGGATAGCACCTCATTTCAGGAAATTCTACAACGGAAAGCTGATGATCTGCGGGGGTTATGATTATGAAAAGGCCCAGAAGGTGCTTGCTGAGGGCCATGCCGACATGGTTGTCTTCGGC
>CAZXWD010000280.1:0-1783 GCA_964644135.1 uncultured Bacteroidales bacterium | reverse complement strand
TTAATTGTTAATTGTTCATTGTTAATTATGCATTGCTCCTGAGCCCCTGAGCCTCTGCGCTCCCGAGCTACCATGCTCCCGCGCCTTTTCCCCTCTTCCCCTCTTCTTAACCTCCTATTTTCTTAACCTCTTAACCTCTTATTTTCTATTCCGTGCTCCCGCGCCCCTGTGCCTCTGAGCTACTGAGCAGCAACATTTTAATTATTAATTAATCAAAAAAGGTTTCCGACGGTGAAATAGATCCCGCTGTTGCCGTCGCGCTTATCGAATGCCAGGCCATAGTCGACAGCGAGGATGAAGTTCTTGTTCAGGCTGATCCTGAGCCCGGCGCCAACGGTCAGGTGCATGCTGTCGTGATACTGGTCGAGGTAAAGCGGCCGTTCCATATTCATGAATGGGAATTTGGTCTCATCAACAGGGTGTTCCTGTATCACCCGTCCTGCATCCATGAACCCGGTAAGCCCTAAGTAATAGTCCTGATCAAAGAACCTTCCTTTCAGGAATTTCCATCTCAGTTCCAGGTTTCCGTAAACCACTCCATCGCCGACAACACGGTTCCTGAGCACCCCGCGCAACGTTTTTGCCCCGCCAAGGCCGTCGGGACGGGTAGTGAGGGAATAGGAGCTATACATGTAAGGCTGGATATAGAAGGGTGCCGTACCGATGACCGTACCCTGGTAGGCAATCCGGTAGGCCAGCACAATGCGGTCTTTCCAGAGAGTGAAATACTGCCTGTGGATGGCCGCCATCTTGGCAAAAGAAAAATCATTGTTGCCCAAAAAGCCTGGCGCCCCCAGGAAGATCACCTCGCTCCATACCCCCCTCGACGGGGCCGCTTCATGGTCGCGTGTATCATATACCAGTCCGGCTTTCAGGTAAGCGGTAAGGCCCCCGTCCTTCTCCTTCTCCCCGATGATATCCCAGCGTACGTATTCATCGTAGAGCAATGGCACATCCGGAAGCTTGTCCTCTTCATCCTTACCCTCGTTAATGTTATCGATATCAACGGTGCCCACTTCGATGTCGAACACGTTGACACCTCCCAGCCACCGCAGCCTGTTTCCAATTATGGGCCCCTGCAGGTCGACAAGAACCCTCAGCAGTTTCCTTTCGTGCCGGTAGTATGCCCTTGATATGTACCGGTCGCTGTCCTCGTCCTCGAATGCGGGATAATAAGCTGCCTGGTAGCCGTTGAAACCATAGAAATCGAGGGCTTTTTCAGTGAGATAGGTTACATCGGTGGTTATCCGTAGGTTCCAGGGTAGAAGGCTTTTCGAGTCGTAAAAGAACTGGTTCACCCCGCTGCCTTTTGTGAACCTGGAAAATTCGAGGTACAGCATGTGCTTGTATTCAGGGTATGTGCTGCCGTCGCCGTAAAAGAAGAACTGTGCCAGCGCCCCCCACTGGAAACCCATATCCGAATCGTAGCCCAGGATGGGGAAAGGAACGAAACGGAAGGGCTTTACCCCGGTGGTGTCAGGTTTTGTATCTGGCACTGAATCCCGCGAAGCGGAAAAACAAAAAAACGGCAGAAGCAAACCAAGGAGGAGAAACAGAGCTCCTTTTCTTATTTGTTTTTTGGTTTTGTTGTGCATCATATGGTAACTGGTAACTGATGGTTATTCATGGTCTTAATTGTTGCTATTGTCTCTATTGTCACTATTGCCTTGCCCGCCGTGCGCCCATGCTCACCACTTTCGCTAAAGCTAACAGCCAATAGACCGCAGATACAACGGATACAGCGGATTTCCGCGGATTAACTCAGAACTAACTGCCTACTGCC
>CAZXWD010000279.1:0-1809 GCA_964644135.1 uncultured Bacteroidales bacterium | reverse complement strand
GATACCTGTTGGGTTATAGCTGATAGAAAGCCGGGGGCCTACCGTCTGCACATCAATATCCAATGTGCTGTAAACGTTATCGCAATGCACACTGGTATCCGATTTCTGTCCTGTGACCTTAAGGCATACTTCAAAGGCCCCTGAACTTGTGTAAGTATGCACCGGGTTTTGTTCTTCTGAGGTGCTGCCGTCGCCAAAGTCCCACAGCCGGCTCGTTATGTACTCCTGGTGTGTGGAAGTATCGGTGAAAGAAATTATGTTTACATCCTGGATGTAACTGAACCCGGCCTGGGGGGATGTTATAGGAGGGGGCAGGAGATATTCAAGAGAATCAAATGCCATTTGGAAGTATAAGATAGCTCCGCCCTTACTACCTGCAAGTACATTGGTAATACAGGTGAAAGTACTGTCGTGCCGGAATAATTTCAGACGTCCCCCGGTTATCAGGGATCCCTCTGGCAGGGGAATATTTTGTGCATGAAGAGAATCACCGTTATTATTTGAGATGAATAGGACGATCTCATTATCTAAATAAGTGGCTATGGCTGTAAGGCAAAGTGAATCATTAACCGGGATGATGTCAATTGAAGTTTTATTGCTGAAGTTAAAATATTGATTCCATGTTAACTTGTTCCCGTTTGAGCTGTACCGGCTGATGATAAGTGTGCCATTACCTCGATATCCACTGAAGAGGTAGGAACCGTCATTAAGCAAAACAACATTGCCAATGCATGGGAAATCCCATGAGGGGGACCACTGGTAATTCATCAGCGTATCAAACACAAAAAACCGGGGGGGACCTACATAGAAATCATCTTCAAGCGCCCCGTTAACGAAAATCTTTTGCTCCTCATCCACTGTGATCCGGCCCCCGAGTATCCAGCTATCCTCCCAGCCATCAATATTATTGAGGTCAGAATCCAGAAGCTCAAGGACGCAGTAATAATGCCATGGATAAGCCGGGTTTGCTGTCTTTGTAACCAATATCCTGTTTGAGTTGACCACCTCCACATCGTTTGTCCATGTGTCCTGGCCTGCGAAATTTCCCAAGCCCCGGATTTTTATACTATCCCCGTCAGGGTTGAGTTTATAAAGGAACCTGTTGAACGGGGGCTTCATGTCAACGTAGTAAATATTATTTAAGGAGTCAACGTCCATACCGGTATGACCGGAATATCCCCAGGAGCCCGGATAGGGAACCTTGTCCCACAGCATATTCCCCTCAGAATCCATTTTTACAATGTGGGTGCCATTCGAGCCGCCGCACAGAATATAATTTCCATCCATATCCACTTCAACCTCGTGCAGGGAGTATGGGAAAGATGTCAGTATCTGAAGGTCGTAACCTTGCTGGCTGTAACCGAGGAATGCCAGGCTTAGCAATAAAATGGCAATGATGACCCGCTGCATGCTTTGGTTTTTTGTAAATATATAAAATGAAACTATATTTGGCAAGCTCAACCCTTGAGAAGAGTTGAGTTTTTGAGTTTTTAGATTAATCTATTTTGTGTTGGCTTTTTGCTTTTAACTGTTGGTCGATGTTTTCTCCGCGTTTCTCAGCTTTGCTCTGCGTATTCAGCGTGAAACAAAAAAGGGGTAAGAGGCAAGTGTTAATTGTTGCTATGCTGTCATGTGATCGTTTCACGCAGAAGGCGCCGAGTCGAGCAGAGAGCACAGAGAAAATTCCGCACCCCAGACCCCATACCGCATTTCAACATTAAACATTAAACATTCAACACTAAAAATTTAACTTCGCAAAACCAAATTCCGTTAGACCAGATATGAGACAACTGATATCGATCATTATCC
>CAZXWD010000278.1:0-1815 GCA_964644135.1 uncultured Bacteroidales bacterium | reverse complement strand
CCCCGGGTGGGGAGGGGCCGGGGGTGGGGCTGTTGGCTCATAGTTATTTGGATATTTCAAAACAAATCAATACCTTTGCACCCCGATTTTAAAAAATTGAACATTCAATAACTAAAAGAAAGAGGTATAAAGAATGATTATTGTTCCCGTAAAAGAAGGAGAGAGCATTGACCGGGCGCTTAAGAAGTACAAAAGAAAATTTGAGAAGACCGGTGTGATGAGAGAAGTAAGGGATAGGCAGCAATATACAAAGCCATCCGTTAAGAAACGTGAAGAAAAGCTGAAGGCTATATACGTCCAGCAGCTCCGTCAGGAAGCAGAAGGCTGATCTTTCTCCTGCTGAAGGAATTTTTTTAGTAAGAAGGAATTTTATTTCTACCTTATTTATATTATATTTGAAATAAAGTTTCTTCTTATTTTTTTGGATGTTGGTAGAAAGGTTTGCTAAATACCTCGGGCACGAGAAAAGATACTCCAGTCACACCATAAGCGCGTACAGGAATGACCTTGCCCAGTTCTCAGCATTTCTTGAGCAGCATTATGAATTAAAAGATCCGGCAAAAGCCACTCACCAGATGATCCGTTCCTGGATCGTTCACCTTATAGAAAACAATATTTCAGCAAGGACGGTAAACCGCAAGGTGACCACTCTTAAATCATTTTTCAGGTTCCTGAAAAGGGAGGGCCACATCAGCACCAATCCGATGAACCGTGTTACCCCGCCCAGAACAAGCGGCAGGCTGCCTGTTTTCATAGAACAGGAAAATATGAAGGCACTGTTCGATGAAGTTGGTTTTGATAATGATTTTGAAGGCCGGCGCGACAGGTTGATAATGAGTATTTTTTACATGACGGGGATCAGGCTTGCCGAACTGATCGAAATAAAGATGAATGATATCGACCTTGATGGAGGCATGATAAAAGTGACCGGCAAGCGCAATAAACAGAGGTACATTCCGTTATTATCTTCCCTGGAACAGGAATTGGAAACTTACCTTTCGAAGAGGGCGGAACAGGCTGATATGAGCGAACAAAACTACCTCTTTATAACCAAAAAAGGAAAAAAGATCTACCCGAGGCTCGTCTATCGCATTGTTAATAAATACCTCGGGATGGTTACCACTTCCGGTAAAAAAAGCCCTCATGTCCTGAGGCACACTTTTGCAACACACATGCTGAACAACGGGGCCGACCTCAACGTTATTAAAGAAATACTGGGGCATTCAAACCTCGCTGCAACGCAGGTCTATACCCACAATACGATTGAAAAGCTCAAGACAATATATAATCAGGCCCATCCAAGGGCTTAACCATTAAATATGGAGGATTAATTTATGAGAGTAAACATCAATTCTGTTCACTTCAAGGCTGACAAAAAACTTCTTTCATTCATCAATGAAAAAGTTGAAAAGCTCACACAGATCTACGATGGTGTTATTGGAAGTGAAGTTTCATTGAAGGTGGCTAACAACGACACCAAGGAGAACAAGATCGCGGAAATAAAAGTGATCATACCGGGCAAAGACCTTTACGCCAAGAAGCAGAGTAAATCATTTGAAGAATCAACAGATATTGCCGTTGAAGCGCTCAGGCGGCAGCTCAAAAAATATAAAGAGAAACAACGGACTAAACAGTATTAAATTTTTCCGACAATCTTTTGGTCGTTCCAATTTATATTTATATTTTTGCAGACCTTTTTCAAGAAAAGGTCTGTTTTTTTATGTGTTCTTTGTAATAATGCCGATGTAGCTCAGCTGGCCAGAGCAGCTGATTTGTAATCAGCCGGTCGGCGGTTCGAATCCGTCCATCGGCTCA
>CAZXWD010000277.1:0-1852 GCA_964644135.1 uncultured Bacteroidales bacterium | reverse complement strand
TTCAGGATGTAGATACCCCGTTTGAGGTCTGAAAGGTTGAGGGCATTTCCTGAATAGTTTTCCATTTCCATGATGAGCTTGCCATCTGTTGAGAAGAGAGAAACTTTGGCTTTCTCAGTCCCGGAGATGTAAAGCTGACCGGCAGTGGGATTGGGGAATACCTGGACCGATGATACCGGTCCCTCTTCCAGTCCTACAAAACCAGTGTAATTAACAATATATCTCTTGGTTGTGGACAGGTTTTCGGCAAAAACATCCACGGTGGCGCTTCCGGGCAGCTCAAAAGCCTGTGTAATGACCGGGAAAGCAGCCTCATCCATAGTTTCAACTGTCAGGACCGGCTCTTCCACGGTGCCTTCGGGAAGGATCACGTTATATTCGTACACATCAGGGTCAAAACCTTCCAGGGGTTCCCCGTCGAGGTAGATCATTTCAAGCCTTGCTTCAGTGGAGTATGTTACTCCGTCGTATCCGTATTCAGACTGCAGTATTTCTTTGCTTGACTGATCCTGGATGATCACGGCCATCATGAGGTCGTCGGTTTGTTCCACGTTCGTATTTGATAAGTTATATGTGAACGTCTGAGTAATTGATTCCCTGTCTTGCAGATCGATGGTTGCCCCATTGGCATCGGGGAACATCTTCATCATGACGTGGTGGAACTCTGTTTCTCCATTGGAACCTACGTTGCCCGTTGTCACTTTTTCAAAGAGAATATTATGCACCTTAACCGTCCCATAATTGGAGAATGGGAGGATGTTTGTTGTAATACTGATGTTATCCCCTGTTACTTCAAACGAACTTGCAATGTCAACCGTTGCTGTTAGCTGCGAGGCTGCATCGAAGGCTGCCTGTACGGAGCCCATATTCGTATTTACCCGTGAGCCGTTGCAGAAAAGGTCGGGGACATAACTCACCCCGTAATAATTCCTGCGGACCCCACCTTCGGCTGTATAATAGGGATCACCGCTTCCGGGCCAGTTCATCTGGTATTTCACCAGCACGATCTCATCCTCATGTTGCTGGCTCCAGGGCACAAACCCTGAGTTGAAGCTGGCGCAGGGACCGCATGTTGAACTGGTGAACTCTTCGAAGCACGGGGTGCGGTCGAGTATATTGGCATAATAAGCGATGGTCTTTGCTATGGTGTCGTTTGTCTGGTCCTCGTCCTGTCCGCCGTTAACAGCATTGATCCACATTTTCAGGTCGTGGTATCCGAAAGCGGAAACCCACATGCCGTCGAACTCAAATTCGAAGGTTTCTAGAAGGCCGATGGACAGATCCGTGAAAACCGAATCATAGATACTGCCGGAATATGATTCCCAGGATACATCCAGTTCAGTGATCACTGTATTTCCGAGGTTTGTGACGATCCCTCCGACTGTATCAGGGCCTGTTATAACACCTGGAGTGGTTACCTGGGTCATTTTGGCATCCAGTCCGGCCGGTGCTTTCATTACAACATCGTCGATATACCATGCGCTCAGGTTTGGGAGGCTCCCGGTAAGGTAGAACGACAACTGGAAATTATAAGCACCGACATCACCGCCTGTAAGTACAAGCTGGACTTCTTCAGGGCCAACTGTGGTTGTCGGGGTTTCATCCCATACCGAGTTCCAGGACCCGCCTGCACGTGTGGCTACGCCCATGGTCGGCCCGGGTGCCGGGAGGTCATCGTAAAAGTGTTTGAAAAGTACGATCACAGTATCTACGCCTGAGAGGTCAATGGCCGGTGATATGAGCCTGGCCGTACCGGGGCCGCTGGAGCCGCTGAATTTAGCCTCAGGGGTATTGCCGCCGGCATTGGAAGTATTGCTTTGCGTCCAGATGTCGCCCAGTGGAAGGGCCACCC
>CAZXWD010000276.1:0-1884 GCA_964644135.1 uncultured Bacteroidales bacterium | reverse complement strand
GAGGAGATCATCACAGATCTGTCGCACATTCACGATTTGCTGGTAATCTCACGCAGCTCGGCCATGACCTTTAAGGCCTCCAAGAAAAAGGTGAAGGATATCGCCGGTGAAGTCAATGTGCGCTATGTGCTGGAGGGAAGTGTCCGCAAGGCGGAGAACAATCTGCGTATCACGGCCCAGCTCATCGACGCTGAAAAAGATGTCCATCTCTGGGCGGAAAAGTATGCGGGGACGCTGGATGATGTGTTTGACATTCAGGAAAAGGTCTCACGGTCCATTGCCGGCGCCCTGAAGATGAAATTGACGCCGGAAGAGAACCGCAGGATCACCGAAAATCCTATTCCCGATGTTTATGCCTACGAGTGTTTTCTCAAAGCCCGTCACGAGCTGTGGAAGTGGACCCCAGAAGGTTTAAACAAAGCTCTGGAATATCTTCAGAAAGGTCTTGAAGCCGCGGGAAAGAACGCCGTGCTCTTAGCAGGAATGGGGTATGTCTATTTTCAGTACTGCAATACCGGGATTCAAACCGATGAAGAGACGGCCAGAAAAGCTGAGGAGTATACAGAGCGGGCTCTGGCCCTGGACCCGGACTCGCCCAATGGTCATATTGTCCTAGGACTGCTCAAAGGGTGGTCCGGGGATCCCAAAGCGGGAATCGAGCATTTTAAACGGGCTTTGGCAGTGGAGCCGAATAACTTTGACGCCCTGGTCTGGCTGCCCTGCTTTTATGCTTTTATGGGCAAAAAGAATTGGGCCATGCCCTATTTGGAGCGGCTGATGAGGGTGGAACCGCATCATCCTATGACCCACTTTTCTTACGCAAAAGTGCACAATATGGACGGTCAGTTCGGCGCCGCTCTTGATCACCTGCGACAGGCCGTTACCGTCTTTCCTGATGATCATCTGCTGCGCTGGATTTTCGTCCAGACCCTGTTCTACAATCAATTGGATGATAAAGCCATAGAGGTCATCGGCAAGCTCAGAAAAGATGCTCCCGATGATGTGCTGGCCGCCATTGCCTGGGCGTCAGCATTGGGCATACAGGGTAAAAGCAAGGAAGCGGCCTCTATCCTGAGTGAGGATACTATTGAGTCTCTGGCGCGGAACGACTTGGGTGTCTCCTTTTTTGTTGGAGAGGCATACGCGGCCGCAGGGGAGAAGGAAAAGGCCATGCACTGGCTGGAGAATGCCGTTGCCGTGGGGTTTAAAAATTACCCGTTTCTTAATGAATACAATCCTCTGCTGGCGGATCTCCGGGGCACTAAGCGATTTCACACACTGATGAAGCGGGTGAAGCGGAAGTGGGAAATGTTTGAAGTATGATGCAAATAATGAATAATTTAAAAATCGAGGGGGGTACGATGATGAGAATGATAAGCTGTTCGGTGTTGCTGTTCCTGCTGACCATCGCGATCGGCTGCCGTACTGATGCAGAACTTTCGAAGCTGCAAGAGCAGGAAGAAAAAAACACTGCTCTTGTTCTTAAATGGCTTAATGAGGTCAATAAAGACAATTTTGAAGAGCTTTTTGATGAATTATGGACCCGAGACTGCAAACAGTATCTCAATTCCAATTCCGAGCCTGTAGAGTATGAAGATTTCAAACAAATGATTATTCGGTTTTATCGTGACTTCCCAATGACTACTCATGAAGTGCATGAGATTTTTGCAAAGGGAGATCGGGTGACAGCTGTTTTCTCCGCGATGGCTGTACATGACAGGGACTCATTCGGCGTGCCTGCGACCGGTAAAACATTGAAATGGAACGCAATCGCCGTTTTTGAACTTCACGAAGGTAAAATTAAAACACGCTGGGAAGTGAATGATTTACTAGGACTGTATCAGCAGCTTGGTATGGAGTTGAGAAGTGTTCAGAAATGAATTT
>CAZXWD010000275.1:0-1888 GCA_964644135.1 uncultured Bacteroidales bacterium | reverse complement strand
GCTTGACCAGGAACATGAACCGCTTTTCGATATCCTGGGTCAACTGCACAAACTCGGCAGCTTTGTTGAGTGTATGGAGTTGCTCTACAGGAGCGCCATGAAAGTATTTTCTCTTGTCAAATTTATGGAATATCCTTTCCAGCAAATCCAGGTGGTCTTTAACCACAATCACTGATTGCTCAATGTCCTCGAAATTCTGGCTATCGGCTTTGTTATAATGGGCAAGGGCCAGGTTCATCTGCTTCTTGATGCCAATATAATCGACCACCAGCCCTTTTTCTTTTCCTTTGAACTTCCGGTTAACGCGCGAAATGGTCTGGATCAGGTTGTGCCGTTGAATGGGCTTGTCGATATAGATGGTGTCTAAAAAGGGTACGTCAAAACCTGTCAGCCACATATCCACCACAATGGCAATCTTGAAGTTGGATTTTGCATTCTTGAATTGCCGGTCAAGCTCCTTACGGTGCTCTTTTGTACCAAGCAGGTTATACAGCTCTTCAGGATCATCCTTGCCCCTTGTCATTACCATCTTGATACGTTCCATCGGCTTGATCTCTCTCTTATCCCTTTCTGACAGACCTGACCCAGTATCAGTCAGTTTTGTTTCTGCCCATTCAGGCCGCAGGGCGATCACATTTTTATAGAACTCATAAGCGATCAACCGGCTGCTGCATACGAACATGGCCTTCCCCTTTATCGTAGACCCTTCAAAAACCCTGGTTTCGTAATGTTTTACGAAGTCAGCGGCCAGGGCCTTAAGGCGGTCGGGATCGCCCAGTATCACGTTCATGTTGGTTACCGCCTTTTTGCTCTCCTCGATCTGATATTCATTGGTCCCCTCCTCAGCGCACCGGTCGTAATAGTCTTCAATCTCCTGAAGCTTTTTATTATCAAGTAAAACCTTAGCGGCACGACCTTCATAAACAATTCGTACGGTTATTTCGTCCCTGACCGATTCGGTCATGGTGTAGGCATCCACCACTTCCCCGAATACATCCAGGGTGGCATCGATGGGGGTTCCCGTAAATCCAACATAGGTGGCATTGGGAAGAGAATCGTGCAGGTATTTGGCGAAACCGTAAGTTTTTACAACACCTTTTGATGTCACTTTCACTTTTTGATCCAGGTTGATCTGGCTCCTGTGGGCTTCATCCGAAATACAAATAACATTGCTCCTTGTCGTCAGCAGATCAGTGCCTTCGGTGAATTTGTGGATGGTTGTCAGGAAAACACCTCCACTCTTTATGTCCTGCAACCGTTCTTTCAGCTCAGCCCGGCTTTCCACACTGATGATGTTGTTGTCGCCTACAAATTTTTTTGCATTGGTGAACTGGGCCGCGAGCTGATCGTCCAGGTCAATGCGGTCGGTGATCAGGATGATGGTGGGGCTCGATAACAACTTACTGCGCATCAGCAGCCGGGTGAGAAAAAGCATGGTGTAACTCTTTCCGCTTCCGGTGGCGCCAAAATAGGTCCCCCCTTTTCCATCTCCCCCCGGTTTCCGATGCCTTATGATATTCCTGAAAAGTTTGTTGGCCCCGTAGTATTGAGGGTATCGGCAAAGTATCTTTTCGTTCTTCGTTGACGAATCGGGCAAAAAGATAAAATTCCGGATGATGTCGCGCAAACGGGTTGTGTCGAACATTCCACGGACCAGTGTGTAGAGCGAATCGATGCCATCCACCTCCGTTGCCATTCCTTCTATCTTCCGCCACGAATAGAAAAACTCGTAGGGGGCAAAAAAGGAACCTGCTTTGTTGTTGACCCCATCGCTGATGATACAAAAAGCATTGTACTTGAAAAGCTCCGGGATATCCCTTCTGTATCTCGTTGTAAGCTGGATATAGGCGTCGTGGATGGTGCAATTTTCGCGGATGGCCGTTTTAAA
>CAZXWD010000274.1:0-1890 GCA_964644135.1 uncultured Bacteroidales bacterium | reverse complement strand
TTGACCCAGCTAACGTCGAGCCACTGTAGGGGAAATCATAAAGAAAGCAGGCTTTCAGTCAGCGGCTGGAAGTTGACCTTACATTTTATCCTAAAAATTTTCCTCGATAAAGGCCATGGCATTCTCATGCATGAACTTGTCAATGATCTCATCGGGATCGATCCGGTTAAATGTTTGCAGGTTCTTACCTTCCGTATCCATATATTTCTCTGCATGGATGTTGAGATGTGTTTCAAGCATCGGCATGTCTTCGGAAGTCCAGAACATATTGATGGGATCGATCATACCGTCGAAATCAGAACCAACGGACTGGATATCCCATGCAGGGAGCCCCTTTGAGTCAAGCAGTTCGCCGATATAACGGATCTGGTTCCAGAGTAGTTCAGATTTTGCCTGTCGTCTTTTGTACCTGCTTGCCAGGAAGCGGTTTGAACTCTTGAGGGTCTGCTTGTTAGCCAGGCGCCTTTCATCCATTTGTATCCCGAAAAGCCCATCGCTTTCTGCTATCTTAATGATCTCATCATCATAGAAATTGATGGGCGCATTCATCAATTTGGCAGAAACACCCCTGCGGGCGGGATCCCATTCGCCAGGTTTTTCAGCAGACAAGGTACCGGTCGGCGCACCATGACTTACTATCAACGGGACTTTATCAGATTTGTATTCTGTTTCAAGGATCTCGTAATAAGTCTTCCTTGCGCGGGTACTCATGTGCTTTATGTCGATCAGCACCCTTTTCTCGTTGTTGAGCAGCTCGTACATCACTTTCTGGCCAAGTGCGGTTATCCTTTCGTTCATCCCATACGACTGATCTATCATTTTTGCTATCATCCCCTTGAGGCTGGGGGCATGGCCGCATAAATGGTTCCAGAAATGATGGGCGAAGGTTATGAACTTGGGAACATAATCCCAGGAAAGCATTTTTCTCACATTTTCCATTACCTCTTGTTCATCCGGGTCGATAAATGATCCGTCGTCATTGAACAAACCTGTATTAAAGACATGGGCCCCCTCTATCGAAAGGAAGATGTAGATGGTATGAACGTCTTTATATTTCGGGTTCTGCTGGTCATTGACAATATCCTCGTGACTGTTGACAAGTATATACCTGGCTTTGCCATCCTCCAGGTTAATGACTCTATCCTTATCTGAAAGGCTTTTATAAAAGTTATATTCCAGTTCGAGGTCCCGGAAATAATCATTCATCTCCTGCACATGATCAATCCTGGCCTTGCTGATGCCCATGGCAAAATTCTCTAGCAGGTCACCAACCAGCCCTGTCCCCGCTTTATTGTCCACAAATCTTTTTTCAAGGGGGTAAAGGGCAGCGAAGAGGACCGAACCATTCCCATAGGTCACAGTGGTAAGGTCAGCCTGGCGGAATTTAGTGGCACCGGCAAGTGCCCTGTTTACCAGCCTGTCGCCAAAACTTGGCGGATCATAATGCCAGATGCTGTTATCTTTTCTCTTATTTTGTGAATTTTCACCGGTCGTGTACTTTCTTTTGAAAGAATGCCCCAGCGGTTTCATGGCGGGGTGGCAATGCAGATCAATGAATCCTTCCATTTCTATGAATATTAATTAACTTAAAACAATACTCTCGTCAATGATCAAATAAATATTGATCAAGCGGGATTATGAAAAATTGTTTTTCAGATTTTGGGCAAATAAGACCCGGCAACTGTTAACCTTATCAAGTAATTGTCACCTTACACAAAATTAATCTTTATTTGGTCTAAAATCAAATAGCGATTGTTAAAACGGTGTTAAATCAGTTATCAGTCATCAGTCATCAGGTATCAGTTATCAGTTATCAGTGAGAAGCTGAGCGATACCGGGATCAGCAGTAAGTTCTGAGTTTGATGGCTGTTGGCTAATTGCCATAATTGC
>CAZXWD010000273.1:0-1896 GCA_964644135.1 uncultured Bacteroidales bacterium | reverse complement strand
GTCACCGGTTCGGTTAGAGGGAGGAAAAAGCCTCTTTAGCTCAGTTGGTAGAGCGATTCACTCGTAATGAATAGGTCACCGGTTCGAGTCCGGTAGGAGGCTCCAAAAAAATACCTCGCTTTTGAGGTATTTTTTTTGTCTTTACAGATCAATAGCCATGAAATATTTCGTCTACATCCTGTATAGTCAAAAACGTGACAAATATTATGTTGGCACAACCAATGATATTGCAAGAAGAGTTTATGAGCATAATATTGGTCATAGTAAATTCACAAGAAGGGGTGTCCCCTGGGAGTTGAAACTTAAAATGGAATTTGATTCCAAGAAAGAAGCTGACCAAGAGGAAAGAAGGATAAAAGGAAGGAAAAGCAGGCGATATATTGAAAAGATAATTAGAGAAGGTTAGAGGGTCTTGGTCATTTTGTGAACGGGAAGGTCACCGGTTCGAGTCCGGTAGGAGGCTCAAAAAATCCCGCTCCCAACGGGATTCTTTAATTGTCGATTGTAAATTCTACATTGTCGGTTTTCGATGTTTATTTAAGCATCAAATTAAAAGCTCGTTCAGACGGTGCCTCCATTTCACGAAGCCTTCCACAAAAGGAGAATTCACGTCCTCATGCTTTATAATATTGAAAACAAGGTCCTGGTCGATGTGGGAATCATGGTAGGCTCGTTTGTAATTATCCCTTCCGCTGTTCCTGACAAGATTAATGGCATCTTCAACACGGCGGTATTGCCGCTTCATCTCATCTTTCTCATTGTCCAGGCTCCAGATATAAGTAGCATGTGAGTTCAATAACTCCCAGATGAAATGAATCATCCTTTCACCTTCAACCGCAAATACAAACCCAAAAAAGGGATGCAGCGTAAACTTCAACCTGGTTCCCCGGGCCTGTTCCAGCCCCGATAAATATTCGAGCTGCTTACGGTTCCTGACTTTTGCTTTCTCTAATATCAAACGTAAGATCTCCTCCTCAGACTGGTCGAAAACATTTCCCTTTTCCCCTTCATCAAAGGGGATATCAAAGATCTCTTCAGTTGTGAACAACTGTTTGTCGATGTTCCCCTTAAATGAGGTTGTGGCCAACCTGAGCGTTCTTTCATTTTTTATGCTTTCAATCAGATTCTCGTTGATCCTGTTGATTGTATCTGATCGCGCTTTTGTGGCAGTGATCTCCCCCTTCTCGATAAAAACTTTTGCCTGAACATCAAATTTCTTTGTTCCCAAAGCTTTGACAAGGTAACTTTTGATCAGTTCAAATTCGGGCAGCAGGAAGTCGTTTTCAACCTTGAACCTTGCCAGCTGGCGCAATGAAGGGACATTTCTTTCGAAAACAATGTATCCCAGCTTTATTGCTGCATCCCTAAAATTCACATTAAAACTGAGGTCTGTCTTATCAGAATCAGGGTATGTCCTGAACAGTAGGTTTTTCTTTTCAGGTTTACCAACATTGTCTGCATCTCTCATAAGGTCACTCAATGCTTCTTCCCGTGCTTTATCCACCCGGCTCATATCTTTTTTGTAATAATCCAGGCATTGTTTCAATTCCCGGGGTTCAGGAAGATTGGCAAAGTGGATTTCATTTATTGGATACTTCGGTGATTGCCCTGCAAATCCTTCTGTATGTCTGGGAAAGAGATCAATTATATTAACAAAGAGCTTTCCTGTTGATTTATCAAACGATAGCTGCTCAACTGTCCAGTAAACTTCCCTGACCTTACCAAAGTTTATTTCTTTTTCCGGGAGGTTGGAAGCTGCAACGGGAACAGATAATATCTGATTGAAGCAGACCTGTTTTGTATGTAACTTCAATATGATCCTGTTCATCACCTGAATAAAATCCTAAAGTTAACTATCGCAGGGGAAATAGCAAATCCCAAATTCAACTCACCCCC
>CAZXWD010000272.1:0-1901 GCA_964644135.1 uncultured Bacteroidales bacterium | reverse complement strand
AAAAAATAACATCTTCAATATTATTAACGCTAATAGCACTTTTCCTTGTCAGCTCTGTTCAGGCACAGCTCCTCAGTGCGAGTGATTTCATGGACCTGCGCAAATCGGACAAAAACATGGTTGTTGTCGATTGCAACAAGGAAGATGTATATGGTAAAGCACATATAATGAATGCTGTGAATGTCCCTCACACATCTCTTTACAAGGAAGGCGAAGTAGAAGGACTGATCAAGAGCCCCGAAGAGCTTGCAAAGATTTTCGGTGAGAATGGTGTGAACAATGAGAACACCATTGTACTCTACGATGACGGCTCTAACAAATACACAAGCAGGGTATACTGGATCCTGGATTACCTGGGCGCAGATAACGTGATGATCCTTCACAAGGATATGGACCTGTGGAAAAAATCGAGGGTCCCTCTTACAAGAAGCAAAACCAATGTCAAGCCAACCACTTTTACACCGAAAGTGAATGAGTCGATCATTGTAAGCACAGACTTTGTAAAAAATAATATTTCTGATCCCAATGTACTGGTTTTCGACTCAAGAGATCTTGAAGAATACAACGGAACCTCTGAAAAGAGTGACGGCCATATAAAAGGAGCTTTACATCTTAACTACAAAGACCTTCTTGATGAGAACGGCGCTTTTAAAAGCAAGGACGAACTGGAATCAATAGCTTCCAAACACGGTATTACCAAAGACAAAACCACCGTATTCTATTGCCTGACCAGCGTCCGTGCAGCAGCCGGTTATGTGGCATTTGCAGAAATTCTCGGATACCCGAACATAAAAGTGTACGATGGGGCGTATAATGAATGGGTAGCCAGAGGCTTACCGATCGAATAACTCTGTTGTCAGAGTTTTGGTTCATCTTTCACAGCCCTCTGTGTTTTCACAGGGGGCTTTCCTTATTTATAAGGTTTAGTATAATTTTGTGCCGCGTCTATGAAGCACCCGGGAAATATCAATATTGAGAAATATACTTATGACCTGCCACAGGAAAAGATAGCACTTTACCCGTTGGAACAGAGGGACAGGTCAAAACTGCTGGTATACAGATCAGGGGATGTAAGCGCCTATTCTTTTCGTGACATTACCCGTCTTCTGCCCGGTAATTCCCTCCTGATTGTTAACGAGACACGGGTCATACAGGCGAGACTTATTTTCAGGAAAAGTACCGGAAGCCTCATTGAGATATTCTGCCTTGAGCCTGTAGAACCTTCCGGTGAATATCAACTGGCATTTTCAGCAACAAGCGAATGTACATGGAACTGCCTTGTAGGAAATTCAAGGAGATGGAGATCAGGAAAACTTGAAATGACATCAATCAAAGAAGGCGAGAAAGTTAGACTGATTGCCGAAAGGACTGATAAGGGAGAAGCCGGATCGCGGGTCAGGTTCCGCTGGTATCCTGAAGAACTGACTTTTGCAGAGGTTCTTGATCTTTTCGGTATCATACCATTGCCACCTTACATCAAGAGGGAAGCTGAACAATCTGACAGGGATACCTACCAGACAGTTTATGCAAAAAACAGCGGTTCAGTCGCAGCACCAACTGCCGGACTGCATTTCACCAATGAGGTTTTATCGGAACTGTCAGAAAAAAATATAACAAGGCTGCCTTTTACACTGCATGTTGGCGCCGGCACTTTCAGGCCTGTTTCCACACCTGAGCTGAAAGGGCATAAAATGCACAGCGAAAGAGTCTCGATCCCCCGTAACATACTCCTGCAATTGCATGAACAAATTGATAAACCTAAAATTGTAGTGGGCACTACCTCCACCCGGCTGGTGGAAAGTATTTACTGGCTCGGTGTTAAATGGTCTTTGAAAAAGCCGGACATTGCCGAGATGGACATTTCGCAATGGGAACCGTACGAAGAACTTCACAGGCACAGG
>CAZXWD010000271.1:0-1939 GCA_964644135.1 uncultured Bacteroidales bacterium | reverse complement strand
TACTGAAACTGAGCTGGAAAGGGCCAAGAAAGATTACATGGTAAAGACCGAGAAAGAATTCAAGGAAAGGGATAAAAAGGAATCTCAGGCCTATGTGTGGGAATATTATGACCATTTCCTCAGGGACGAGCCCACACCCGGGATCGAGTTCGATTATGCCTTTGTAAAGTCATTGCTTCCGGGGGTTACCCTCGAAGAGATTAACAACCTGGCCAGGAAGTGGATCATCGATGAGAACAGGGTCGTAGTGATGATGGGACCGGAAAAGGAGGATTTTGAAATGCCTACCAAAGAAGAAGTACTGGGTATTCTTGATGAAGTGGAAGATAAGGAGATCACGGCCTATGACGACAAGGTAAGCGACGAGCCGCTCATTCCTGTGGAGCCTGAAGCCGTTCCGGTTGCATCTGTGACTGAAATGGAAAAATTCGAGGCGACCGAATGGACCTTCCCGAACAATATTAAAGTGGTCATCAAGCCAACCGATTTCAAGGAAGATGAAATACTGATGACAGCTTTCAGTATGGGCGGTACGTCGTTATACGATGTAGATGAACTGATATCGGCCGACTTCTCCGCCACCATTGCCCTTCAGAGCGGGCTCGGAACCTTCGACCAGGTTTCTCTGCAGAAAAAGCTTGCAGGCAAGATAGTTCAGTTGTATCCTACAGTGAGCGGCGTTTTTGAAGGGTTTAACGGTTCAGTGACTCCCAATGACCTGGAAACCATGCTGAAAATGATCAATCTCTATTTCACCGATCCCAGGATTGATGAAACGGCCTTCAATGCGCTGATGAAAAGGTATAAGGACCTGCTTGAGAACAAAGAACTGAATCCGGCCAGCACATTGCAGGATACTGTGCTGGTTACCAATGCAAGTTATCATCCCAGGGTAAGGCCTATGTCTGTTGAGTTGCTTGAAGAGGCCAGCCTGGACGATATCGAGTGGATATTCGAAGAACGTTTCGGCGATCCCTCGGGCTTTACATTCTATTTTGTTGGCAATATTGATCCCGAAGAGGTAAAACCAATGTTTGAAAAGTACCTCGGAAGCCTGCCTAAGATAACCCGGGATGAAAGTTTCATCGACAGGGGCATCAGGCCTCCGGAAGGCACCGTCAGGAAAACGGTTTACCGCCGGATGGAGGTTCCCAAAAGCACCGTTTCGATCACCTTCCACGGAGAGTACGATTTCGATAACTTCCAGGACAGGATGAACCTGTCGGCCCTCTGCGACATCCTTGATGTAAGGTATGTTGAAACTGTAAGGGAAGAACAGGGAGGAACTTACGGAGTAGGGGTAAGGCCGGGGCAGGACAAATATCCTTATGAGCATTACAGCGTTAGGATCTATTTCGATTGCGACCCCTCAAACGTAGATAACCTCAAGGCCATAATTTATGATGAGATCGAAAAGCTAAAGACCGAAGGCCCGAAACTCAAAGACCTGAATGGGGTGAAGGAAAACAAGATCAAGAATTACCAGGAAAACCTGGAAAGGAACCAGTACTGGCTCAATGCCATGAAAAACAAGGATTTTCTCGGCACTTCCGATGAGGTGATCTTCGAATACGAGAATTATATCGAGAGCCTTACCGTTGAGAGCCTGCGCGATGCCGCAAACAAGTTCTTCACCGACCAGGTAGTGGAGGTGGTCCTGCTCCCCGAAAACATGGAAGAGAACGTGGCCAATCCGATGAGTGGGAAGTAAGACAAGAATTCATCATTTCGTTTAATTCATAATACCCTCCCCCTGGCTTCGCCTTCCCCCTCCCTGCTAGCAGGGAGGGGGACCGAGGGGGTGGGTACAAAATATGGTTATTGATTTAAGACTAAATGCAGTGTAAAACTATTTCATGTAAGGTAAGATTAAACCACTGATCCCTAGTAATCCAAATCCAATTCCAGCTTGTCTTTCAACTTTTTAAGGTGGGGGTTC
>CAZXWD010000270.1:0-1942 GCA_964644135.1 uncultured Bacteroidales bacterium | reverse complement strand
AGAAAGGTGGTGGTTGCAAAAAGATAGGCATGGCGGCAATGAACGAATACCGCAAACTCCAAATCCCCAAAACCAAATAAACAAAGACTGAAAGGTTATTTGCAGTTACAATTCACCTTTGACTCCCAGCACACAGCACCTAATCTCAATTTGGAAATATTTTGGTGATCCGGTAAGGCTAAGTTAGGGAAAGGTCTTTCTGATGATTAATTCAGTCAAACAAGCTTGCCTGCAATTCGATCTTAGGATGAAAAGTCCCAATAATCATAAAGGGATTCCTGGATACAAAATGATTTGATTTGGTAGTCCCTAAAAAGAAATGCAAGTCCTTGGATCTGGCGAAATCATCAATATATTTCTTTTTGACATCTGCAATGGCCTTCTGCTCGTCCCCCACATGTCTTTCAAGGCAGTTCCAGAAAAGTTGTCCGGTTTCCCAATCCTCGATCATCATACGACTTTCTATACCCTGATTGTCTTTGAATACGAATTTGAATTTGTATGGCAGTTTCTGGACAACTTCAAACTTCCCTTCGTTAGTGGTTTCAAAAATGTTAAGCTGTTTCAATCTCGCCAGTTTGGCTTTTTCCCAGTTTCGTTCTACCTGTTCTGCTGTAATATCGAGAATTTCTGTCGGCTTAAAAACCGCTAAAGAAGTGCAGATATTTTTGTCTTTTGCTTCTGTAATGAGCTCAGAAAGGTTGTAGTAGATTTTCCCGAGACAATATTTCTTCCTTTCGCGCCAGTTCTCGGTTGTATCAATGTGGTCTAACACTTTTATCTCGCAGTCGATCGTTTTCGGACGGTAGCTTTCCGGCCTGAAATCACTTTCATTCTTCACCAGGTCGACCTCAATCCAATCGTATTTTTTATACTGCTCATTATAAGGTCTTTTACGAAAAGGGACCGGATAGATCCTGATCCAAGAGCGGTCTTCCCGGAATCCTGCGCTGCAAACAAGTTCATCATATTTGGATGATAGGGTTGGATAGGTTTTGACACTGATGAGAACTTTTGTCAACGCCATTATCAGATGTGTTTTACAGGATATGCAAAGCCTGGAAGCTTTTCGATGGCTGCAGCAAGATGTTTCCGGTGGCATTGGGCAACATTGGCCTCGAAGCAGGTCAGGGCGATACGCTTATGGGCTTTGAGCAATTCAAAAACTTCATTCTGAGATTGGGTTGTTTGAGTAAGGGTATCAAAACGGTATAAAGAAAAGAGATTATCGTAATCGCTTTGATCATTAAGATGTTTTCTGCGGTCGGACCGGATTCCAAGTTCCGGGAAATGAAAATACCGGATGCCGAGGTTTTCACAGAATTTCTGCAATTGTCCTTTACTGAAGCCATATTTCATGCTCAGGGGATTGTTCCTGACATCGACCAGGGCTTTGACATCGTCTTTAATCAGCCGGTTCAGGTATTCTTCGGGAGAGATCCCTTGATAGCCTATGGTGTACAACACCGTACCGGTGTTATGAGGAGTGGCAGCTTTAATTCTTTCCAGGTCATTCTGGCAAACAATTGTATCGGCAGCTTCACTATGGATGGCATAATACGGGTACCTGATGTAGGTATATTTCATCAGTTCATACGCCCCCATCTGGCCAAATTCAGATCGTATTTGCCGGACCAGGTCCTGGTCTTGAGGTGTTAACTGAGTGAAATAACTCTCCTCTTCCTGTCTCAAGACTGAATTATCCTGTTCCTTCAACAATCCCTTTTTGACCATAGTGGCCATATCGGCATTGGCAGAGTATGAATAGCAACCAAAACGGTATGGTACAAATTCATATACCGGCTTTTCCTGTCTTCTGGAAAGCAGGAACAGGAGTTTCTGGAGGCTGATCTTATCCAGCCGGTCATCGAACATTTCCAGCAAGGCCAATATGATCTTTCTACGATAGAACACCATACAAAATTAAGGGAAAATGAAAGAG
>CAZXWD010000269.1:0-1943 GCA_964644135.1 uncultured Bacteroidales bacterium | reverse complement strand
ATCCTGATCTCTTCGAATTTTTCCTTGAGGAACTCGATCTTGTTACGGATCTCTTCTTCCGACCTTCTTTTAAAGTTGATGCTGGTAAGCACCGATTCAAAATCCATTTTAGGGTGCTCGTATATTTCAGGGAGCATATCTCCTGCGATCATCACATCGAGGTCATTATCCCTCAGGAAACTGAAAAGGTCATAGATCTGCTCATACCTGAATTCTTTTGCTTTTTCATAATGACCTTCCACCCATTTCAGGTGATGCCCGAAAAATGTCCCGATCAGTTTAGGGTCCATCTTCAGGTCCTTTACGATCTTTTCAATTATGGGGTAAAGGTTTTTAGAGAAGATGTAGGTGTAGGTGTCTTCAGGCACATCCCATTTTTTGAGTTGATGGTACCGTTCTATTACTTCCTTCGGGAGGTCTGCCCTGAGTTTTTCGATATAATCATCTTCCAGTGGGATGGGTGCTGAATCGGTATCGGGGTACATCCTGTCGGCGCCCGGCAAGACCCTTTCAAAGATCGTTGTCCCGTCAGGGAATGATTTCCTGGTTTCATTAGGCACGCCTTCAAAAGCCAATTGGCAACGTTCTTCAATAGTTTCAAGGGCCGTTTCAATATCTTCTTCCGGGCCCCAGAAGATCAGTTGGGCGTCCTCTTCCCCGGCTTTCAACTGCTTGCGAAGGATGTCCCAGTCTTTCTGAGTGACGATCGATCTCAGGTTCTCGGTATGTGCCATGTGCGGCTTTTCAATACAGGCGATTACCTTGAGCCGGTCACTAAGTTCATCGGCAAATATTTTTCCGGGCTGGGTGAAATGTGAAAGTATGCCTTTGAAATGAGGAAGGTTGACTGCTATGATCTTTTCTCTTTTGCGTTTTGCTTCCTTAATTGGCTGGTACCTGAAGTTATGTGAATGGAAATGGACCGGTTTATGGGCAATTTTCCATTTTGAGGGGTCTTTTACCCTTTTGTTCAGGATTTCCCTGATATGCAGCAGTGCATATTGCCTGAAGCTTTCATTATGGGTAAGTTCAGGTATCCATTTTGTGTGTGCCACCCCTTTGATCTCCACCCTTGATCCGCCGCGGCAACTCACGTTGACATCCTGCCTGCCCGCTCCAATACCGGTCCTTACCTTGCCGGTGCTACGGTTGAGGAAACGGATATAATCGCAGGCTTCCTTTACTTCATCAGGGTTAACACAATCAGGATAGGTTACGGTTTCGATCAGTGGCATACCCAGCCTGTCGGTCTTGAACCCGCGCTGATGGCCTACATCCCACATTTCACGGCACGAATCCTCTTCGAGGCTTAGCTGGATCAGTCTTATCTTCTTATGCTTCAGGGGGATCTCACCTTCAACCCCGATGATGGCAGTCCGCTGAAAACCTGTCGGTATGCTGCCGTCCAGGTATTGTTTCCGGGTGATATGAACTTCCCCTACAATATTCAGTTTTGAGAGGAGCGAGATCTCAATGGATATTTCCAGGGCTTCCCTGTCGATGGGAAAAGGGGGTGTATCATCCACTTCGTAGGTACAGGCCGTTTCGTTCTTGATCCGGTAGACGATCTCTTTGCGGGTCTTGAATTCCATAAGGGCCGTGCCGTCGTATTCACCCAACTCGCTGAGGGTGGGCCTCATATGCCTGATGATCTCGGCATCATAGTCGTTGTGGTGGTTATAGATACCGGCCGGGCAGCGGCAGAAAAGTTTCGACCTGGTAAGGAGTTGTTGGTGGACTTCCAGTCCCGACATGAAACCTATGCGGTCGTAATCTTCTTGTGTGGCTTCTTTCCTGGTGACATATCCGATGGCCTCTCTGGTCTTCCTGTAATTGGCTCTCGGGTCTAATCTGGTTCTGGACATGGTGCAGTTTGATCCTGAATAAAATGAGTATTGAATGAGGAGGTCAAATGTAAGGAGAATTCGTGTAATTGGGGTTTG
>CAZXWD010000268.1:0-1995 GCA_964644135.1 uncultured Bacteroidales bacterium | reverse complement strand
CCAAGCCTCCTCCGGGCTGCTCCCTTCCAATAGAGGGGACGTGTTCACATCAAGGATGTCGAAGCGTTTAGAGAGATAGACGATCTTCACGGACAGACCGCAAAACGAGAGGGACGGAAGGGGCTTCAATTCCAAACCACTGCCGCCAAGGCCGATGCCGCACTCAGGCAAGCAAAGGGGGAGGTGGCGGAAGTTCTCCCTTCTCGAAGGCTTCCCGAGCCTTTCTCACAGGTATGCGGTTTTCACAAGGTACTCCAACCTGGCAGAGACCGCAGCCGTAGCCTTCATAGTTATATTTTTTTTTAACATACTTACTGGAAGCTAACAGATGCTGACGGCAGGTTTCCTTGTCGTGGCCGGAAGTAGTAATCGCCCGGACCGGACAACGATCAATGCATTTGCCACATGAGCCATCCACAAAGAAAGAACACCAGGCACGGTGGTTGTTATAGAATCTGATCGAAGGCTTCACCTTTATTTCTGCCACCACAGATCCGGCTCTCATGGCTTTGCCTTTGGGGGTGATCAGCCCGTCGCAGAGCCCAAACGTACCAAGGCCGGCAGCATGGGCTGCGTGGCGTTCTGACCAGGATGAAGCATAACCGAAATTCTTAGATTTGACCCAAGCCCAATTGGGTGCGAGCATGGGTGCCACCGCAGGATAACCCGCGTCGGTCAAAGTTCTGGCAACATGTGCTCTGAGACCGGCATTGCATTTTTCACCTTCAATGCGTACCCTGGCCCAGTCTTCGGCGGGAAACTTTCTTGCTTTACGGTTCATATCCCGCACGGCTTTACGCTGAGGTAAAATCCAGGATATGACCGTGAGGTCTTCCGGAGTGGCTCTGTTTCCTGGGTGATATTGATTATAGATCTCCAATGGTGTCCAGTGAAAAGGACCAATGTACTCCTTGAATTCTTGAAAGAGGGGATCGGCACCTGAGGCAAACCCCACCAAAGCCTCTTTCCAAGCTGGGGCTCCGTCTCCATTTTGCAGATTGTTAAGGGGGGATTTGGTTAAGAAATGTTCTACCAGGCCGGTGATCCAAGCAGCCGGGTCTTCTTTATTTGGCATGAGCATCTCCTATTTCCGGTACCTTCCAGAATATTTTCCGATTACGGTATATTCAGCCATTGGGTAGTTATGCTTTAACGTTTCCTCAGGTTTTGTCGAGTGGAGAAACACTCCAGAGGTCCATAACGGCCGATGAAATTCCCTCTTTTTCCAGAGCCCCTGCTGCTTCCATGGCACGGTACACTCCTGCGCCTACACTGACCATGATAACATCGGTGCCTTCCCGTCTAAGCACAGCTTTTCCAATGGGGAGTGGTTCCCATTTATTTGGCACTGCCCCGCGTGTCCCTTCAGGGGAAGATAAATCCGTCTTTCCAGAGCTGGGTGACAGATTCCTCAAATAGACGACTTTTTAGCATGAGCGCATATAGCGGCCACAAATCAATCGGCGTTTTCATTTCACATTCATTCTCAGATAGGCGGTTAAAACTTTTATTTGGTATTCTAGCATCGACAGAAAGAATTTTCAGCCTGGTTCCTCTTTGCCCATTGTTTTGATATCTTTGAGATATTCTATCCGTAAATAGTTACGGATAATAATACTTGAATATCGATAGACTGCCGTGTCCTTATCGTAATCAAAATCCTGCCCCGGGTTCCCTGGCGCGTGTTTACCGACTCAAAACTTAAATCCGGTGGCATATCAGCCACATAAAAAACCTAGACATTTATCCAGAATCATCTATCCTGATTTCATCCGAGAACAATTCAGTCTTCCGGTAAACTTTCAGCCTAACCGTAACTTTACGGATACGGCCATGAAAGAACACCATCTGAAGATTTTGAAAGTAAAGCCTCCAAGGGTCTTTTGCACCCTCTTGGAGGCTTTTATGTTTGTGAGGTTATCCCATGACAGACGAAGGCTACAAACGTAAGCTCACAGCCATTTTCAGCGCCGATGTGGTAGGTTACAGCCGCCT
>CAZXWD010000267.1:0-1998 GCA_964644135.1 uncultured Bacteroidales bacterium | reverse complement strand
TCCCCCTCCCTGCTGGCAGGGAGGGGGAAGGCGAAGCCAGGGGGAGGGTACAAGATGAAGTTTCACGCAGAGTAGCCATCAGCCATCAGCCAACAGCCATTTAACACCTCCTTAACATCAAATGCTAAAAAAAAAGTAACTTTGCCCGCCTGAAAAGTTTTGGAAACACCCGGATATTTTTTAATCAATGAAAGAAAATAACAACATCTACCCGGTCTTCCACCGTATCCTCAAAAGGGAAGATAAGGAGAGGTTATTGAAGCAAAGGGCAAAGGTTATCTGGATGACAGGCCTCTCGGGCGCGGGAAAGACCACACTGGCCAAAGCGCTCGACGAGGCATTGTATAACCGGGGCATACTTTCGCAAATACTCGACGGCGACAACATCCGCTCAGGCATCAACAACAACCTGAACTTCACCGAAACCGACAGGACCGAAAATATCCGGAGGATCGCCGAAGTTTCAAAGCTTTTCCTCAATTGCGGCATCATTTCCATCAACAGTTTTATCAGCCCTACCGAAGATATCAGGCATATGGCCATGGACATCATCGGGAGGGAAAACATGATCGAGGTGTTTGTGAATGCCCCGCTCAATGTTTGTGAAAGCCGTGATGTAAAAGGGCTTTATGCCAGGGCAAGGAAAGGGGAGATCAAGAACTTCACAGGCATCGATTCGCCTTTTGAGAAGCCGATGGATGCCGACGTGGAGATCAGGACCGACATGATGACAGTGGAAGAAAGTACTGAGAAATTAATGGATTTTATCCTGCCCAGGATCGAATACCATGAGAAAAAACAATAAAGTCATGCCGGCATTCGATACCAGGACACAAGGCCAGGATGAAAAGAAAGATATAAGATCCATGGAAACCAGAAAATACAACCTGAACCATCTGCGCGAGCTTGAATCGGAGTCGATGTTCATCATGCGGGAAGTGGCAGCCCAGTTCGAAAGGCCCGGACTGCTCTTTTCGGGCGGGAAGGATTCGATCGTAATGGTACACCTTGCCAAAAAGGCCTTCTGGCCGGCAAAACTGCCTTTCCCCCTGATCCATATCGACACCGGACACAATTTCGAGGAAACCATCGTCTTCAGGGATGAACTTGTAAAAAAGCTTGGCGCCACACTGATAGTGGGATCGGTGCAGGATTCGATCGACAAGGGAAAGGTTACCGAAGAGGAAGGTTACAGCGCCAGCCGGAACCTGCTGCAGACAGTCACACTTCTCGATACCATAGAAGAGAACAAGATTGATGCGGCCCTTGGCGGAGGCCGGCGCGACGAGGAAAAGGCACGCGCCAAAGAGCGTTTCTTCTCGCACAGGGATGAGTTCGGCCAGTGGGACCCCAAGAACCAGCGCCCTGAGCTCTGGAATATCTTCAACGGAAAAAAGCGCGTAGGTGAGCACTTCAGGGTGTTCCCGCTCAGCAACTGGACCGAAATGGACATCTGGCAGTATATCTACATGGAGCAAGTGGATATCCCCAGCCTTTATTTCACCCATGAGCGCCCGGCATTCGAGCGCGACGGGGTATGGCTGGCCGATGCACCATTTATGAAGAAGAGGCCCGACGAAAAGGTGGTAATGAAAAAAGTGCGTTGCCGGACCATCGGCGATATCTCCTGTACCGGGCTTACCGTGTCGACCGCCGACACGCTCGAAGACATTATCCAGGAGATCGCTGCCACGCGGGTGACCGAACGCGGCTCCCGCGCCGACGACAAACGCAGCGAATCAGCCATGGAAGACAGGAAGAAGGAGGGGTATTTTTAAATGAACAATGAACAATGAACAATGAACAATGAACAATTAATAATTAATAATTAATAATTAAAAGCTCAGGGGCGCAGAAGCTCAGAAGCACGGAGAAGAAAATAAGAGGTTAAGAGGTTGGGAAAATAGGACGGGATGTGTATTAATGCTTAATGTTGAGTGTTTAGTGTTTAATGGGTTCAATAAATGGCTGATGGATTCTCTGCGTGATCTGTGAGAA
>CAZXWD010000266.1:0-2039 GCA_964644135.1 uncultured Bacteroidales bacterium | reverse complement strand
AGAATAAATCATTACTTCGAAAACACAAGCAACAGCTCATCCCGCACAAACGCTGCCGAGGTGACAAACAAGCCTTCGTCCCAGCACTCTTCAAGCTTACCTTCAACAGTGTTCAGTGTTTTGGCTGTGTAGATGTCCTGGAAAGTAATACCTGTCCCCGCCGACATGACCATGAAATAATGACCCTCTATATCGGTGAGATGGGTGATGGCCCGCTTGTTCTCCTTACCCTCTTTCCTCATGATATCCTCGGGGAATTGCTTGTTCATGGTCCACATCTGGTTCCACTTCAGTCCCCCCGACATCACAACCACAATGCCTCCGTAAGATTTCTTCAGGTCGGTGATCACTTTACCCTGTTTCCAGAGGGAATTGATCGCCTTGCGGATCTCCTCAAAGCTCTCCTTGAAATACCATTCCTGTCCGGATATGCCCGACCCTGCGCAAAAATAGATCATCCAGGTGAGGTCGTCGGCGGTTACATAGGTAATGTCAAGCCCCTTGTCCCAGTAGTCGTTGATCTCGAGCTTGGGGAAATCGGCGGCAAAGAGTATTTCCTGCCTCTGCCATGCGGTACCTTTGTCCATGACAACGCAGTAGTATGGGTCCCGGTGGACCAGGTTGGTCACCACATAACCCTCTGCCATCAGTTCATACATTTTATTGGAGCATTCGTCCCAGTTCTCGGCAATGAAGACGGTCTGTTTTTCCCTCGAGGCTGTGATCATAGTGATTGGTTTTGACCACGAAGTTTATAATTTTTGAAGAGTTAAGAGGCTAATAATGTGAAAAAATTCACAATTCAACTATATTAGCCCTGTCTTTTAAAATTGATTCACCATGCTAGGTTACCTGCTGAACTTGCTGATTGGTATTGCCAGCCTTGTCGGGCTCATCTTTTTTGTGCGCTATTCGTTGAAAATGCTGTCGAAGTTCGACAAATTCTTCACAAAGCGCTACCCCCATACATCCAAAGGGTTGCGCTGGGGCATCAGGCTGCCCACAAAGGTGGGGGAGGTATTGGAGTTTTACTTTTACGTGATCATGGGGAAGAAGAATTTCATGAACTACTCCTCCTGGCCTGTAAAGCTCACCCTCATCATCTCTGTTTTCCTTTTCCTGGCCATGTTGTTTGGCCGGTCGTTCGTAACCGGTTATTACACTTTCGCACTCGAAGGCTCCAACCCGTATTTAACCGGGGGGAGCAATGTGTGGTTCCTGAACCTGGTCAATTTTGCCTACCTGTCTGTATTGGTGCTGGTGGCAGTTGATTCGATAAAGATGATGGGCTATTTTGCCCCCCTGAGGATCCTTTACTTTGCTGTGGTGATGGTGGCATCCGTAGGGGCCTCGGTACTTTCTTTCTCGCTCTTTATAACCTTTTCTGTCTTTTACCTGATCATCAGGATCCTGGGCTTTTTCTTTCGCTCGAGGAGAAGGTACAGGTATAAGAAGGAGCCGAAACCCTCCTTACTTGCAAAACATTACGCACGCTTCCTCGAGGTCCACAATGCCTTCGATCACCCCGACATCGTCAACGAAGAGCCCCGCCCCGAACCACAACCTGTCAAAGAAGGCCGGTACTACGATGATGATATTAATAAGCTTTATTCGGATAATTAAAGTCCCCCTTTGAAGGGGGATTTAGGGGGATGTTGTTGTTTCCATTGTTTCCATTGTCTCAACTGTCTCAATTGTCTCAATTGTCACTATTGCCTTGTCCGCCGTGCATCTGGGCTGGAGCTTCAGCGCGTTCATTGTTAATTGTTCATTGCAGCCATGCCGCCATTAAAAGGTTTCACGCAGAGTACGGAAAGAAAAAGCAGAGTAACGCCGAGAAGCCATAAGCCAAAAGCTATCAGCCAACAGCCAACAGCCATCAGCCCCCGGATGCAACGGATCTCCACGGATTAATTCAAAATTTAGAATTGACTTCCTTCCCCTCTTCTCCCCTTCTTAACCTCCTATTTTCTTATCCTCTTATTTTCTTTACTGAGCCTCTGAGCACCTGCGCTCCTGAGCTCTCTTCCCCCTTCTTA
>CAZXWD010000265.1:0-2045 GCA_964644135.1 uncultured Bacteroidales bacterium | reverse complement strand
GGATGTAAATTGTTTCAATTGTCCTTATTGTCTCTATTGCCGTAACCTTCTTTAACAATTCATTAACACGGGTTTATAGCCATTTTTGCTTCTTTTGCCGCTTCTTTACATCCTTAATAAACACCTGACTATGCTTTTTACAAGAAAACCGAAGTGGATTGCTTTTGTATTTGTGATTTTTTTCAGTGCTGTTCATATTTTGTCATTCTCCCAGGAAACAATCTACGGCAAAGGCTGGACCATTGTCGACTGTTCAGGAAAAATGTATGCAACTGCACTTGACTATTTTGATATTCAGGAGTTCCATAAAGGCGCAGCCAAAGCACAATTGACCGGAGGATTTTGTTTGATAGACATTCACGGAGCAAAAGCTTTCGGCAATAAAATTTTTCCTGATAAATATTATATCGATACCCGTGGAAACAGGGTTGACTCCCCGGTTGAAAAGGATAAAGGAACAGATGGTGAGTTTATCGCCAAAGAATACAAGGAAAAAACGTACCTGGACCGTGAAAAAAGGTGGCAGCTTTTTGACCTGAATGGCAACCTCCTATTCAATAATGTTTTTGCCACCAGTAGATTTGGTGAGCCCAACCAATTCTCTGAGGGTGGCTATGCAGCCCTGAAGATCGAAAACCAGGAGCATATCTGCGATGGTATAAAGGGGCCTTCGCCCTGGGGCGCTTATGAGATCGACTGTACCAGGGCAAAAGCATCAGAGGCCAGCTATGATCTCGGTTTTGATAATTTGGGCCAGCAGTTCAATATAGATGAAAATGAAAGATCTTTCAGGCTGACTTTAGGGCCGGAGGAAAAAGAAACCATCGACCTGGAGTATAAGTTAGAGGATGGCCTTGTGTACCTCGACACGGTGAAGGTAGGCAGGCAATTCTTCAGGCCCGGGGAGATCACCAAACAGAAAGGAACAGGTATACCATACTTCGATGCCCGGGATATGCTGAAAGTGGTCATCGATCAGTTCATGTTCCTTCTCGAGCCTGAAATCCTCTTTCGGAGAGCATCGCCCGGCACAGCCGAACTGCGTCGGGGTGGTTACCTCTATGTAAACGGTGTCAGGCAGAAAGGCCTGGATGAAATGGAAACCATCAATTTTGAAGGTGGGCAATCCTATACTGGTGAGACAGAAAATGATCAGTTTTCAGGTTATGGGAAATATGTGTTTAAAGATGGCTCTGTCCATTACGGAACTTTCAGTAACAACACTTTCAATGGCTGGGGGCTACGCATTCTCGAGGATGAAAGGAGCTTCCTGGGAGTGTTCAGTGGAAACACGGCAGAGGGATATCTCCTCCAGCACACCGGTTACGGGGAGGCGTACAAAAGGCTGTTGACTGATGGTGAATATGACGGAAGGGTCCTTGCCAAACTGCTCAATGGCCAGATCGAGATTAGGAAGATAGAGAGCAATGAAATTGTTTCAACAGAAGTCCTCCGTGCCAGCCCCGATTTTGGAGGGATAGGGATCTCTTACCGCTACTTCGACGAAAAAAACGGCTATTATGCAGAAAATGTGGGTAGGGGTTTCCCGGCTTACAAGGCCGGAATGGAACCGGGCGACAGGCTTGTGGAGATCGATGGTGAGACTGTTGAAGGGATGAACCTGAAAGAGGTGTCTGACAAGTTAAAGGGGCCGCATGGATCAATTGTGAAAGTGACTGTTGAAAGGCAAGGCCAGCAAATAGAACTGGTTATTACCAGGGAAAGGATCGAAGTGGATAAACTTGGGAGTGGGACGGAGGAGTGATCAGAGATTACTGCCGAGGAAATTTCTATCCCTCTCGCAGCTTTCAACCACGGAAATGATACATGTAAGGATGTAACGATCTAGAGATTTTTTTCCCAACTGATAACATCCTTTTCCTAATTCTATTCCTACTCCTATTCCTGACAATGTCCCATGCACACATGAAAATATGCGACCCCTCCGGGGTCGTGGTTGGTTTTGTTTCCGTTTCTTTCTATTATTATAGGATCCCTCCGGGATCTTAAAAACCCTTCAAATCAGAAATGCTGAATCCTAATCC
>CAZXWD010000264.1:0-2079 GCA_964644135.1 uncultured Bacteroidales bacterium | reverse complement strand
ATCTGTGGAATCGAATTAAATCTGTGGGATCTGTGAGAAAAATTCAGTCGGCAGTAGGCAGTAGGCAGTTGGCAGTCAAGTCAGTCATCAGTCGGTAGTCTGATTCAAGATTATCTAAACTCTAAGCTCTAAACTCTAAGCTCTGTTTCCTAGCACCCATTAACATGTAACGATGTAGCGACGTAACGATGTAACGATTTTCACCGTAACACCCGACAATTTAGACAATTTGACAATTGAGACAATTGAGGCAATTGAGGCAATAAAGACAATTTAACAATTTGACAATTGCGGCAATTCCGACAATACCTATTTCTAACTGCGTCGTGCAACGTCAAACAACATGGCCGTATATTTCGATTAGCAACCTAATGTTTATTATGATTAAACAATAATTACTATATTTGTTTATTCTTATTAAACACTATGGATATATCTAAAGAGACATTAAAGCAGGTGCTGGTTGAGCAGCGGGAAGGCTTTCTCAGAAAGGAGACCGGTGTGGAAAGGGAACTCCTCGCAGAGGCCGCATCCCTGATGGAGTTGCCACACGTAGTAGTGATCACGGGATTGCGGAGGTGCGGGAAGTCGACATTGCTGCGCCAGATCGCTGCAAAATACCTGGATGATGCCCGCTTCTTCTATGTCAATTTCGAAGACGAAAGATTGATCGGCTTTCCTGCCGGCCATTTCCAGGATATCCTTGAAGCCCAGGTGGAGCTCTTCGGGAACCAAAAGATCTTCCTGGTGGACGAGATCCAGCAAAACGAAGGATTTGAATCGTATGTGAGACGGTTGACCGACCAGGGGTATAAGTTTGTGATCACCGGGTCCAATGCCAGGCTGCTGAGCAGTGAGATCAGCACGAAGCTGACCGGCAGGCACACCGATATCACTTTATACCCTTTCTCATTCAGCGAGTACCTCAACCTGAAAAATATCAGCCATACAGGCAACAATATCTACCGGGGTGAACAACGGGCATTGATCAGGCGCGGGTTCGGACGGTTCCTGGCGAACGGCTCCATGCCCGAATACACGATTTTCAACGACGATGAGATCATCTTCAGGATGTATGAGGATATCATCTACAAGGACATTGCGGTAAGGCATAAGATCACAAATGTGAGGCCGATGCGTGAGCTCTACCACTACCTGGTGTCGAACATATGCAGGCCGTTCAGCTACAGGAACCTGACCAGGGTTACCGGGATCGAGAGTCCGGTAACGGTACGGAGTTACATCGATTACCTGGAGCAGACCTATTTTATCAGGCAGGTATCGAAATTTGATTTCAGCATAAAGAAACAACTGGTCAACAATAAGAAAGTGTATGTGATCGACAATGCCTTTTTCCGGAAGCTCTCTTTCAGTTTTTCCGGCGACAAAGGCTGGCTGCTTGAGAACCTTGTGGCCAATGCGCTCGCCAGGGAGGGGGAGCTGTTTTATTTTGAAGGGAAACAGGCCTGCGACTTCATCCTTAAAAAACAACAGTCATTCACAGCTTTCCAGGTCACCCTGGAGTTGAATGATCAGAACCGGGAAAGGGAGGTGTCAGGCCTCATGGAGGCAATGGCGGCGCTCGACCTTGATTCCGGCCACCTCATTACCCTCGACGAAGAAGGCGAATGGGAAGAAGGCAAATACCGGATCACCATGCTGCCGGCCTGGAAATGGATGCTGGAAGGGGGGGGGAGCAGGTAGTAAGCAGTGCATGACACGGGAGCGTGGAGTAGAAAATAGGAGGATAAGAGGTTAAGAAAATAGGAGGTTAAGAGGTTAAGAAAATAGGACGGTATGTGTATTAATGTTTAATGTTGAGTGTTTAGTGTTTAATGGCTGATGGCTGTTGGCTTTTGGTTATTGGCCTGCATGAGGCGGATCTCGATTCACGACGAACCCAGAACCCCAGTACCCAGCACCCAGTACCCAGCACCCAGTACCCAGGACCTATTTTTCGATTCACGACTCACTATTCACGATTCACGAATTATCTGTGGGATCTGTGAGAAAAATTCAGTCGGCAGTCGGCAGCGGAGCGAAGCGACGTCCCGCATGAGCGAAGCGATATCGGGATCG
>CAZXWD010000263.1:0-2116 GCA_964644135.1 uncultured Bacteroidales bacterium | reverse complement strand
ATGAAAAGTTCATAATTGAAGTGCCTGATAACTGGATGCTGGATGAGATCTACAACGTTCCTCTTGAGGAAATGATGGAGGTCATTGATCATGCACTTGAAAACGGTTACACCGTAGCCTGGGGTGCTGATGTGAGTGAAAAAGGGTTCTCCTGGAAGAATGGTGTGGCCATTGTTCCCGAAGCCGACCTGGAAGACATGAAAGGGACTGAAAGGGAAAGATGGGAAGCCCTCACTGAAAAAGAAAAGCAGGAAATGCTTTATAAATTTGAAGGTCCTGGTAAAGAAAAGGTGATAACCCAGGAGATGAGGCAGGAAGCATTCGACAATTACCAGACTACCGACGACCACGGGATGCATATCACAGGAATGGCCGAGGACCAGGAAGGCAATGAGTATTATCTTGTTAAGAATTCATGGGGGACTGATGGAAATGACTATGAAGGCTATTTCTATGCCTCGAAGCCTTTTGTTGCCTACAAGACCATTGATGTTATGGTGCATAAAGATGCCATACCGTCTAACATCAGGGAAAAGCTTGACCTCTAGTTCTTAACAATACTAAATGTACTAATATGAAAACCGGGGCCAAAAGGTCCCGGTTTTTTTTATCATCCTCAACAACTGTTATTTAGAGCAAACAAAAAATAAGGATGGTTGTTATGTGAGATACGAAATCTTTGTACTTTTGAATTCCCCATTTCCATAATATTCATTAATCAATATTCATACATTAATTGGTTAAACCACTATGCAAGGAGAGAAGATCACAATAAGCAACGGGAAACTACAGGTACCCGAAGAACCAATTTTACCTTTCATCAAGGGCGACGGCACTGGCCCCGACATATGGGCAGCTTCGCAGAGAGTTTTTGATGCCGCTGTAGAAAAGGCTTATGCAGGTAAGAGAAAGATACACTGGAAAGAGGTGTATGCGGGAGAGTTTTCATTTAACCGGACGGGAGAATGGCTTCCGCAGGAAACAGTGGATACCTTCAGGGAATACCTGGTAGGTATCAAAGGTCCGTTGACCACGCCGGTAGGTGGCGGTATCAGGTCGCTGAACGTGGCCCTGAGGCAAACACTTGATCTTTATGTTTGTCTCCGGCCCGTAAAATACATAACCGGTGTTCCTTCACCGGTCAGGAAGCCTGAAGACGTTGATATGGTGATCTTCAGGGAAAACACAGAGGATATTTATGCAGGTATTGAATGGAAGAAGGGCTCTGATGAGGTGAAGAAAGTAATCGATTTCATCCAGAATGAAATGGGGGTTAAAAAGATCCGTTTCCCCGGGTCTTCGGGAATTGGCATCAAACCTGTTTCGGAGGAAGGTACACAACGCCTTGTGAGGGCTGCGATAAACTATGCCATCCATGAAAACAGGAAATCGGTCACTTTGGTGCACAAAGGCAATATCATGAAATTCACCGAAGGTGCATTCAAGAACTGGGGCTATGAACTGGCAGTTTCGGAGTTCAGGGACAAGATCATTACGCAACGCGAAAGCTGGATAATTGGTAATATTGAAAAAAATCCCGGTATAACAGCAGAAGAGAATGCCCGTGCCATCGAACCGGGGTATGATATGATGACAAAGGACCAGCAGGCAACCATCCGTCAGGAAGTGGAAGAGGCCTATAAACTCATCCCGACCCATGGCGATGGAAAGTGGAAAGACATGATCCTGATAAAAGACACGATAGCCGATATTACGCTTCAACAGGTCCTTACACGTGCAAATGAATTTGATGTGGTAGCAACAATGAACCTGAACGGTGACTATCTTTCGGATGCCCTGGCAGCCCAGGTAGGAGGGATAGGTATTGCACCCGGGGCAAACATAAACTACGAATCGGGGCACGCTATTTTTGAAGCTACACACGGCACGGCGCCAAAATATGCCGGACTGGATAAGGTTAATCCGGGCTCAGTAATCATATCAGGCAGTATGATGTTCAAGTATATGGGATGGAACGAAGTGCATGACCTGATATGGAAGGGCCTGGAAAAGACTATTTCGCAGAAAAAGGTAACCTACGACTATCACAGGCAGATGGAGGGTGCCACCTTGCTGAAATGCTCGGAATTCGGCACGGCCATCATCGAAAACATGT
>CAZXWD010000262.1:0-2144 GCA_964644135.1 uncultured Bacteroidales bacterium | reverse complement strand
CCTAAATCCCCCTTCAAAGGGGGACGGGTGTTTATTTACATCCCCCTAAATCCCCCTTCAAAGGGGGACTTTTAATGTTGGGCTTTTTTGTATTTATTAAAAGTTTCTTTGAGGATATTTTTGACCCTGTCTCTGAGGGAGGCGGGCTCGAGCACTTCCACATCGGAGCCCCAGCCGAGGATGGAAGAAATGAGTTCAAAATTTGGCTTTACAGTCAGGGAAAAGTCTACATGGTCTTTCGTCTTTTCCTCCAGCTCCTGGCTTGGATGCAGAGGCTGGGTCATGAGATAATTGGCCTGGTGCGGACTGAACCGGAGCTTTACTTTTACCGGGTCGGTATCTTCAAAAGCTGTGATGCCTATAACATTTTCAAAATACTCCTTAGGTGAAATCCCGCTCTCACGGTATTTTTTCCTGTGCTTGGCAACGATGCCGTTTATGCGGTCGAGGCCATAAACACGCACTTCGTCCCAGTATTCGTTGTAACCTATCAGGTACCAGCGTCCGCGGTATTCCTTCAGTAAATAAGGATGGACAAAGTATTGCATGGCATACTGCGAACCGAATTTCTGGTATTCGATCTCAACCACTCTTTTGTGGTCAATGGCATCTATGAGTTTTGGCAGATGCTCCCTGCCCCTTACCACGGGTATCTTTTCAAACTCTATGAAATCGATCTCCATGTTGTCTTTGCGGGTACCCCTTATCTTCATCGTACTGACTATTTTTTCTATCGCACCCCTCACTTCACTGAAAAGCTCAATGTCTTCAAACTGTTCAAGCATCACCGAAGCAGCAGAAAGCGAGCTCAGCTCCTCATCGTTCAGGGGAAGCCTGTCGATGGAATAATCAGGGTCTTCATAATAATAGGCTTTCCGGTCGTAATCATACCTTATGGGGGCATCGTACCCGAGTCCCCTGTCGTAGCGCATGGCGCTCAGGTCGTTGTCGAGCGTACGCTTGCTTATGTCTTTATCCAGCACTTCCCTGCAGGCCTCCATCATTTCTTCCGGACTTACATACTTCCTGTTCCTTAAAAGCCTGTTGATGATCCTGTAGCGGATAAGCGCATTTTTGTTCCTTGGCATCTGAATCAGTTTTGGGGGTTATGGAATAATTTCCTTATGAGGAAAATGCTTACCTCTACTTTCAAATATACATATAACCCTGTTGTGATCCCCGAAAAAATATTCACAATGCAAATAGGTTGCAACGCCGCTTTTTATACTTGCACCATGAGCGGAAATTAAGCGGACGGAAAGGCCGGGGCCTGTGCTGCTCCTCTTTGAATGCGATGCGGTGCTCAATAAGCGCAGGGACGGGTCCCGGCACCCCGTTCCTTACTGACAAGGCTGCGTTGTTGTATGCCCGGAAGATCCTCCTTCACCATTAAGGACGAGTTCTGGCACTCATTTTGCATCTTTTTCCGATAAAAACAAATCATGAAATACCTTTTACCCATAGCTCTTCTCTTAATCTTTTTTTCCCTCTTCACCTGTTCAACCAATGCCCAGGAGATCCGTGACGAACGAGGCGTAAAGGTCGGTAAGCTGGAAGAGAACGGCACCTTGCGTGACGGCCGGGGAGTAAAGACCGGCACCTTCGAGGAAGACGGCGATGTGCGCGACAGCAGGGGAGTGAAAGAGTTCCGCATTGAAAGCGACGGCGACATCCGCGACAGCAGGGGCGTGAAAGTGGGCTCTGTGGAAGATGATGGAACAGTAAGGGATTCACGTGGCGTCAAGATCGGCAAGATAGAAGATGACGGTGATGTGCGCGATGCCCGTGGCGTGAAGATCGGCACAGCCAGGGAAGTTGACAAGTACAAGGCTGCAGTGGTTTTCTTTTTCAGGGAAAGAGGAAAGCGGTGAGATAGAACGTGAAGAGGGGAAGTCAGTCGTCAGTAAGTTCTGAGTTCTAAGTTCTGAGTTTTAATGGCTGTTGGCTGATGGCTGATGGATTCTCTGTGTCCTCTGTGCCTTCTCTGTTACCTCTGCGGTTAAAAGCAAAGTAGGCAGTTGGCAGTTAGTTCTGAGTTATGAGTTTTAATGGCTGTTGGTCCACCTGCGGCGGATTTCGCTTCGCTCAACTTTTAGCTGCTGGCCTTCTGCTCGAAGCTTCCAGGCCCCCGAGCTTTTCATTGT
>CAZXWD010000261.1:0-2174 GCA_964644135.1 uncultured Bacteroidales bacterium | reverse complement strand
CATGCCGCCATGAAATTTGCTATCTTTATTTCTCCAATTTGAAACTGAACCATGAAAAGAATTATAGCCTGTATTATTGCCACAGTCATAGTCTGCGGACCTGTCACGATCAATGCACAGGAAATATCAGTAATCGGCGATGAGCCGGTCATTATGGTGGATGATGGAACGAAAGCAGGGACCACACTGATTAGCCTCCGCAATGAAACGGAAGAAACGGTCGACCTTATGCTTTCGTCCGATAAGATCATCAATTCAACATCGGGGAAGACCACTCCGGCCAGGGTGCTGTTCAGCCTGCAGGGACAGGACAATTTCAGCCCGGTACACACCGGTATTCTCGGTCCGGGCGCCATTATCACTCTGGTAGCACGCATCGACGGCTTCAACAGGATTGGTGAATACCGGGCGAGGATACTGAACGGGGATACCGGGATATCTGACATTACCATCATAAGTGGCGAAATTCCCCTGAATCTCTCGCTCGATGCCGCCAACCCCAATTCACCGGAAATATCCTTCAAAAAAGGCGCCCCCGGACTTATCTTCATAAAAAATGAAGACGATTATGATTACCTGATCGATCTATCGCTTTACATAAGGGATCCCGACGGTTATATCAGCGATTCAGGGATCATCTGCAAGGCTTCGGGTAATACTCCCGTTGAACTTGAAATGCCTGAAAAGTTTTTTGGTTCCGGTTTTTCCGGGCTTTTCAAAGATGAAGTGAAGGAAGCCAATCTTGTATTTACCTACCGTTCGAAAAGCGGACTTGATATTAAAACTCCATCGAAAACAATACCGGTAGAAATACGGCTTCAGCACCATTCATATACTGCCAAAACCGTTTTAAGCGCTATCATAATCTTCACGGTCCTGTTTGCAGGCGGCGCAGCATCACTTTTCCTGAACCTCTGGATACCCAACAGGCTGAGACGGATAGACCTCAAGAAGCGGCTTAACAAGATTGCTGGTAAAATACGTCCCATTTCCAATTATGTTGAGTCGGAGCTAAGGGTCAACATACTGGTTGAAAGGATGCGGCTTAACGAGCTGGTAGGTAACACCAAGTCGCTGAACCCGAATTCAACAGCAGCATTCCAGGGGTACCGTGCTGAGATAGACCTGCTTGATAAAAGGGTTGAAGTGGTGCAGGAACTTGATATTGTGAGTCGCTTGTTCGAAGACTTCAAGGGAAAGGCCAGCGGTGCACCGGTAAAGATAATGGATGAAGTTGAAAAGATGATCGGGGATGCGAGCGAGATTCTGAAGATCCCCGCTCCCCGGGAAGATGACCTCCACCAGGCAGAAGATAAGATCAAAAAAGCCATTGACGAACTGAAAAGCATGTCGCTCGAGAACAGCGCCCTGGAAGAGAACCTTGCCAGGGATGTGAAACACCTTATAGGAATTTATGCGGATATCAAAGATTCTGAAAAATACAGGCAACTGGAGGAACCGCTTAAAGATCTTCTGAAACTGATAAATGCTGATAAGAACAAATACACCGAAAAGGAAAAAATACAACCGGAACATTATCACTGGCTAAGCTCTTCGATCGAGCGTCTGGTTGTGCTGAGGCATTACATTAAGATATGGGAAGAGTATGAAGGGCGTCGCGAAAGGATGGAGAAGCGCGAAAAAGAGTTCATCAAGAACCTGAGGAACCGGACCTGGTATGCGCTCAACCTGGCTCGCCAGTTCCGGAAGGAGTTCGAGGAGGATGTTTATGTTGAAGACATAATCAAGGCCCTTGGCGAGAGTGCTTTTACCATTGAAATATCCCCATCATCCATGCCCAGGCAAAACCAGCCTGTATTCCTTAAGGTTCAGTTCAAGGACCGGAGTCTCAATGCCTGTTCGGCCCGAAAGGTCTTCACCTGTGAATGGGACTTCGGCTACATCGGGAAAGAGAACGGCTGGGAGATCTCCCATTATTTCCGCAAACAGTCGGAGGCTGAATTCAAGGTCACTTTTTATGACCATAACGGTAAGCCCGTCAAGCTTAAGGACGGAAAAACTGCTTATCATAAAAAAGACCTGGAAATACAGGAAGGCAGCAAGAAGTTCACCGACGGACGGACCAAGATCGAGATCATCAAGTTCTTTGTTGCGTTCTTCCTTGCCCTCATAGCCTTATACGCCGGGGCCAAGGAGCAGCTTTTAAGGCTGGA
>CAZXWD010000260.1:0-2187 GCA_964644135.1 uncultured Bacteroidales bacterium | reverse complement strand
TTATACTCCGGACCGTCTTGATGGAGGATGCTTTCGAAAAGGTAGAAAGAGGTGACGTCAGATTCCTGAAGAAATGAATCCCTGAACCGGTCGATAACCTGCTGGAAACGTTTTTTATCTTTTAAATGCTTGATACGGGCTATGGTAAGATGGGGCACGAAATTCTGCCTGTCGTTTTCCCAGCCGGCTTTTTCAAGCTCCCCGAAAATTTTACCGGCAAGGGTTGAAATAGCCCCGCCGTCCTCAATGCCAAACCAGATAACCTTAGGCCTGTAAGAACTTCCGAAAATACCGGTGTTTTCAATCCTGATGCTGAAAGGTTCCACACCAATGGATGCTGCAGTCAGGGCCTTGTTGATTCCGGGGATCTTTTCTTCCGGGGTTTCCCCGAAGAACTTCAGGGTAATGTGAACATTATCGGGGTTGACCCATTTAATCTTTTCGTACGAGAGTTCCTTCCTGAGGTTGAAATAAACCCGTGTAAATTCATCGGAAGGCTGTACTTTTATGGCAGCAAAAAGCCTTTTCATTTTTTACTTCTGTAATATTCAAAGATAAATGAAAACAAAGTTCCTGCAAATAGTGACCCTTTTCACCATATCCCTGGCAGCCCTCCCTTATTGGGCAAACGCGCAGGAAACCCTGGTTAACCAGTTCACCTCCACGATAACGGAGGAAGAGCTGAGGGATCATGTCTACACTTTAGCTGCCGATTCAATGGAAGGGCGCTTCACCGGTGAAAAAGGGCAGAAAAGGGCAGCGGATTACATCGCAGCCGAATTTGACAGATCTGGCGTTGCGACTATTACCGGCGAAGAGAGGTTCCAGGAATTCAGGCTTGAGAAATGCACCTGGTACCTCGGCCAATTGTCGCACCGGCAAAAGATACTGAACTATCCGAACGATTTTGTGTTGCTCGACGAGCCCCTTGAGGGCAGAAAGAACCTGGAAGCGGTCTTTGGCGGTTTCGGACTAATGACTGATAGCTATTCAGACCTGGCAGGACTCGATGTGGAAGGGAAGGTGATCATAGCCTTTTCGGGCGAACCTGAGCGGGAAGACGGGAAATACGCTGTTTCAGGGACGGACGAGGTCTCACGCGCAAGCCGGTTCTGGATGAAATTCAGGAAAGCCCGTGAACTGGGCGCTGCAGGAATGATACTCCTTGCCGAAAAAGACCGGGATTTTAATAAGTACCAGAAACAGTACCAGGAAAACCGCAAAAGAAGAGGGATCGATTATCCTGACACCAAAGATACCGTGGATTTTTTCGGTTTGTATACCACGACCGGGAATGCGGCCATCCTGCTCGATGTGGATGAAAAGGAGCTCTTAAGGGCTCACGAGGGCCTTGGAAAAGAGCAAGGCTCTGAAATATTAGGTAAGGAAGAAAACATAACCCTCAACTTCAGGAAAAACTGTTCTTACATCAATACCGAGAACGTAGCTGGGTTTGTGGAAGGCTCCGGCAGAAAGGACGAATACATTGTAGTTGTGGCCCATTACGACCACCTGGGCAAAGACGGAAGGAAGGTCTATTCCGGCGCCGACGACAATGCATCGGGCACCGCCGCAGTAATGGAAATTGCCGAAGCCTTTGAAAATGCGGCCGATGAAGGCTTCAGGCCGCAGCGGAGCGTTATCTTCCTCCTGGTATCGGCCGAAGAGCTGGGCCTTTACGGCTCCCGGTATTTTACCGAAAACAGCCCGGTGCCGCTGGATAAAATATATGCCGTGCTGAACATCGACATGATCGGACGCTATACCGACCGGTTCAAAGACGACACTGATTACATCTGGGGCTGGGGCTACCGTTCGAAGGAGATCGTGGAGGTTGCCCGGCAGCAGACCTCGGTGACCGCTCCCGGGCTGGATTTCAAGATCACTTACAGCGACAGGCGCGGCGGCGGCTCCGACCATTACTATTTCGTAAAGGAAGGCATTCCGGGCATCTTTTTCTTTACGGGCACACACAAGGACTACCACCAGACGGGGGACGTGCCAAAGAAATTGCTTTACGGCAGGATGGAAAAAATTGTACGGTCGATCTTTGCCACGGCATACCATCTTGCCAACCGTGAACAGCCGCTGGTTATAGAGGAAGAATAGTATTGCTTTTCTGAAAAACTTATTATCTTTGCAGCCGATTCGGATTGGCGTGTTGCGCGATACGGGTTTCGAGTTACG
>CAZXWD010000259.1:0-2259 GCA_964644135.1 uncultured Bacteroidales bacterium | reverse complement strand
CATTATAAAATATTGTCCGAATTACCAAGAAAAACTCATCATAGACACTAATTCTTTTTGAAATAACATGGTATAACGAAGGCGCTGCACTGGACGTGGTTCTGCTGCACTCCACCACGCCAGTGACCTTTAGCGTTATGGATCAAACAACCATATAAATTGCCATATTTTTATATTGACATGCTTCCTTTTCCGACCTAATATAAAATAATGAATAAACAATCTGATTTTGATTGGGACGCCAATAAGGACAGGCAAAATCAGGAAAAACATGGCGTTTCTTTTGCCTCAGCACAACTTGCGTTTCTGGATCCTGACCGTGTTATTCTTAAAGATCTTGAGCACAGTGTTGAAGAGAAACGCTATTACTGTCTTGGCAGCGTCGGTGACGGAATAATGACCGTCCGATTTACCTACAGAAAAAACAAAATCAGGATTATTGGCGCCGGATATTGGCGGAAAGGGAAAAGAATATATGAAAGAGAAAATCAAATACACGGATGAGCCCATCGGGAAGGTCAAAGTTATTCCCGATTTTCTTCCATCCCCGGAAGAACTTGCGCTGAAGGACGAAACCGTAAAGGTTACAATTGCGTTAAGCAAAACAAGTGTGGACTTTTTTAAAAAAGAGGCAAAAAAATATAACACCCAATATCAAAAAATGATTCGCAGACTTTTGGATGAATATACGGCCCATCAGTAAAAGCGGATCCACAACCAGGGCATTTAGCAGAACGCAAAAAGCCGCGGCTACTGACGCCCTCCGTTATAACAAAAAAATTGAATGTAAGAATTACGGTAGGTTTCTGTGGACATCCTTGCGATGGCCAACTTTGACAGCCAGAATTACAAGGACCTCCTCTTGAACTTCGTAGATGATGCGATAATCGCCCGTACGGACCTTGTGAAAAGGATTGTTACCTTTCATCTTGGTGGTATCCGGATCCGGAAGATCTTCAGCCAGGTTGTCAATCTTTTTGATTATTCGTTTTCTATCAGGTTTTGGAATTTTTTTGAGAGCTTTTGCTGCAGACTTTTTGACCGCTATCCGGTAACTCAAATTTCAAGTTCCTTTTTCAACTCTTCCCAGGGGATCGCTTCGCCGGGTTCGTTTTTAGCTTTCCAGGCATCGTCAATATCGATTTGGTCCTCTATTTCCTGCAACAGTTTGAGCTCTTTCATTGAAACCAGTGCGGCCATTGGTTCACCGCGACGAGTCAGAACGAAAGACTCATCTCCAAATGCCACCCTGTTGATTATATTGGATAATTTTTTTCTGGCATCAGCCGTCGTTATTTTCTTCAGCATAGTGGGCACCCCATAAGTACGAAATGTTATATTTGTACAAATTGTACGCATTGATACCTGTATTGTCAATTTATATTATTTATTAATAATTCAAGATGTTTATAATATATCACTTGTGGGGACGCTTTTAAATAATACATGTTGGCCGTTGAAAGAGAAAACAAATGCGTATTTTCAGCTATGAGCGGTTAACCGAATATGGCACAAACGTTTACAATAATAAGAATTATAGGTTGCGAAAAGGATGGTCCTTTTCCGTATCGAAAAAAAGAAACAAAACAGGAGGAACAGCAGATGATTAAAAAGTGCTTCGTGTTTGCAGTTGCAGTTATGTTGGCGGGTTCGGCGTTCGCCGCTGAAAAGGAATCCAGCGGTGTGACCCCGAATCTGGACAAGGGAACCAAGGTTCTTGAAGGTGCAGGACACATCAATCTGATGTCAGAAGAAGCACAAATTCAGATCGCTTACGGTCAGTTCGTCGCTGACGGAATCGAAGTTGCCCTCCCCTTACTGAATAATGCAATCGCTTTTTAACACGTTTCGCTACGATTAATGAACGCAATATATTGTGGGTTTGATTTTTATTTCGGTATCTTATTTGTTTTTGTTTTAAAAAAAGCGACCAAAATCTGAGATTGTAAAGATAGGTAAACCCTGTTTCTAATGGATATAAAACCATCCCCGGCCATTGCCAAATGAATTTTGGCTTTGTTTCTATTGACCATATGAATTTCCCGGGGACCATCAAATAAAAAACGCCCGGGTTGTATTCCCGGGCGTTTCCGTATGTAACATCGTGTTACAATTTTTCATTAAAGACGATTAGAACAATCCGCTCACCTTGCCGGTTTCCGTATCCACATCGATTCTTCTGAATGCCGGGTTGGAGCCGGTGCCGGGCATCAGGCTGATGGTTCCCGCGCACGGGCAGAGGAATTTCGCGCCGGAATA
>CAZXWD010000258.1:0-2260 GCA_964644135.1 uncultured Bacteroidales bacterium | reverse complement strand
GAAAATCATTAATGGTATTCATTACAGTCAATGAATTCAGGTCGATTACGGTACAGACGTCATCTATGTCACAGGCGGCAAAAGCATAATTTTCCTCAGGTGAAACATGCACACGGCAGGGCTGCTCACCTGTGGGAATGGAATCGACCAGTAAATAATCCGAAGCATCGAATACATAAACATGATCGGAAAACTGGCAACCGACTATGATAAGATCTTCCGTGGCAGCAACACAACTTGGATAATCACCTGTGGTGATATTTGCCAGCACTTCCATGGTGGACCACTCGAAAACGGTAAGCATATCAGTGAACCTGTTAGTGAGATAGATTTTTGATCCGTCAGGCGAAAAAACAGCCCCGGCCAGGTAATCCCCTTCAGGGGCTATGCCCGGGTCGTAATCATCCCAGTAATTGGGCCAACCATCCCTGGCAAGGACCTTCTCACCCGGTTCGTAATTTACAGTTTGGATGTCCATCTGGCCGTTTTCGCTCATCGAATCAATGTTTCTTAGATTTATAGGACCCTGAGAATGGAGAGCACATGGATTCAGGAGTATGAGGAGGATTAAGAAAAGGATAAGGGAGAAGGATAGATTTTTCATTTTGATATAGTTGATATTGGTTAAAGGAACTTCTAAATTAATTAAATCCCTTAAACTATCGGTTCCACCCCGTATATTTGTCATGTATATTTATATTTAAAATGAACTCCGGTTATTGATGAAGGAAGCAGGTAAAAAAGCAGTGCTTGTTACCGGTGCCGCCGGTGGAATCGGTCTGGCCACAGTTAGAAAGTTCATAGAAGAAGGAAAACGTGTAGTTGCAACTGATATCAAAGAGGATAAGCTTAACAGCTATAGTAATTCAGATGTATTCTATTTTCAGCAATGCGATATAACGGATCCTGATTCAGTTGATAAGCTCTATAGGGATATTTCAGCTCAAGGCATTAAGATTGAAACCCTGATCAGCAATGCAGGAATATATGAAACTTACCCGGTATCGGAAGCATCCCATAATGTTTACAGAAGGATCATGGAGGTCAATTTCCTCTCACATCAGCTTCTTCTCAGCACTTTTCTTGATGATCTTATTGAAACCGGTGGCAGATACATAATGGTCAGCAGCGAAAGCGTCAAAACAGTTGCCCCGTTCCAACCATACATGATAAGCAAGATAGCACTCGAGGCATTTGCCCGGACTGTAAGGCTGGAACTTGCACTGAAGGGGGTAAAGGTGGTTGTCATCAGGCCAGGTGCGGTCAGGACCGGTCTGCTGGACTGGATGAAAGGTGTAAAGAATCCGATAGGTAATTCACTGTTTGAAGAAGAGTTCCAGAAGTCATACCAAATAAGCACACGGCTTGCCGGCCGGCCGGAAAACGCTGAAAAGGTAGCAAACACGCTTTACAGAGCAGCAACTGCTACAAGGCCCCGGAAAGTATATAATGTGAATCACAATCCCCTCCTGTCGCTGGTTTCAATTATACCCAACCCTATCCTGGAGAAAATTATCTTGAAAAAGCTGAGGCCTAAAAAAAGCCGGTAACAGAGTGTCACCGGCTTTGAGAATAAATTCACCGGTCGTCTCGCAGGCACCTGGCCGAAAATCCCTTGGTCCTGACAAAGCTGTCGGTATCCACTGCGGTGGAATTATACTGCAGCAGCCAGTAATTTGAAAAGAGCAATCCTGATGTTGTGGATGACCAGAAGAGGGTAACTTTTTTCAGGTCTGTAAACACCCCTCCCCCCTGGTACTGGCCTGCGCCAAGTGCAGTAAAACCGCTGATATTGGTTGCACCTGTGTTTGGCGAATCCCAGTGCTCTGTTCCCATCTCCTTCATTAACCCACCGGCATCCCTGTCACCGCCGAGGAACCCGACCAGTTCCAGCCAGTCGTCATCAGTCGGAATGTGCCATCCCGGCGGACAGATCCCCTGTGACCCTGGTTCAAAAACATAATCCATCATTTCATTCCATTCATAGAGGCCACCGTAGGTGTCACAATTTTCAGGCAGATCGAGGTAACAATACTTTTCGATGATCTCGTTATTGGTCATGGTAAAGCCGGAGCTAAGTAACTCGCCGACATTCAGGTTTTCACTGAACCAGCATTGATCTGAGATCTGGATGGTACCATATTCCTGTCCTTCATAATCAACTGTTTCCATTCCCGGACAAGGGAATCCTCCGTTCTCAAAGATAAATTCATAAGATTTGCTTTCGAGGGGATTATCCTGGATCATGTCCTGGTCTCTC
>CAZXWD010000257.1:0-2267 GCA_964644135.1 uncultured Bacteroidales bacterium | reverse complement strand
TCCGACTGGTACAGGCACGGGCACCAAAAAGATGAGGCATACGACAATGTGATCCTTCATGTTGTTTTTAATAATGATAAACAGGTATTTAACCGGGACGGTTCTGAAATACCCGTTCTGGAGCTCAGAAACTATCTGAAGGTCAAAGCTTATAAGCTATACAGGTACCTAATAAGGAACAGGGCGGGCATTCCCTGCCAGGACATGATCTCCGCTGTTGATCCGATTCATATTACCGCTTGGAAAGAAGCACTGCTGGCAGGGCGCCTTGAAAGAAAGGTGGAAATACTTGAGAAAGAGCTTAAGGATCATGATATGGACCTGGAAAAGGTCTTTGTAGTGAATCTTTTCAGGGTTTTCGGATTTAAGGTCAATAAACTCCCTTTCGAACTTACGGGTAAGTCCATCCCTGTCAGGGCAATTAAATTTGCCAGGTCTGATCTTATCTGTATTGAGGCCCTGTTGTTCGGACAGGCGGGGATGCTCGAAGGAAAATTCCGGGAAAAATATCCCCGGATGATCAGGAAAGAATATGAATACCTCAAGAGTAAGTATGGACTTGAGCCAATTGAAGGCCATCTCTGGAAATATATGAGACTGAGGCCGGTTAATTTTCCTACCATCAGACTGGCACAACTGGCTTCACTGATCCACAAGGAAGGCACCGGATGGTGCGGCGCACTTTTGCATAAGGATTCCAAGCGAATAAAAGAAATATTCAGGGTTGAAGTAAGTGATTACTGGAAGGAGCACTTCCTGTTTGGCAAAAAAACAAAGAAACACCAGGTTTCCATAGGCTCCGGTCTGGCAAATAAAATAGTGATCAACCTGTTGCTTCCGTTTTCGGTGCTGAGGAGCAGGCTGGAAGGCAGGAACGATAAAATTGAAGAATTGACTGAGATTTTGTATGATATTCAGGCCGAAGAAAACAGTATCACAAGGTATTTTTCCGAACTGGGCCTAAAGCCGGATCACGCCGCTGATTCCCAGTCACTCATTGAACTGAAGACGCAGTTCTGCAATTTTAAGCGCTGCCTTGATTGCCGCATCGGGCATATAATACTGAAGAGAACTGACTGAAAAAATTGCCGTAAGATATTGTTTAACCTTATTTGTTAACTGTCAGGAATTTGATTAAATTTGTGCGTTATCTTCCTGTATAACTTTTACTATTGATGGAAGGATTTGAAGAAAGGCTGGGAAGACTCGAGAAGAAAATAGGTGACTTAGCAGGCCTGCACAGCCGGTCAATGGAAGAGAATAAAAGGCTCAGGGAAGAAAACGAAAAGCTGATCGATGAAATAAAAACAAAGGAAAAACAGATATACGAACTCAAAAAACACATAACTTTACTAAAAGTATCTTCTTCAGTCCACAAAATTTCTGGGCCTGAAGAGTCGGAAAAAAGAATAGAAGAACTTGTGCGGGAGATTGATAAGTGTATTGCACTTTTGAAAAAATAATAATTCAGGATAACGCAGTTTCAACATGAAAGAATTCACCATCAGCGTAAATATCGGAGACAGGGCTTACAGGTTGAAGTCCGGCCCCGGCGATGAGGAATTCATCAGGAAAGCTGCAAAAGAGATTAATGAACAGATCAAGGAGTATTCGCAGCATTATGCCTTTAACGACAAACAGGATCTTCTGGCGATGACAGCTCTCCATTTTGCATTGTCGTCCTCAAAAAGCAGGGCTGATAATGCGGAGATGCTAAAGCTTTTGGATCAAAAGATTGGCGCTATGGAAAGTGTTGTTAATGAACACCTTGATTGAGTTGCAATAGACAAGCGTTCTTTGAAAAAAGATATTACGATACACCCGCATTAATTCAACATCAGTTAGGAAAATCAACATTGTAAACTTTAGGGGTCTAGCTCAAGGCTGCCTAAAGGAGGCCGCATCCCGTTTTTGTGACGGGACCACCCAGGTGGCAGCGGAACCTTGAATCAGCCAGGCATCCCTAGCCATGTACGAATGGGTTTACCTTAACTCATGGATTAATTGCGGGTTTTTTTTTACCATAATCGCTAAATAAATATAATGATGGAAGGAATAATATTCTATGTCATTGCAGGACTGGTCGGGCTGGCACTCGGAGGCGTGATTACGGGCTTCTTCCTGAAAAAGGCCATTGAGAAAAGAAGCATACAGATCATTAAGGAGGCGGAAGAGAAAGCCGAAGTGATCAAAAAGGACAAGATTCTGCAAGCTAAGGAAAAGTTTCTGCAATTGAAGGCTGAGCATGAAAAAGTGATAAATGAAAG
>CAZXWD010000256.1:0-2282 GCA_964644135.1 uncultured Bacteroidales bacterium | reverse complement strand
CTGCCACCCGAAAAAACATGCCGTATGGAAAATAAATTATATTTTTGCCGTTCATAAAACTGAATAATTAAATCTCATTATCATGGCTTTGGAAATAACTGACGCTAATTTCGAGGAAAAGGTCGTAAAATCAGAAGTTCCCGTCATCCTTGACTTCTGGGCAGAATGGTGCGGACCGTGCCGCATGGTAGGGCCCATCGTGGAAGAGATAGGCCAGGACTACGGCGAAAAAGTGGTAGTTGGCAAGGTAAACGTTGACCATAACCCCGGTATCACTATGAAATTCGGGATCAGGAACATCCCTACGATCCTGTTCTTCAAGAACGGTGATGTTGTCGACAAACAGGTGGGCGCTGTGCCCAAGCAGGTGCTCGTTGGCAAACTGGAAGCACAGCTTTAAGATCCTCAGAAAAATAAACAACAACGTAGGAATACCTTTGCTGGTGTTCCTGCGTTTTTGTTATACAGGGTTGACGTAACTATATGGATCATTCAATAGACAGAAACAGGATTGAGCAGTTCGGCTCACTGGAGTTCCTGGCACGACAGGTAGTGGAGGGCTTTATCGTGGGTCTCCACAAAAGCCCGTACCACGGTTTTTCGGTAGAGTTTGCCGAACACCGCCTCTACAACCCGGGCGAATCCACCAAGCACATCGACTGGAAGCTTTATGGCCGCACCGACAGGATGTACGTGAAGAAGTACGAGGAAGAGACCAACCTGCGGTGCCAGATCATCATCGACAATTCCTCGTCGATGTATTTCCCTGTCATAAAAGAGCCTTCCCCCGACAAGCCCAACAAGATCACTTTTTCGATCTATGCAGCGGCCTCCATCATGAACCTTCTCAGGCGGCAGCGCGATGCCGTGGGGGTAAGCGTCTTTGCAAATAACGTGGAGCTGACTACCCGGGCACGCTCAAGCTCGGTGCACCACAAATATCTCTATTCTGAACTTGAGAAGATGCTCCGGCCCATAGGCACCGACGTGAAAAGGCCCACTTTTGCCACTGAAGCCCTGCACGAGATTGCCGAAAAGATCCATAAGAGGTCGCTGGTGGTGCTTTTCAGCGACATGTTCGACACGGAAAGCGATATGACAGGGCTTTTTTCAGCCCTGCAACACCTGAAGCACAACAAGCATGAGGTTGTGCTGTTCCACGTGACTGAAAAACAGAAAGAGATCGAATTTGATTTTGACAACCGGCCCTACCGTTTCATCGATATGGAATCGGACCGGGAGATCAAGCTGAACCCGCAGCAGGTTAGGGAGGTGTACCGGCAGAACATGAGCGTCTTTACAAAGGAGCTTGAGATGAAGTGCGGCCAGTACCACATCGATTTCATCGAGGCCGATATCAACAAGGGGTTCGACCAGGTGCTCCAGGCTTACCTGATCAAGCGCCAGAAGATGTTCTGATCAGAGCCTCAGCCTCAACTGCAGCTTCACGTCGATCTTTTTATTTCCTTCTGCCCGGTCGTAGCCCGATCCCAGTACATTCCTGTCGGTAAAATAAAAAGTACCCGCTTTAAACCAGATATCCATTCTCCCCGGGAGGCCATACCGGCAAACAAGGTAAGCCCTGTGCCCGGAGCCGTAGCAGGGTGGCATGCCCATCGAACCGTAAACATCGTGTTCGTAAAGATAGATCCTTGAATCATAGTCAGTTGTGCGGAAGGTGGCAACCCGCAGCCTGACGGAAAAGGGCGTGTTTCTGGCATCGTACAATAGGTCTAGCGCCATCATCAGGCCATCACCCTTCAGAATATTGTTGATCCCGTTGAAATTGCTGAGAAGGGCAGGGCGGATGCGGAAGGTCTCGGTAGGTTGTAGTTCCAGCCTGAATTTCAGGTTGTTATGATCGGTGAGAATGTACCTCCGGAGATAACTGAATCCCTCTTTGTTTTCTTCCGGCCTCCTGAAACGGCTGTACCTGAGGGTGAGCATAACTTCATCACTTAACTGGAAAGCAGCATTCAAAACCGCCCTGATCTCTGATGAAGGCCGGCTGGTGAGGCTGCGGATCCATTTCACCCTTGCGTAGTTGATGGAACCACTGAGGTGGATACCGGCAGCAGCCTCCAGGTCGATGCCAAGGTATATGCCTTCCTCAGGGGTGCCGTTGGAAGTCCTGAATTTGCTGCTGCTGTTGAAATTGACATAACCCTGCTGCTTTTGCCTGTACTGAAGTGCATAGCTGAGGTGGTCGGCAGGGAAATAGGTTATCCCTGCAGAAAAAGCATACCTGTAATTGCGGCTGAGGGAAAGTTCTGTTGAAAAGA
>CAZXWD010000255.1:0-2329 GCA_964644135.1 uncultured Bacteroidales bacterium | reverse complement strand
TCTTCCCGTCCTCCCGTCTTCCCGTCCTCCCGTCTTCCCGTCCTCCCGTCTTCCCTCTTCATTGATCAACCATTGCTCATTGTTCATTGTTAATTGTTCATCCTCTTATCTTCTTATCTTTACTCCATGAAAAAAATATTCACGATAATCCTTGTCATTTCGGTACTGGCAGGGAGCGGGCAAACAGTATATGAACACATCTCCCGCTCCGCCATCTACGACCTCCTCGATGAGCTTGCGGCAGAGAAGGTCATTCAGGTAAATTCGGTGGTGAAGCCTTATTCCAGGGCCTTTATTGCCGAAAAGCTTACGGAAGCACTTGAGCAAAGGGATGAGCTGACCACAAGGCAGGTAAGGGATATTGAATTTTACCTGAAGGATTACCGCCTTGAGCTGGAATACAATACTACAGGAATGAAGCCCGGCAACATTTTCCCGAAAAAAGACCACATTGCCACCTCTCTCGACCCCATAGGGGTGCATTACCGCGACAGCATCTTTGCCCTTTCGGTGCGGCCCATATGGGGAATCACATATTTTACCAACCAGAACGGCACCGCCACCCACCGCTGGGGCGGGCTGGAAGGTTTCGGGTACATCACCAAGAATATCGGCCTGTACAGCAGCCTGCGCGACAACCGCGAAAGCCAGTGGCTCTCGGCGCCCGAATATTTTGTGCAGCGCCAGGGTGTGCCCATCAAAGGGGTGCCCGGCGGCGGCGTGGATTTCAGCGAGGCCCGCGGCGGGTTGATGGCATCGTGGAAATGGGGATCAGTGGGCGTGGTGAAAGACCACTTCACCTGGGGCAACAGCTACTACGGTTCGAACATCTTCAGCGGCAGGACACCCTCCATTGCCCATATCAAACTGCACCTGAAACCGGTAAAATGGTTCGAGTTCAACTACATCCATGGATGGCTTGTTTCCGAGGTGATCGACAGCACCCGCTCTTACTGGGACGGCGACACCTACCGTGAAGTGTTCCACAGCAAGTACATCGCAGCCAATATGTTCACCTTCACCCCGGTAAAGCATCTCAACCTTTCATTTGGTAATTCAATAGTCTACAGCGATATCGGTGTCCAGGCCGCCTACCTGGTGCCCTTTCTTTTCTACAAGTCGGTTGACCATACCCTGAACTCCACTGCCAACAACACCGGCCAGAACTCCCAGATGTTCTTCGACATCAGCTCCAGGAACCTGAAGCACCTGCACCTTTTCGTTTCGGTATTCATAGATGAGTTTTCAATATCAAGGATCAGCGAAAAGGAAGCCCACAATTTCATCAGCTACAAGGGTGGTTTCAGGCTCAGCAACTGGCCCGTAAGGAACCTCAGCCTTATCACCGAGTACACCTTCACCCTTCCGATGACCTACCAGCACTACATCTCTACCACAACTTTCGAGTCGAACAGCTACAACCTGGGCCATTACATGAGCGACAATTCCCGCGACCTTTACCTTGCCCTCAAGTACAAGCCCATAAGGGGCCTCACCATCGATGCCTTCTACAACTTCGCACAGCACGGGAACGACGAAAAGTATGGAGAATTCACACCTGCCGATGAAGTGCCCGTGATGGAGATCATCACCTGGCAGAAGAGTGTGCTGGGCCTGAAAGCCCGCTACGAGGTGGTCAACAACGCCTACGTTTACCTGGGGGTAGTGTACAGCGACATCCGCGGGCTAAAGGAACTTGAAGAGAACAGGTCGATCGTCCCCAACTACCTCAACAAGTTCACCCCTCCCCTCTTCCGCGGCATCAACACAACGCTTGAAGCGGGGTTTAATGTTGGGTTTTAGGTGATGGGAGTTCTAAGTTCTGAGTTCTGAGTTCTAAGTTTAATGGCTTTTAGCTTTTGGCTGATGGCTGTTAGGTTATTGTCACTATTGTCAAATTGTCTCTATTGTCAAGCAGGTTCAGGGTTCTGGGTACTGGGTGCTAGGTACTGGGGTGTTTGTGCAACTAGTTATAATTTAATAAATTGTTGGCGGTGCTTGATCAAACACTTTAATTGTTTTAATATCTTTTCAATCATACTCATAGCTTCATTATAATCAGTATCCTCCAAATAACCTATTTCCTGAGCAATCTGTATTTGGGTAAATAACTCAGCAAGGGATGCTTTTGCGATATGCATAAATCTGATGCTCAGTTTATTAAAACCGGCTTCCTCTCCCTCAGCAATATTTGAGGGAACACTCACTGCAGCTCTTCTTATTTGATCTCTTAGACCAAAATCTTTTGATAGTTTACCTTTATTACTTAACTGATATATCCTAACAGCCAAATCTTTAGACTCTTGCCAAATAATCAATTGCTTGAAAT
>CAZXWD010000254.1:0-2335 GCA_964644135.1 uncultured Bacteroidales bacterium | reverse complement strand
TATTTTCTCCCCCTTGACCTAATCGCAAAACGCCGGTTTTGAGAATACTAACCCGGGCATTTATCAGGGTTTGACTTGCAATCCATTAAATTGATGTATATATTTACAGTGAAACCATACTACCCAAAACCATGAAAAAGGGCCAGGTCACTTATCTGGATGAACAGATCAGACTGTATAAACAATCCTTCGGTGAGTATAAAAGTTACGCGGAGATACTTGATAATTATCTGAATGACGCTTGCAAAGTCTATCTGCCTCATTCTATCATCCAAACGCGCGTCAAAACAATATCCAGTTTTACTGAAAAGGCGATCCGGAAAAAGAAACAATATCCAGACCCTATAAACCAATTTGGGGATCTCTGCGGCGCCCGGATAATCTTACATACCAGGGAACAGGTAGAATGGGTGAATGCATTCATTGAGAAAAACTTTGAGGTGATCGAAAAGGAAGATGTCCAGAAAAGGCTGGGCGATAACCAGTTCGGCTATCTCTCCATTCATTATATAGTCAAATTAAAGCCTGGTCATAATTATGTCAAGCATGAAGAGGATCTTGATAAGATCTATAAGAAGAAAGCTGAAATACAGGTTAAGACTATCCTGCAACATGCATGGTCTGACATGCTCCACGACCGGACTTACAAAGGAAAAGTGGACCTGCCCGACGACATAAGAAGGAATTCTGCAATACTTGCCGCACTGCTGGAAGAGGGAGATGAAAAGTTCTCAGAAGTGGTGGACAGGACTGATAATTTCTTTCTGAATTACAGCGCTTACATGACGCGGGATGAAATCAAATCAGAAATAGAGATACTTGAAAGCATCTTATTCTATGAAACCCAACCTGATGAAAAACCTGCAACAGCGTTAAAACTTGCCAGGCTGATTTCATTAATGGCACATTTCGATGAAGATGACAAGAATACTCCAAGGGAGAAAGAACTCACGGCTTACAAGGATATTATCAAGCGGCTGGAGCCATATGTGAATCAGGTGTTCGTTGAAAGACCTTACCTTCTGATAGAGTTGGGCACGGCTTATTGTGAGGCTTATAAAGATAATCCGGGATCTGATGAATACGGGAAAGGACAGGAATTCTTTACTATGGTTTTGAATGAATGTAACACCGAAAATTCCTGCCTGGTGCTTGATGAGGACAGGCTTTCTTCCATAAAGGCACTGGCGAAGACAAGGTTGGCCCGATCATATGAAATAATGAGCGACAAGCGGAAAAAAGTCAGGGATCTGTATTTTGAATCACTGTCGTATGAGCCAAAGAACCCTTATTACCTGGCAGAGTCGCTGGGCCATAAGTTATCCAGGGGCACTGACATTGATATCCCTGAAGAATTCAAGCTGTTGATCAGTGAGGCTATTGATATCTGTTCACAACATATTCAAGCCGGGGTAGAATTGCCGAAGGCCTATTTCACGAAAGGCCGGTTGTCGGTACTGATAGAAGATTATGATAGTGCTTATGGCCACTATGCAAGAGGTTTAAGACATTTTATGGATAAGGACCATTTTTCAACGGCCGGTACCCTTGTTAAGGAAGAAGACTGGTTGAACCTCATCGCCATGCCGGATGAAAATGAAAAGATCGATCATATCCGAACACTTTTCAGGTTGGGAGATGCAGTGAAGGGTGATGAAAAAGCCATGGAATATCTTGAAGAGCGGTATCCTGAAAAAGAGATGCCTGAAATCAAGAAAAGTAAAAATGTGCTGATCATTGCAGGGGGTGCCTCAGATATGAAGGATGTTGATCTGGCTGAAGTGGCTAAACTCCTCAAAAACACCCTGCAAAACTATGAGGGTCTTATTATATCAGGCGGAACCACTGCCGGGATACCCGGTTTGATCGGTGAGGTTGTAGCTGAACTGAAGAATGCGGGAAACAATATCTACCTTCTGGGATATATACCCACACACTTGTCTTCTGAAGATTCCGTAAGCGATCACTACGATGAAGTTATTAAATGTAGTGACAGAACTTTTTCACAGGAACAGTTGCATCACTCCTGGTTTGATCTGCTGAAGGCTGGTGTCAATCCTTCGGATGTTAAGTTATTGGGAATGAACGGAGGGAGGATCAGTGCAATGGAATACCGGCTTGCGGCTGCACTGGGGGCGACTGTCGGGATAATCATGGGCACAGGCAGGGAAGCCGATAAATTGTTCAATGATAAAGACTGGCAGGGCGTTTCGAAACTTGCATTTATACCCAATGAGATCGCTACCGTAAGTTTGTTCGTATCACCCGGTGAATCCCCGATTCCGAAAGAGAACCGGGAAGAACTGGCTAAACTGGCTCATGAAAAATATCTATC
>CAZXWD010000253.1:0-2355 GCA_964644135.1 uncultured Bacteroidales bacterium | reverse complement strand
TCTTTTCAGGTTTATGGTCCCTTCAATCCTGTTTGCTTTTCTGAAAGGTATCTCAAGCCTCGTGTTTTGCATTATCTCAAGCTGGCCGATATTCCGATCCACAAAGAAGTATTCTTGCAGATCGGCCAGGGGCAGGATCGAAAGTTCATAGAACCCTTTAGGTATTCTGTTGAAAGTAACCATTCCGTTATCATTGGAAAGCAAGGTAAGGTCAACAGGGAACTTGAAATTCTCATATTCATCGAGAGATGTGGTAAGCTTTAGGTTAGCTTTGACAAGTGGCACGCCGCCCTCACCGTCATCCCTCACACCGTTACCGTTATCGTCTTTATAAAAAACAATCCTGAGCCTTTTGGCCTCTTTCTGCCACTGGTTCATATCGGTACGTCCCCATCTCTTTTTTATGCCGAACTCAAGGTAATAATGTGAGTTTTCAACTGAAATATCGTAGTATTGTTGCTGTCCCCAGGTGTAAGTTCCTTTTAAAATAGCATACCAGTTCCTGAGAAGATAAGCCTCTAACATCGGGTTTACATTCAAAAGTGCATATTCAAGGTCGATCCTGTAGATCATATTGGCGCTTAATCGCAACGAAACCCTTTTTTTGAAATAGGAGCCCATGATATTGGGGCCGAAAGAAACACTGTGGTTCAACGCATCGCCAGGGTACTGGTAAAGGCCGGTGTTGACCATGGGGCCAAAATCGTACCTCAGAAAAACACCGTAACCTTCATGCCCATAACCAAGGGCCAGATGCACATCATATTTCAGCTTTTCTGTCTCTTCCCCTTCCTTGATATAAATATCAGTCAGGCCTGCTTTCAGCCAGAGGGAAAATTTCTTCGCAAGGAGCGATTTATATTCTATGCGGATCTTCCTTGCACGGTATTCCTGGTCGGGTTCATTTATCCTTATGGCCGGCCTGAACGAATTGTACAGCTCAAAGCTGGGGCCGGCATACCATAAATGCATCGGGTTAGTCTGTGCATGATAGAAAAAACTGGCATATTCATCATGCAGATAATTATCTTCCTGCTGTTCGCCCATGTAATTGTGCAGGTAATATTTCCTTGAAAGGTTATTGTATGAGGCAGTGAAATAACGCTTTTTGTTGCCGGTGGCAAAATTCGAGTGCACCCTGAACCCCAGAAGGCCCATCTGGTTTCCCGGGATATTCGGCGACCCGTAATTGTTAGTCAGTCTCAGATCAACAATTTTACCAATTTTGGTAATATAGTTAATATCCCAGGCAATGCCCGACAATGTGTAAGGATTCGTATTGTAATGGTATTCATGGTAGGCATAGATATTGGCATTCAGGTAATTATTCTTAAAAAGGGGCAGCAGGTTGGTCCGGAACAAAAAAGTACCTGTGTTTATATTCCTGTTTCCATCGAGATCGTAAGCTATGGATCCTTCAGGGGTGAATTTCCCCTTTTTGAAAACATATCCAACGGCAGCGCTGGTCTTGGGATCAAGGAAGCTTTGCGAAACAAACCCCTCGATATCCACCAAATTCCCGATCTCAAATACATTGTTCAGCATAACAGCATTCCTGCTGTAAAGGTTCCGCCCGAGTTCAGAGCTGAATGCGCCCACACCGGCCCTGAACTTCTTTCTTTGATAAATAAGGCTATAATAACTGTTACTGACCAGGTTCTCATTCCCGGTTAACTCATAGAAATTAAAATTGTACCTGAATGAGCTTTCATTCTTAAACTTCACCTTACCTTTTGTTTTTAAGTAAGGTAGAAACTCCTTGCTGTTCTTGAATACCCTGAAACCCACTTCTGCCTGATGCGGCAGGTCTTTATCTATTTCGAAAGGCGCAAATTCATCTGTATATTTTTCGATCATTACCGCCCTGTATATCTTTTCATTTTCAGTAAATGCATCGATCTTGACGCGTGCAATGTCGAACACCCTTTCTTCAGAAAACTTATACTTCACTTTGAAAGTGATCAGTGTATCTTCGTACGGCGACAATTCGTACTGGTTGAAAAGCACATCATCGATATCAGTATCGGATATGATCTCGAGCTTCCGGTCCGGTTCAAGGCTCAGGCTAATTGTTTCCGTGACATTTCCTTTATTTTGAAGTAAAAGCCGCACCTGGCCCACCGTGCTGCCAGGATAGAATAACATTCGCTTATCCTGGACCTCAAGATCCCAGTTATGGAATGTTTCAGGATATACCAGGCAGATATCTTCTGCAAGGGCCCTGTTGTTTTCATCGTAGGCGTGAAAAAAGATCTTGTGGCTGTGCTCCGAACTGGCATCAGTAGGGATCCTGACCCTGAAAGAAAGGAAGATCGTATCATTGGGATAGATCACGGTATCGATAAAACTGGCGCT
>CAZXWD010000252.1:0-2365 GCA_964644135.1 uncultured Bacteroidales bacterium | reverse complement strand
TTTACAAATAATTAAAAGAGACTTTTCGGAGGGAACTCATTATTAATTATTAATTGTTCATTGTTCATTGTTCATTGTTCATTCCTCATCAATGTCTTCCTGGGAAACACCGTAACGCTTATCAGGGATATCGTCTCCGTAAGGTTCAATGTGAACCAGGATATCGTATATATTTTCGATCTCTTGCCTGAGCTCATCATCCACCTTATGAGCGAGCCCGTGGGCATCCTTAACGCTCATCCCGCTTTCCACCTCAATGTCAACAGCTATCAGGTACCGGTATCCCTGTTTCCTGATCTTAACATTATGCGGGCGGTGCACTCCCTTCACTCTTGAAACGGCTTTAAAGACCTTCTTGTATATCCCGGGGTCATCAACACCATCCATAAGTTCCAGGTTCGTGGCCAGGAATATCCTTACAGCAATATAAAGAATATAAATGCCAACCAGTAATGCCGTTATTGAATCTATGATAGGGAGCTCAAGTACATAAGTAAAGAAAAGTCCGAGCAGTACCGAAACAGAAATGACCACATCATTCTGCATGTTCCTGCCGTTGGCCTGCAGCATCGAGCTTTCCACCTTTTTCCCTACCCGTAACTGGATCCTTGCCAAAAGTATCTTTACGAAAATGGATATAACAGTTACATAAATTGCTATCATCCCGGGAAGTTCCCTCTGTTCACCTGAGAATACCCTTTCTATGGCTGAAATGGCGAGCTGTGCCCCTGCAAAGAATATAACAAACGACAAAACAGTTGTAGCAATGGTATCAGCTTTCTCGTAGCCATAAGGATATTTTATGTTAGGTTTTCTTCCGAGTATCCTGGCAGTGAAAAGGGTTATGAGCGAAGCAACAACATCAGAAGCTGAGTCAACACCGTCGGCCAGTACCGCAAGGCTGCCGGAAATAATGCCTGCGGTTATCTTTAACACAGACAACAGGGCATTTCCGATCACACTGATCCAGGAAGTCCTGACAATTGACCTCTGGCGTTCTTCGCTTTTCACAGGGCATAAATATAATAAAAGGGCAGATAAAAGGTGAAATGAAAACAATTAGAAAATAAAAAAAGGCAGCCCCTGTAAGGACTGCCTGTCATGTAAAAAAATATATTCTTATTCCTGTGCTGCAAGGTACCTTTCTGCCTCAAGAGCGGCCATGCAACCCGTTCCGGCAGCCGTCACTGCCTGGCGGTAGGTCCAGTCCTGGACATCCCCACAGGCAAAAACACCTTCCACGTTAGTGGCGGTAGAGTCAGACCTGGTCAGGATATAACCTGTTTCATTCATGTCAAGAACCCCTTTGAACATATCAGAATTGGGTTTATGGCCTATGGCCGAAAAATATCCTTCAATATCCAGCTTTTTTTGTTCACCGGTTTTCTTATTTTCAATGATCACTCCGGTCACTGCCTTGTTGAACCCCTCTTCCGTGCCCACTATTTCCTTCACTATGCTGTCCCAGTGTACCTCAATGTTCTTGGTATTGAAAACCCTTTTCTGCATAGCCTTTGAAGCCCTGAGCTCATCCCTGCGGTGTATCAGGTGGACTTTCCGGCAGAGCTTGGCCAGGTAGGTAGCCTCTTCTGCGGCTGTATCCCCACCACCAACAACAGCTACGTCCTTGCCTTTATAAAAGAAACCGTCGCAGGTTGCACAGGCTGAGACTCCCGCACCCATGAATTTTTCCTCCGATTCAAGGCCCAGGTATTTTGCTGTGGCTCCTGTTGCAATGATCAGGGTTTCGGCTTCGATAGTCTTTCCATCATCGGCTACTGCCTTGAAAGGCCTGTTGGAAAGATCAACATCTGTAATGATGCCAAACCTGACATCAGTTCCGAAACGTTGTGCCTGCTTTTTGAATTCCTCCATCATCTGCGGGCCTGTGATCCCCTCGGGATAACCGGGATAGTTCTCTACGTCGGTTGTGGTGGTAAGTTGTCCGCCGGGTTGTATTCCTTCATACATGACAGGATGAAGATCAGCCCTTGCGGCATAAATAGCTGCTGTATATCCTGCCGGTCCTGATCCGACGATCAGGCACTGGACTTTTTCTGTGTTTTCACTCATTTTTAAACGGTTTATTTTGAAAGATCATTTTGATGACACTGAAAGGTTTGCAAAGTTAATATTAATGTTAAATCCTCTCAAGAAATAGCCCTTTCACCAAAACAGTGCCAGATGGGAGCGATGCAATGTTATTTAGAAAGTTATATAGATAAGGGATATTCATATGTGCCGCAGTAAGCGGTAACAGGTGACTTGTAACTTTTGATTAGTGATTGGTAATTAGTTTATTAGGTTTTTTAAATGAGGTGCGGACATAAAGGTGGGGAATGAACTGACAAAATAACAGTTGACC
>CAZXWD010000251.1:0-2391 GCA_964644135.1 uncultured Bacteroidales bacterium | reverse complement strand
TTACCTTTGTGAAAAAAATAACAATACGATTTTGAACTATGAAACCTACTCATATTGAGCACATTGGAATAGCAGTAAAAGATCTTGAAGAGAGCATAAAATATTACGAGGATGTACTTGGACTGGAATGCTACGGAATTGAAGAGGTAAAAGACCAGAAAGTGAAGACCGCATTCTTCCTCGTAGGCCAGACAAAGATCGAACTGCTGGAATCAACCGACCCGGAAGGACCGATAGGCAAATACATTGAAAAACGCGGTGAAGGGATCCACCATATCGCTTTTGCCGTGAAAGGATTGGAAGAAGGGCTGAAAGAAATTGAAGCCAAAGGGGTCCGCCTGATCGACCAGAAGCCCAGGAAAGGTGCCGAAGGGCTCGACATCGCCTTCCTCCACCCGAAATCAACACACGGGGTGCTTACCGAATTATGTGAAAATAAAAACGACTGAGCCATATGGCAAACGAACGTTTCATACACGACCGGAACCTGGAGATCCAGGAACTGCTGAACAAACGAGATGAAGCCCGTAAAGGCGGCGGCGAGAAAAGGATTACCTCACAACACGACAAAGGCAAGCTGACAGCCAGAGAAAGGATTGAGATCCTGCTCGACGAAGGGAGCTTTGAGGAGTACGACATGTTCGTTACCCACAGGTCGCACGAGTTCGGCCTCGAAAAACAGAAATACCTCGGCGACGGCGTGGTCACCGGCCACGGCACCATCGACGGAAGGGTGGTGTATGTGTTTTCACAGGATTTCACTGTTTTCGGCGGTTCGCTCTCCGAAACCTTTGCCCTCAAGATATGCAAGGTGATGGACCAGGCCATGAAGGTCGGGGCGCCGGTGATAGGCATCAACGACAGCGGCGGGGCCCGCATCCAGGAAGGGGTGAAAAGCCTTGCCGGCTATGCCGAGATCTTTGAAAGGAACATCCTGGCCTCCGGTGTGATCCCCCAGATCTCAGCGGTGTTCGGCCCCTGTGCAGGCGGCGCCGTTTACTCCCCTGCACTCACCGACTTCATAGTGATGAACCGCCAGAACAGCTATATGTTCGTTACCGGTCCTAAGGTGACAAGGACGGTTACGGGTGAGAACATATCTATCGATGACCTTGGGGGTGCCCAGGTCCACGGCTCCAAATCGGGTGTAACGCATTTCATTTCTGAAACTGAAGAAGAAGGCCTAATGCTGATTCGCAAGCTTCTCAGCTACCTGCCTTCGAACAACCTTGAAGATCCGCCGGTTTCAGAATGTGAAGACCCCATCGACCGCAAAGAGGAGGGACTGAACGAAATAATCCCCGAAGACCCGCACAAGCCCTACGATGTAAAGGATATTATCTATGCCATTGTTGACTACGGGGAGTTCCTGGAGATACAGCGTGACTATGCCATGAACGTGGTCACCGGCTTTGCCAAGTTCAACGGCATGCCGGCAGGGATCGTGGCCAACCAGCCAAACTACCTGGCAGGGGTACTCGATATCAATGCATCCCGCAAGGCCGCCCGCTTTGTAAGGTTCTGCGATTCGTTCAACATCCCTGTAGTAACGCTTGTAGATGTTCCCGGTTTCCTGCCGGGAAGGACACAGGAATACGGCGGGATCATCATCCACGGCGCCAAGCTGATGTATTCCTACGGTGAAGCAACCGTGCCAAAGGTGACCGTAACCCTCAGGAAATCTTACGGAGGGGCGCATGATGTGATGAGCTCGAAACAGTTAAGGGGCGATATGAATTATGCCTGGCCTTCGGCCGAATATGCCGTTATGGGCCCTGCCGGGGCAATCGAGATCCTGGAAGGGAAAGTCCTGAAAGACATAGAAGACCCGGAAGAAAGGGCAGACTTCATAGCAAAAAAAGAAAAGGAATACCGTGAACGGTTTGCCAATCCATACGAAGCGGCACGATATGGTTATATCGATGATGTGATCGAGCCCAGGAACACCAGGTTCAGGGTGATCAGGGCGCTGAGGACGCTGGCAACCAAGAAAGACACGGTTCCGCCTAAAAAACACGGTAACATACCCTTATAAAAAACAATAAAATGCCGATAAACTGGTCGCTCATAATGGAAGACGGACTGGTGATCACCATAGTAGGTTATGTGATCGTATTCCTTGCATTGGTGATACTGTTCTTCACTTTTTCAGGACTGGCTAAACTGGTGAACCGCCAGGCCCGGAGGAGGCTCATCAGGGAAGGCAAGGCAAAGCAGGCCAGAGACAAGGAATTGACTATTGAAGGGGATACAAGTGCAGCCATAGCGATGGCGCTTTACATGCATCTCGAACTGCACGACGAAGAACCGAATGTGCTCACAATAAAGCGGGTGTCCAAGGCCTACTCACCCTGGAGCTCGAAGATATATATGATGAGGAGGGATAGATGA
>CAZXWD010000250.1:0-2404 GCA_964644135.1 uncultured Bacteroidales bacterium | reverse complement strand
GGGAAGAGGGGAAGAGGGGAAGAGGGGAAGAGGGGAAGAGGGGAAGAGGGGAAGATGTCAATTCTAAATTATGAATTCTAAATTTTGAATTATCCGTGCTAATCCGTTTAATCCGTGTCATCCGTGTTCTTTTGGCTGTTGGCTGATGGCTTTTAGCTGCTGGCCTTCTGCTCGAAGCTTCCAGGCCCCCGAGCTTTTCATTGTTCATTGTTCATTGTTAATTACCGTAACACCCTAACTATTGCCTTAGGGATATATTTTTTCTATCTTTACTGATGAATGAAATAGATGCCATTCACTACTATCTTTCCTCTACTATTTTCAACTGCGCCTTCTTAACTAAAACTAATATTCACAAGAACCCGGTGTGGTCAGATCTGAATTTATAAAACAACCAAAAACCAAACAGAGATGAGTTCCTTCTTCAGGTTATTTTCACTTATTACCCTCTTTGGGCTGATTTCATTGAACATTTACTCACAAAAAACTCTTGTCGACACATCCAATATAGTGGATACGGTAATAACTCCCGATGGAATTGAGGGGGTTGGGATCAGGGTGCCGGGAGTGCCGCCCACTGATTTTACAGGTCCGCCTGCAGAATATACAAGGAGTACGGTAATATTGCAGACGGTACCCGCATTCAACTGGTGCTTCGGATGCTCAGCGACATCAGGGGCCATGATGGCAGGATACTACGATAATTACGGATATCCGAACTGCTATGACGGACCCACCAATAATGGGGTTATGCCCATGACAAATGCGGCATGGCCTGATGTGATCATCAATAGTGAAACAAGGCATCAATGCCCCTTAAGTGCTACAAGGAATGGCCTGGATGGGAGAACAACCCGCGGGCATGTTGATGATTACTGGATCTCCAATGGCTCTCCGGGCCCCGATCCGTGGGTGACCAACGGATGGGTTGAGCATACCCATGGCGATTGTACGGGTGATTTCATGAAAACCAGCCAATGGCTCGATCCACCGGAAAACATCAATAATGATGGCTGGACCACTTTCTGGTACCGAACCGACGGGGGACAGGCGACACCAACTGTTATTGAAGGCTGGGGCGTGGATGACCGCGATGGTGGGTACGGCCTGATGGAATTCTTTGAGTCCCGTGGCTATACAGTTACTGATATGTATAACCAGTATATTATTGAAGAGGGAAACACTTATGGTTTTACCTTTCAGAATTTCAAGGACCAGATAGATGCCGGCAGGCCCGTACTTATACATGTTACTAACCATACAATGCTTGGCTATGGATATGATGATACCGGTGGTAATGAGATAATCTATATCCACGATACCTGGGACTGGGGTGATCACCAGATGGTTTGGGCCGGGACTTATGGAGGACGGCAACATTATGCCGTGACAGTTATAGAGCTCCAGGCGTCTGATATCAACGTCTGGACCGGTGATTACAACACTTTCTGGGCAAACAGTTATAACTGGTCGCTTGGCCATATCCCCACCTCAACAGAAGATGTTGTGATCCCTGACGTTGGGGTTCCCTGTAACATTGAATTCTCTTCGGCCAATTGTAATAACCTGGATGTATACCCCGGGGCAGAGCTTAGGGTATATGATGAAATCCTTAATGTAAACGGTGTTTTGACCCTGTCTGGAAAGATAGAGATGAACCTTGAAAATGCACAGATAAATGTAGATGGTAATATTTATATACACGGAGAACTTGAGATCAATGATGTTCCGGCCACAATAAATGGTTACAGCTATGTTTACTGGGAAGATGGATCAGTGCTTGATGTAAATGATCAGTCACAGGGTTTTCAACCACTTTTCAGGGTGCATGGAGGCTGGAGATATCTCGAAGGGTCTGAAGCAGCAATGGAGACAGGAATGGTGTACTTTACAGGTACAACCGTTTCAAATGCCTATGTATGGACCAGGTCACCCGACAGCTATTTCCATCATATAAGAATGGAAAAAGCAGGAGGGAACGTCTATCATAGCAGTAACAGCACTGAAACCTGGGTTGTGGAAGGCAATATTTATATAGATGATGGATGCACTTTCCGCTCCAGTTCCTCAGAAATCATCGATGTAGGAGGCTATATCAACACGGTGACAAGCACCAGTCATGTGAAACTGGGAAATGGTATCCTTGAATTTTCGGGAAATCCTTCAACAACCTTCAAACCTGCTTCCGGTGATTATGTGAACAACCTGCGAATCAATACCGGCTCCTATACTTTCTCTCTGGGTGATAACTACACTACCACACTTGATGTAAACGGTTTCGTTTCTATCCAGTCGGGTTATTTTGATCCCAATGGTTTTACCATCAATGTTGGAGGTAACTGGTACAATGTTCCCGGTCCGTCACGGTTTATCCAGGCGGGAACCAGGGTCATTTTTGATGGCA
>CAZXWD010000249.1:0-2463 GCA_964644135.1 uncultured Bacteroidales bacterium | reverse complement strand
ATTTTTTCCTTACTTTTGCCCGCAAAGCAAAAAAACCAGTTAAATGAAGTATCTACTCCCGGCCCTTGCCATACTTATCTTGATCACTGCCGGCTGTTCAAGTGGCAGCAAGACTACCACGATGATCGATAGCGGCACCGTGGCCTACAGCAACGAGAATTACGAAAAAGCCCTGGAATTGTTCGAAGAGGTGATCGCATCTTACGAAAAGGAGGGAAATCCACAGGAGTGTCCCGTGTATGATGATGCCGGACTGGCAGCCATCAGGCTGGGGATGGTTGAAAAGGCGATCGGTTACCTTGAACTGTCGCAGACCTACCGCACGGCAGGTCCCGATGCTTATGTAGCTCTTTCTGAATATTACAGGGCAAAGGACAACCTTTCGAAGGAGATCGATGCGCTGGCGGCCCTGGAAGAGAAATATCCCGGCAGTGACCAGGCAAAACAATACCGCAAAAGGCTGTTCGAAGTGTATGTTGAAAGCGAGAACTGGCAACCGGCCCTCGCTACCTGGAGCAAGCTCGGACCGGCAAAAAACACCGACCCGGAACTCCTTGAAAACTACCTTTTACTGAACAAGGAGCTCGGGTACAGGGATAAGGCAGATAAGGCGGCCGAAAAGTTGCTTTCGATCGATCCGGAAAATATCGCCGCTTTGGAATGGCTGGCCGAGAAATATTACTGGAAGGCCGAGAACCGGTACCAGTCGGAGATGGAGGCCTATGAGAACAACAAGACCAACAGGCAATATAAAAAACTGCTGGAGGCCTTTGAGACCGTTTCGGCCAACTTCAGGACTTCGCTCAACTATTTCCAGAAATTATACAACCTCAGCCCTTCCGGCGATTACGCCCGCTACCTTTCCAACATTTACGCAAGGCTCGACGACAAGGAGAAGGCGGACTATTATAAGAGTCTGATAAAATAGTGAATAGTAAATAAATCAATTCTGGTTTTGAGGGCGGATATTATTTTTTCAATTGTCTCAATTGTCACTATTGCCCTGCTAATTGAAGTTTGCGGAGGTGGGTCGAATTGTTCTTGTTGGTGCTGGGTGCTGGGAGTTCTAAGTTCTGAGTTCTGAGTTTAGCGGCTGTTGGCTTTTGGCTTTTAGATTATTGTCACTATTGTCAAATTGTCTTTATTGTCAGGCAGGTTCTGGGTACTGGGTGCTGGGTACTGGGTTTTCAATTCTGAATTCTGAGTTTCCATGCTCCTGAGCTTCTGCGCCGTTTTCCCCTCTTCACCTCTTCCATTCTTCTTATCCTCCTATCCTCTTAACCTCTTATTTTCTTGCTTAGCCAAGACGTTTCACGCGGAGATCGCTGAGTATTTGCAGAGGGTGCAGAGAACTATCAGCCATTAATTTAAATCCATTAAACACTAAACACTCAATATTAAACACTAAACACTAATACTCTTCCCCTCTTCACCAACAGCCTATAGAACGCGAATGACGCGGATCAAACGGATTTCAGCGGATTAATTCAAAATTTAGAATTTAGAATTGACTTCCTTCCCCTCTTCCCCCCTTCTTATCCTCCTATCCTCTTATCCTCTTATTTTCTCCTCCATGCTCCCGCGCTACCGTCTTATTTCCTCATTCCCCTTTCTTCCCAAAAGTGTAAGTCAACCCGGCAGTAGCATAATGGAACAGGGAAAAATTGTACACTTCGTCGTTGTCGGCGCCGCCTTCGAGGATGCGGTAGCCTGCCCTTATTTCAAAGCAATCAGATAACTGATAGGTTGCAGCGACCAGGACATCCTCCGCCCTGCCCTGCGGAGCGGCGAGGGCGTCGCCATAGAGCAGGAGCCAGAACCTGTCGGCAACGTTCCACAGCAGCCTGAAATTGATTATCGGGACGAGCCCCACATTGGTCTTTTCGGATGATAAGCCCGGTGAAGAGAGTGCTATCTTCGCATCCCGGATCTTTGCCGTGAACCCCAGGCCGAACTCAAACCGTGGCTTTTTCACAATATCGTATCGATAGGTCAGCCGGTACGAATTGAATTTATAGGTGCCTTCAAGCTCTGTGCCGGCCGGGAAAACCACTCCTTCGAAAAAAAGATCCCCTGCCTTGCTGCCTTCCGACTTTACTGTCAGGGGCGCATATAACAGCGAGAGTGTATGGCGCGAGCTTATGGTATACCCTGCCGTTACCCTGTAGAAAAAAGTGGTTTTCGGGACCAGGTCGTCCTTCATGGAAAAGAAGGTGCCTTCATCGCCCGGAATACGCACATCGTTATAGCCGGTGAACACAAGGCCCGTTTCCAGGCCGATCCGTGCCTGGGACCTGGCATGGATTGAGAGTGAAAAAGCCAGGATAAAAACAGCGATTGAATAAAGGAATGCTTTTTTAACAGGCTTCCTGTCAAAGCGCTTTCCGTTCTGGTGAGGTTTTTTTGATTCGGTTGTCATAATCCAAAGGTAAGCATTAACGGGGCAAGTTTCGTGAAGCGTGA
>CAZXWD010000248.1:0-2483 GCA_964644135.1 uncultured Bacteroidales bacterium | reverse complement strand
TCAATTAACGATGGCGATATTCAATTGGACCAATTACGATAATGGAAATATATTCAATGAATATACTCAGTCGTTACAAGCAAGCCGAGGAAAAAACCAGCGACAGAATGAAAATGATTTTTTTGCTGCATAAAAATATTGAAGAAAAAGGAAAAGCCTGCGCACGAATGCAAGAGTGTTCCGGTCCGGCCCACAACCGACCCTTCGCTTTGCCTGCAATATTTTCAAAATATTGAAAATAAAACATAGATTCATTCCCGAACCACATTATTAGTTGTATATTAACAGATTATTAAAAGATAAAAAATTATATATATGGATAATCAGGAGTTCAATGTAGATGAAATGCAACAATTAATTAAAAAGTATTACAAGCCAGTAGTTATTGTAATATTACTTTTAGTTTTTGGATTTAGTTCATTTTTCCAGGTAGGCACTGAAGAAGAGGCTGTGGTAACACGTTTCGGTAAACATGTAAGGACAGTTACCCCCGGTTTGAAAATGAAAATACCCTTTATGGAAAAAGTTTATAAGGTGCCTGTAGAAAGACAAAAAAAGCAGGAATTTGGCTTTCGCACCCGGCAAGCCGGGGTCAGAACAACCTACAGCCGCACAGGTTCCGTCACTAAAGACGAGGCCGTTATGCTAACCGGCGATCTAAACCTGGCTAATGTTCAGTGGGTTGTGCAATACCGTGTAAGCGATCCTTACAATTACCTGTTTAAGGTACGCAATCCCGATAACACCCTTCGTGATCTTTCCGAAGCTATTACCAGGCAAATTGTCGGCGACCGGACCGTAAACGAAGTATTAACTGTTGGAAGGGCTGAAATTGCCAGCGAGGTTAAAGTTTTGCTGCAGGAAATGGCCAGGGAATATTCACTGGGTATTGAAATAGCCCAGGTAGTGCTTCAGGATATCAATCCCCCGGAGTCGGTAAAACAGGCATTCAATGCAGTAAACGAAGCACAGCAGGAAAGGGAAACCCTGATAAACGAGGCTAAGTCGGAATACAACAAGGTAATCCCACGGGCCCGGGGGCAGGCTGAAGAAACCATTCAAAAAGCAAAGGGATACGCCACCAAGCGCGTAAACAATGCCCAGGGAGAAGTGGCCAGATTTAACGCCCTTTACAACGAATACATCAGAGCGCCCGAAGTAACCAAAAGAAGAATCTATCTTGAAACCATGCAGCTAGTTCTTCCTAAACTGGGAGATAAGATCATTACTTCAGAGGATGGCAACAACATGATTCCTTTACTTAAAAAGACATTAAAATAAGCTGCACGACATCAATTTTTTAAACGAATGACAATGAAAAAGCAAAATAAAATATTACTGATTGCAGTAATTATCATTGCCGGCATTATTGTTTTATCTCAAAGTATTTACGTTGTAGATGAAACCCAACAGGTTGTGGTAACCCAATTTGGAAGGCCAATCGGTGATGCCGTGACCGAACCCGGCTTGAAAATCAAAACTCCTTTTATTCAAAAAGCAAATTTTTTTGAAAAACGTTATATGGAATGGGACGGCGATCCCAATCAGATTCCTACGAAGGAAAAAAAATTCATCTTTGTTGACAGCTATGCCCGCTGGCATATTACCGATCCACTGCAATTTTATAAACGTCTTACCAATGAACGGGGTGCCCAAAGCAGGCTCGACGATATAATTGATGGCGAAACCCGCGACCAGGTAGCCAGTCACAGTCTGGAAGAGGTTGTAAGGAACACCAACCGGCAGGCTGACACTACAGCTAAAATAAGTGAAATAATAGAAGATTCTCTTGCCAGGATCGAGGTGGGCAGAAAAAAAATCCAGAATATTATTCAGGAAACAGCTAATGAAGAGACAAAAGATTTGGGTATCGAAATACTTGATTTCCGGTTTAAACGGATCAATTATGTCGAGGATGTCAGAGAACGGGTTTACGACCGTATGAAGAGCGAGCGAATCCGTATTGCCGACAAATTCAGATCCGAAGGTGAGGGCGAAGCTTCAAGGATTAACGGAGAGAAAGAACGTGAATTGAATCAGATACAATCGGAAGCATACAGGGAAGCTGAAACAATTAAAGGGAAAGCTGACGCTGAAGCTGCCCGTATCTATGCCAGCGCTTATAATAAATCGAGAAGCTCGAGAGAACTTTACAGCTTTATTAAAAGTATGGAAACCTTTGAAAATACGTTCGATTCCACCACTACCATCATCCTTTCAACCGACAGCGATCTTTACAAATACCTGAAAAGCATGGATTAAAATAAGGCATCAAACAATGTTTGCTCACAAAGCCGGATGCTTGCCTGAAACAAATAAAAAGACTTGATTCTATTCTATTTAGTGCATTAACAAGCTCTCGAAAAGACCTGGTAATATTTAAACCACATAATAGATGAGGAATTTGGAAAACGATTTCCTGAAAAATATTCAGGATTTGGCAACCGGAATTATTAACTCTGGCCGGCGATAAGAAAGCCCCG
>CAZXWD010000247.1:0-2496 GCA_964644135.1 uncultured Bacteroidales bacterium | reverse complement strand
GGTGATTTTTGAGTAAATGATCAAATTCTCAACTGCCATTCCGGCAGATACTGACCCCCCTTAGCCAGGTTCCCCGGGTTTTAATTCCTTAGCGATATTAATCGCAAAGACAGTAGTACATGGCAGGAAAAATAAAACCTATGAGTCAGATCAAACAGTTGCTAAGACTACATAGCCAAGGAATGGGCAAGAAGGCCATAGCCCGTTACTTAGGAATTAGCCGCAATACGGTAAAATCTTACCTGGAAAAGCTTCCTGGGGTCATGATGGATATAACGGATCTGTTAGCCCTGGATGATCCGGAGTTAGAGAAGAAGTTCCATCAAGGTAATCCCGCCTACAAGCAGGAGCGTTTTGACCACTTCAAATCCCATCTGGATTATTTTGAGCAAGAATTAACTCGTCATGGGGTAACCCGTATGGTATTATGGGAGGAATACAAATCGGATTTTCCCACGGGGTATGGATATACCCAGTTTTGCTATCATCTGAACCAGCAATTGCTTGCCCGTCATCCTTCGATGGTTTTAACGCATCAACCGGCAGAGAAGTTATTTGTTGACTTTGCGGGAAAGAAACTGCCTTATGTTGACAGACAGACAGGGGAGGTCATCTTGTGTCCGGTCTTTGTTGCCTGTTTGCCCTACTCGGACTATTCCTTTGTTTTTGCCGTAAGAAGTCAAAGCATTGAAGATTTTATATATGCATTAAGAATGTGCCTGGAATACCTGGGAGGTGTCCCCATGGTCCTGGTGCCGGATAATTTAAAGGCAGCGATAATAAAAGCCAATCCTTATGAACCTGATATCAATCGTGCATTAGAGGATTTCTGTAACCACTACAACATGGGCATTATTCCTGCCAGGATCGCAAAACCAAAAGATAAAGCACTGGTTGAAAATCAGGTAAAGATGGCTTATTCCAGAGTCTATGCAAAGATCAGGAACATGCAATTCTTTGATCTTCATTCATTGAATCAGGCCGTTAGTGAGTATAACCGCAGGCATAATCAGACTCGCATGCAACAAAAGCCCTATTGCCGTGAAGAATGTTTCTTATCCAATGAGAAGCATCTTCTGCAGGCTTTACCTGATGAGGCCTATGAGATAAAATACTACAGGGAATTAAAGGTGGCTAAGAACAACCATATCCGGCTGAGCTGTGACAAACATTATTACAGTGTTCCCTATCGCTGGATCGGTGAAAAGGTGAAAGTCATTTATACCCGGAGCATGGTGCGTATTTATGCCAAAGCCGAGCAAATAGCCATCCATCAAAGAGATCATACTGCCTATGGCTACACCACTGTCAAAGAGCATTTGTGCTCTCATCACCAGCACTACCTGGACCGCAGTCCGGCCTATTACATTGCCAGGGCAGGGAAAATGACCATGGAATTACAGCAAATAGTTGAGCTGCTGTTCCAGGGAGGAAGGTTCCCGGAACAGAACTACAAGAGTTGTGATGGATTATTTAATCTGTACAGGAAAACAAGCCCGGATATCTTTTCCCGGGCCTGTAAGCATGCCCTGGAATGCAAAACCTACTCATACCGCTTTATGATGAACGTGATTGAGAATATGAATAAATGCCCTGAAGTGGAAATACCCGCTGATCCCTTACCGGATCACGGCAATATCCGTGGGAAGAAATATTATCAACAATTAAACATTAATTTTTAATCTTATGAGAGAAATCCAAACCAAGCTACAGCAATTGCGCTTAAAAGGAATGCTTCAAAGCTGGGAAGCAATGCAAGAGACCCGTAGAATCTCTGAATTATCCTTTATTGATGGAATGGAAGTGTTACTGCAGGCAGAAGAAGAGCAGCGGCGAAACAACCGCTTTGAACGACTGCTGAAAAATGCCAGGTTCCGCTATCAAGCCAGCATGGAAGAAATTAATTTTGATTCCTCAAGAGGACTGGACAAAGCCTTGATAAGCGATCTTGCCACTTGCAATTATATCACTAAAGGGGAATCTTTACTGATCACGGGCGCCACCGGTTGCGGAAAATCTTTTCTTGCTTCCGCATTAGGACATCAGGCTTGTGCTCATGGTCACACAGTGGCTTACTTTAACACCCAAAAGTTCATGCTCAAAATAAAAATGGCACGTCTGGAAGGCAACATCCTGAAATATTTTGATAAACTTGCAAAAACATCCTTGTTCATTCTGGATGATTTTGGATTAACAAACCTGGAAAGACAGCACCAGATGGATCTGATGGAAATCATTGAAGACAGGCACGGAAAGGCTTCCACGATTATTTCCAGTCAAATCCCTGTGGCAAACTGGTATGATATAATCAGTGAGGCCACCATTGCCGATGCTATCCTGGACAGGCTGATCCATACATCATTCAGAATAGAACTTAAAGGAGAGAGCTTAAGAAGAAAACGGTAATAATGTCAGTAAAAAACTGTTCTTTGAATTAAAACCCAACAGGGGGGTCAGTATGACCGAAATGGGGGGTCAATATCACCGAAATATCCA
>CAZXWD010000246.1:0-2498 GCA_964644135.1 uncultured Bacteroidales bacterium | reverse complement strand
GGATATTTGTCTTTCTTCTTGTCAGGGAGATCCTGTCGGTGCCTATGTTCAGGAAGAAATATCCCACCCGGGTGGTTAACCTGATAGCCCTGTTCACGGCCCTTATGTTCGTTGCGCATCCCATACAGACCCAGGCCGTGACCTATATTGTCCAGCGAATGACTTCCATGGCTGGCATGTTCTACATATTATCCGTCTTTTTGTATTTACGTGGCCGAAACCTCCAGGTAACTACAAAGAACATCAACAAGGATGCAAATCAGCAGGGCGGGTTTTTAAGGAGGATCCACCGCAACAAGGTAAACATATCCCCTGCCTCGCTATTACTGATCGCAGCAGGTTTGATTGCAGGAGTGCTTGGCATTCTTTCCAAACAAAATGCAGCAACTTTCCTTTTTGCCTGGCTGCTCGTAGAAATCATGTTTATCAGGAACAGGGAAGGCAGGCTTTTTAAAAAATACATAACCGTTTTTGCAGCAATACTTGCGATCATCTCCCTTGGTTATATTGTTACCAATGGCTTGCCCAGGGAAGTGCCCGACATTGAAAGGAGCACCTATTTTGTTACCCAGTTCAAAGTATTCCTGAATTATCTTCAACTGATGATTGCGCCCGTCAATCAGAACGTAGACCACCACGTTCAGTTCAATGATAATTTTTTTAACGCCTCCATCTTCCTGGGTTTCCTGGTAACGCTCGCCATTCTTGTAACCGGAATTCTGTCGTTCAAAAAATACAGGCTGGTATCCTTCGGCATTTTCTGGTATTTCACAACTGCGGCCGTGGAGTCATCGGTAATCCCTATCCGCGACCCTATGTTCGAACACAGGCTTTACCTGCCTTTCGTAGGCTTTTCACTGATAGTGAACGACCTTGTCTTCAGGTTCATAGGCAGAAAGAAACTTGCCTACGCCACCTATTTTATGACAGCCCTTGCCTTTATCTATCTTGGCATGACCATAAGCCGAAACCAGATCTGGAGAACCGAAAAATCGCTCTGGGCCGATTCGGTGAAGAAAGCCCCTGAGAAGGAGCGTAACTATTACTGGCTGGCAGCGGCAAACATTGCGGAAAGGAACTTTGATGAGGCGCTCAAGAATTTCAACCAGGCCATCAGCAACAATCCCAAGTTTGTAATGGCATACAACGCCAGGGCAAACCTGCGGAAAGACATGGGAGATGAAAAAGGGGCCATGAATGATTATAACAAGGCGCTGGAACTCGACCCCAGGTATTCAAAGGCTCTCTATAACAGGGGAATTTTGAAAGCTGCCAATAAAAATTACAAGGGTGCGGTGAGGGACTATGACAAGGCCATTGAATACGGATACCGGTATTCTTCGGTTTACTACAACAGGGGTAATTCAAAAATGCGCGACGGCAACTATAATTCAGCCATCGAGGATTATAATATTGCGGTTAAAAGAAACCCAAGGTATGCCCTGGCATTTTACAACCGGGGGCTTACCTATGCCAAAATGGGGAAGCATGAAAAGGCAATCGAAGATATCAACAAAGCCATAAAGATAAATCCGAATAATTACCTTTTCTATAATGGGAAAGCCGTGAGCCAGATTAATATCGGTCAGTTTGATGAGGCTATCAGGAACCTGAACGAATCGATAAGACTCAAGCCTGATAACGGCCAGGCATACTACAACCGGGGATATGCACAGTATTTTGGCAAGCGGAACAAGAACGAGGCTTGCAAAGACTGGCGCCTCGCAAGGAAACACAATTATGGCGGCGGACAGGCCATGTTGAACAAGTATTGTAAATAAAGGAGTGGAATGAAAGCAGATGTACTGGTCATAGTGCCTGCGTACAATGAAGCAGCTAACATTGAAAAAGTCCTTTACGATCTTACTTCCACAGAGGGGGAATGGGACGTGGCCGTGATCAACGATGCATCGAAAGACGATACCAGCATCCTGGCAAAAAAAACGGGACTGGCAACAGTGATCGACCTGCCCTATAACCTGGGCATAGGGGGGTGTGTTCAAACTGGTTTTAAATTTGCCAGGAGGAACGGATACCAGTATACCCTCCAGTTTGACGGAGACGGCCAGCACAATGCCGATGAGATCCACAAACTTCTCGAGATCGTTAAATCCGGCAAGGCCGATGTGGCTATCGGATCACGATTCAGCCAGAAGCACGACGGCTTTAAATCCTCATTCCTCCGGAGGATCGGGATAAAGATATTCGAGTTTTTCAGTTTTATGCTCATACGGCAGCGCGTTACCGACCACACCTCGGGCTTCAGGGCCTATAACAGGAAAGCGCTGTGTTTCCTCTCCGAGCACTACCCGACTGATTATCCCGAACCTGAAGTGGTGATCCTGCTTGGCCGAAACGGCTTCCGGATCAAAGAGGCGTTTACCCAGATGCACGAAAGGAAAGGCGGTATCTCATCCATACCCATCCACAAGGGCCCTTACTATATGACAAAGGTCATGTTATCAATGTTTATGGCATCCATCAGAACAAAAGTTTAC
>CAZXWD010000245.1:430-2522 GCA_964644135.1 uncultured Bacteroidales bacterium | reverse complement strand
AATTTCATAATGCTCAATATTCTTGGTATGGAGATCACCGAAAAAGTAACCTATTTTTACCTGAAAGAGGGTTATGACCAGAGGATCAAAGATTTTGAATGATCAAAGAGAGGATTTGTTTGTTAAGAATACTTAAAAGTTACAGGCAAAATAAGAGAATGGCTATTTTTGTAAACGCATGATCATGGCAAGAAACATATTGTTGATTTTCCTGGTAGGTTTTGCTCTTTCCCTGGCAGGGCAATCTGCCAGTGGGCTAACCTATCCCGATGAAGGAACACCCTCGAACGACACTGTACCGGGCTATTTTTTCAGGCCCGGAAATGTGAATGTCGAACTGAGCATGGGTATGAGCCTTACCACAGGATTTAAAGGTGGCAGCTTTGCCGGATCATACGTTTCCCCTTTTGTTTCGTATGAAGTTTCAAAAAGGTTCAGGCTAAAGGTTGGGGCCGGGATCTTCAATAATTTCGGTGGGTATGCTTACAGTCCTTACGATATTTATTCACCTTACGCATACAGGCCCATGACATTTTCAAGGGTAATGGTGGGAGGTGATTACCTGTTGAATGAAAAAGTAACCTTCTCCGGAATGGTCTACAAAGATTTTAACCCTTTTGTAGGCAACAACCAGAACACCGATCTTCAGTTACAGGACGGTGAAGGATTCATGTTCAACCTTAACTACAGGCCTGCCGAGAATTTCGAGATAAATATCGGCATCGACTATTCAAGAGGCCAGAACCCATATTATTACAGTCCGTTCAGGCAACCCTCAATATTCAGTCCTTACCCCGGACTGAACAGATGGTAAGGGATCATTGTTACTTTTCATGGTCATTCCCCGGGCAGGAACATATCCGTTTCGGCCGGGAAAGCATATAAAAATTAAGATAATATAAGGTATATGGTCATTTTACTATCACCGGCAAAAAGACTCGACTTCAAAGGAAAGGTACCTGATTTGAAATTGACAAAGCCGGCCTTTAATGATAAGGCTGCTGAACTGGCGGGCATAATGAAGAAGAAGTCGCCGGGGGAGCTTATGGACCTTCAGGGTATAAGCAGGGACCTTGCTGAGTTGAATTACGGACGTTTCCAGAAATGGAAACCTTCAGGCGAAAACGAGGGAAGTCACCCTGCATTGTTTGCTTTTCGGGGGGACGCCTACCAGGGGCTGTCTGCGGAAGGTCTTTCAGCCGGTGACCTTGAATATGCACAGGGACATTTGAGGATCTTATCAGGCCTGTATGGCATGCTGAGGCCGCTGGATCTTATCATGCCCTACCGGCTAGAGATGGGTACGTCATTACAGGGCAAGGGATTTACCGATCTTTACGATTACTGGAAGGATACCCTGACTGAAGGTCTTGCAGCACTTTTAAAAGAAGAAGGCAGCGGGATACTGGTAAACCTTGCTTCGGATGAATATTTCAATGCCATTGATACAAAGAAACTCGATGCGAAGGTGATCAAGCCTGTTTTTAAGGAGTTCAGGAATGGCAAGTATATGTTTCTGAGCTATTATGGCAAACGTGCAAGAGGTATGATGACGTCTTACCTGATCAGGAACAGGGTTGAAAGCCTGGAGGTGATAAAAGGTTTCAGGGAAGAAAAATATTTATTTGATGAAAATCTTTCTGATGCCGGAGTCTTCGTTTTCACCAGATAGAACTGGCTTTCAGCCGTTTATTAATGAGACAGATATGGTTATCAACATTTGTTAATATTAACACAGATTTTTTTCTTATAAATCTTGTTTAATTGTGGAATTACTTTTTACCTTTGCAGCCGCTTTTGGTGCAACGTTCTTTAAAAACCCGCGTATAAGTTTGGAAATCTCGTGACGGAGTATTAACTTTGTAAACCTTTTTCCGAAATTTTTTCGACTTTTTTTTAAAAAGTCTTGCGGAATAGAAAATTGTTTGTACCTTTGCAAACTCTTTTGCAGAAAAAAGATATAAAACGTTCTTTGATAAGACTGAAGAAAGCCTATAAGTAGCAAATATCCCAAAGAGATTCTCTTTGAGTTAACAAGTCCAGACATTTAACGACTTCATTTACAATGAAGAGTTTGATCCTGGCTCAGGAT
>CAZXWD010000245.1:0-420 GCA_964644135.1 uncultured Bacteroidales bacterium | reverse complement strand
ATTCTTATTTTGGGATATTCGGAATAAACATCAGCCAGGGCTAAACAACACATAAGAACTATTACTATGGAGAGTTTGATCCTGGCTCAGGATGAACGCTAGCGGCAGGCCTAATACATGCAAGTCGAACGGTAAGGTCTCTTCGGAGATACACGAGTGGCGCACGGGTGCGTAACGCGTATGCAACCTACCTTGAACTGGAAGATAGCCCCGAGAAATCGGGATTAATATTCCATAATGTCCATTTTTTGCATAGGAGATGGATTAAAGTTCCGGCGGTTCAAGATGGGCATGCGTGACATTAGCTAGTTGGTGAGGTAACGGCTCACCAAGGCGACGATGTCTAGGGGTCCTGAGAGGGTTTCCCCCCACACTGGTACTGAGACACGGACCAGACTCCTACGGGAGGCAGCAGTGAGG
>CAZXWD010000244.1:0-2537 GCA_964644135.1 uncultured Bacteroidales bacterium | reverse complement strand
TGATTGGCCGTTCTTTGAGACTATACTCAAAATAAACCCAAAACAACTTCAAAGTTACATTCCTAAAAACTCGCTAAAATGTCCTGAATACCACTTCATTTTCTGTTTTGAGTGTTTTTGTAAGGTGCTTCGAGCATTATGGCGATCAATGATAACGAAACCTCTCTTAACAGGCCGGATGAACCTGAAAACCGTTTCGTGATCCATTTCTTCGGGACCCAGGGCACTGAAGACCCTGAAGCAGAAGAATCGATCAACATTTATGGATACAGGGAGTATGTTTACGTTATAAATGAATCGGATGAATCCATTGAAGCGATCAATATTTACGGTATTTCTGGCAACAGGATCAAGGGTGGTGAATTTGACAATACCACAGTCAACCGCATCTATGTTGGCGATAAGGTTGCTGTTTATATTGTTGAAGTTATTACAGACAGAAGAGTATACACCAGAAAAGTTATGTTGACAGATTAATAACTTATATCTGGATTTCCCTTCAACCGGGGCAGGCCTTTTGAGGCCTGCCTTTTTTTTTGATGAATTAGTCGATGAGTACAATTTTCCTGGAAGCCCTTTTGGCATCATAAAACAGGACCTCCAGCAGGTATTGGCCACTCTCAAGCGCTCCTCTTGAAATCTTAAAATCCCTGCTGTTGGGATTGCCCTTTACCATTAACCTGCCCGATAAATCGAAGATTCGGTAAGATCGGATCTCTTTCTTGGAAGAGACTTGCAATTGTTCTGTAAAAGGATTAGGATACAGTGAAACTATATGATCCTTTATTTCACTGTTTTCACCTACCTGCTCCAGCCAGTCGAGCTCAATTATGCTGACATAGTCAGGCCCGGGTATCGAAACTGCAGCGTATGCCCCCATCCAGATGTAGTCCCAAACCATATGGGAAGCGCTTGCCGGAAGCTCGAAGATACTGTCCTGAAAAATTACCGAAGGGCCGTAATCATCATTTCCAACTGTAAGGTATATCGGATCAGCATTTTCATAGAAATCCATCATCCACACCCCACCATATGCGTTCATATTGACCTGCCCGTTGTAAGCCCCGCTTGTTGCGTCGAATTTTGTAATGTTCCCGCTGTTGTAATTGCAAAGCCAGAATTCCTCGTCGTACCTGTTGTAGTCTGCATCCACCGGGTAGTCGCCATTTGCAGGCCAGGTGCCTATAACTTCCGAATCTGCTCCATCAACGGAGATCAGTGAAAAGGTATGGTCGAACAAATTTGTAACACAAGCTATAGTACCATAATCATTAAAAGCTATTGCTAAGGGAAAATCACCCACATCGAGGCTTTTCACTACATGGTTCGTTTCGGTGTCGATGATCTTGACCTGGTCATCAAAACTGGCTGCCACAAGCAGGTAATCTCCTGAGGGGGCCACCTCTACCCCACTCCTGATTCCAAAGAATGGGATGTATACCCCTATTACTCCACATGGGATGGTGGCTATTACCTGGCTTCCAGCACCGTTCACTTCGATGACCGAGATAGAATTTGACTTTATGTTGGCGGCATAGACTATATCTTCAAAGGGGTGGGCTGTCAACTCCATGGGCCTTTGCCCGGTTGGAACTTCCGCCACCAGTTCCAACGATCCGTACGACAGGTCGATGATCTTTACAGTATTATTGTTGTAACCACCGCAAACAGCATATTCACCCTTGGTCACAACATCATAACATGCTTCACCCAGGTCTATTGAGGCAATCACATCCCAGGTACCAAACTCAAGGATACTGCATGACTGGGAAAGGTTATTCACTGATACTGCGTATTCGAAAAAAGGATGAAAGGCAACCCGGTAAGGGGCATCCCCTTCCGGGTCTTCTCCGGAAAGTACGCTGCCCCTGAAATCGATATCATCAGGATCTGAAATATCGAAAAAATGGGCCCCTTCATAAAGCAAAGGGTCATACCCAAAAATGTGATAACCAACCGGTGAAACTGTGCCCCACGACTGGTTTTTTCCCTGGAACTGGTCGGTCATGACCTCATTCTCGAAATCTATTACCGAAAACCGGTACTGTCCCCCTATTGCATACTGGTGGTCATGGGTAACCCCGAGCCAGAAAGCCGTATAGGTATTTGAAAAGGTAATAAAATCGCCATTGTAAAGCCTTACCAGTGTACTCGTATTATCTCCGGTCCCTATATAGGCTCTTGAGCCGTCGGAATCCGCTACAATTTCATTTGTGGCCAGCCTGTATCCGCTTATTTCGACCGAAGTTTCGAGATCAAGTCCCGGCCAGGCGAAACTGTGGACATTAGCCACATTGAATGGATTGGAAGCACATACCACGCTGTTACTATCTCCTGCAAAGGCCACCGCCCTTGGGGATTCAACATCACCTGAATAGTCGATTGCACCGGTTGTTACATTAAAGGCCTGAACCTGGTTTTGCCCGTTATGGGTGATGAGATAGTCACCTCCCGGACTTACCAGGAAATCGCTGTATTTCGCCCAGTTCCTGGCTGATTGGGTTGACCAGCTTATGGTTTGAAGGTAAACAGGAAAA
>CAZXWD010000243.1:0-2567 GCA_964644135.1 uncultured Bacteroidales bacterium | reverse complement strand
TTCCCACAGAATTATACTATCCGGCCCCTCAGCCAGCGATTATTTGCCGCCAAGGTGCCAGGTAACGTTGTATAATTTAAATTATTTAAGACAAGAGGAAAAAGTGGGCGTGTCAGGCCTGGCACCAAAAGGAGGGGTTAATCTGCTAATAATCTGATTGTTAAAGTTTTGTTAAAGAATACTAAGTTATACTGCTACTCCGTCCACTCCACTTAAATTTAGCTTTTTAAGAATTAGAACCTATTTGTACAGTCATGGTAGCCAAAGATGAAATACTCGACCTGTCGCCGCTCGGAATGATCTTTACTGTTGTGAAAAGCAAAAATGACACCGACGGCAAATCCCTTGACCTGACCTGGGAAGTGCTCCCGCAGTGCAACATGAAGGACCCACTTTATCATATCCATCCTGAAGCCATCGAAACCTATCAAATACTTGAAGGTGAGATGGAATTCTATGTTAAAGACAAATGGATAAAGGCAGTTAAGGGCGACAAGCTTACAGTGGAAAAAGGCGTTAATCATACATTCAGAAACCCAACTGACAACATAGCCAGGGTATATAACACTCATGAACCCGCTTTCGATATGGAAAGCTATTTCGAGGATGTCAGTAAAGTGTTGAAACTTGCTAGCAATAACGGAACAAAGCCTGTCAGTATGAAGAACCCGAAAACCATGCTGCTTTTCGGGGTGCTGATGAATAATTACCGGAAAGAGATCATTGCCGTAAAGCCACCCGACTTTTTAGTAAGGAATGTTGGCCGGTTAGCTAAATTCATAGGGGTGGATTATAATAAGGTAGCTGATCATTGATCAAGAATTAGCGTGCTGTACGCCTCCATTGAGTCCTTCTTATATAAGTACTGACCAATTCTCTTTGAAGGTTTATTTTTTTAAAAATATAATACTTTGCGGCCCTTTGAGACCCCGCCTGCCTTAGCAGTGCAGCGGGCAGGTTAGAGCCTTTGTGGCGATTTAAAGTAAGTGAAAATCCATTTTATTTCCCCCTGATTTAGTATCTTCACGATACCAAATTTCTTCCGTAACATTACTGAATTCAACAAAAACCAAAATGAAAAAATTGATCAGAATTACAGGCGTCATGATTATTCTACTGCTGGGTATCTCACTTACAGCAAACAGTCAATCAACCCCAAAGGAGCACGCAGAAAAGTTCTTCAAAGACTATGCTGAACAGGGCGCTTCCATTGCCCTCGACAACCTCTACTCCACAAATGAATGGATGACCGGGAAAACCGATGCAATCACAAACCTGAAGAACCAGCTTGAAGGCCTGGACCAGGACTTCGTAGGCGATTATTACGGGTATGAGCTGATCACACAGAAAAACCTGACTTCAAGCTACTCCCTGCTAAGCTACCTTGTGAAGTTCGACAGGCAGCCCATAAGGTTTACCTTCCACTTCTACAAGCCAGATGATAAATGGAAGGTCCACAGCTTCCAGTTCGACGGCGATATTGACGCAGAACTTGATGAAGCTTCAAGGATATACCTGCTTGATTTCTGGGAGTGAGGAGATTGTATTTATTTGATATCCTGATCACACACAGGAAATTATATAAAGAAAATACTTTTATCCAATGAACATTGAAGGCCCTATAACTGTTTGAAATCCAGTTACAGTGAGGTAATAATCAGATTTCAACATAAAACAATTTCACCACGATTAAATGGAAAGACTTGTTACTTCAAACCTCAAACTTGGTATCATAGCCGGAGGACAACTGGGCAAAATGCTGATCCAGGACGCCAGCAAATGGGATATCATTACTTATGTGCTCGACCCGGTGAAGAACTGTCCTGCCGGAAGCATTGCATCACATTTCACACAGGGCGATTACCTTGACTTCAATGATGTTTACAGTTTTGGCAAACAGGTGGATGTACTTACCTACGAGATCGAGAACATCAACACTTCTGCCCTGCACAAACTGAAACAGGAAGGTGTGAAAGTAGTACCCGATCCTTCCATTCTCGAAATGATCCAGGACAAAGGGTTACAAAAGGAATTCTACGAGGAAAACAAATTCCCGACCTCATCATTCAATCTTTATTCCGGCAAGGAAGACATTGCCAACGCCGTCTTCACGGGGGAACTAAAATATCCCTTTGTGCAAAAACTGAGGAAAGGTGGATATGATGGCCGTGGTGTTTCGGTCATAAACAGCAACAAAGACCTGGAAATGCTCCTTGACGGTCCTTCGGTGATCGAGAAAAAGGTGGATATCGACAAAGAGATTGCCGTTATTGTGGCAAGGAACGAAAAAGGAGAGATCAAGTGCTTTCCGGCAGTGGAGATGGTGTTCGATAAAAAAGCAAACCTGGTTGAGAAACTGGTATGCCCGTCGGAGATCAGTAATGATATGGCAAAAAAAGCAGGGAAAATTGCTGCGGGAATTATTGAGAAACTTGACATGGCCGGGCTGCTGGCAGTTGAATTCTTCATCGACAAGAAAGGGAAATTGCTTGTGAACGAAGTTGCCCCGCGTCCCCACAACAGTGGGCACCATACAATAGAAAGTGTGATAACTTCGCAGTTTGAGC
>CAZXWD010000242.1:0-2572 GCA_964644135.1 uncultured Bacteroidales bacterium | reverse complement strand
CAGCATCACCTCCCGCTATGGTCTTTACGAAGAAGCCAAGGATACTGGCAGCAAGGATCTGGGGTATCACGATGAAGAAATTAAAGATCCCCATATACACCCCCAGTTTATGCTGTGGCAACGATCCTGTGAGTATTGCATAAGGCATGGCAAGTATACTGGCCCAGGCAAGGCCTACACCAAGCATTGAAATATTGATCCAGTGGCCTGGGGCATTGAAAAAGTATATTGAAGCCAGGCCCAGTCCGCCGGCAACAAGGCTTATGGCATGTGTGATCTTCCGGTTGGTAAGTTTAGCAAGCACCGGGAGCAGAAAAGCCACAACAGCAGCAAAGCCGTTGTACACCATGAACATAATACCTACATAATCCGCCCCGTCGTTATAGAGCACCGACTCTGTATCGGAAGTGCCGTAAACGTGATTGGTCACTGCGGCAGTTGTGTAGATCCACATCGAGAAAAGGGCAAACCATGAGAAAAATTGCACTACGGCAAGCTGCTTCATGGTCAGGGGCATTTTATACAGGTCGTTGATCACCTCTACAAAGCCATTCTTTTCCCTTCCTGATCTGACCAGGCCACCTGTGATAACCTGTATAATTCCGAAAACAAGAACTCCGAAGCCGAGTATATAAAGTTCCGCCTGGAGTTTATAAAAATACACCAGGAATGAAAGAACCGCACCTGCAACGATCCAGTAAACGCTCCTCGTCAGGAACTTCTTTGCCGGAAGAATGGCATCTATCTGCCTCCTTATTTCCTCTCTCTCCTCAACCCCCGAAGCTTCTTCAAATTCCTTAATTTCCTCGGGGGAATACTCTTTGGTACGTAACACCGTCCAGAGCACGGCAAGAAAAAATACTGCGCCCCCCACATAGAATGAAAATTTCACAGAAGGGGGTATAACCCCTTCGGGGGCCGTATTGGCAATGCCGAACCAGTTAGTCATCATATAAGGGAGGGCTGAAGCGATCACGGCACCCGTTCCAATAAAAAAGCTTTGCATGGCAAAGCCGGCCGTTCGCTGATCTGATGGAAGCATATCCCCCACAAATGCCCTGAAGGGCTCCATGGAAATATTGATGGAGGCGTCCATTATCCATAACATCCCGGCTGCAACCCATAAAGCCGGGGAATTGGGCATTATGAAAAGTGCAATTGAAGCCAGGATGGCGCCAACCAGGAAATAGGGACGACGTCTCCCAAGCTTGTTCCAGGTATTGTCGCTCATATGGCCTATAATGGGCTGTACGATCAAACCAGTTACAGGTGCGGCGATCCATAATATCGGAATGGCTTCTATGTCGGCACCCAGTGTTTGAAAAATCCGGCTCACATTGGCATTCTGAAGGGCAAAGCCGAACTGTATGCCCAAAAAGCCGAAGCTCATGTTCCAGATCTGCCAGAAGGATAGTCTAGGTTTCTGCTTCATAACGAACGGATTGGAAAGAACTGACAATATTAGAAAAAAAAAGAGAATAATGTTGCTCCTGCCGATTGAAAGATATTGATTAACTTGCGGCTTGTAATGTCAGGTCAAACAGAAAAGATAGTCCTCTAAAGGCCGGCAAATGAAAAATCCAATAGCCCTAATACTCTTATTTGCACTGATATTTGCCGGCTGCAGCACAAAGAAAATCGAGGAGAACAAAAAAACACACCTCCACCAGGGCTGGGAATTCAGTGAATCAGGCTCTGATGTATGGTACCCTGCCGAAATACCCGGCTGTGTTCACCTCGACCTGATGAAAAACAACCTCATCCCCGATCCTTTCGTTAACGACTACGAGGAAAAGGTTCAGTGGGTCGGAAATTCTGACTGGACATACCGGACAAACTTTACTGTAAATGACTCAATACTTAAAAATGAGAATATAGAACTGGTTTTTGAGGGACTGGACACATACGCCGAGGTGTCGCTGAACGGAGAACTGGTGCTGAAGGCAGAAAACATGTTCAGGAAATGGACCGTTCCGGTGAAACCTTTCCTCAAACCCGGAAAAAACAGCCTCGAAATAAAGTTCCTCTCGCCTATAAGATTTAACTCTGAAAAGGCCTCGGCCTTACCATATTCCTTACCTGAAGAAAGGGCTTTCTCCCGCAAGGCGCCCTACCAGTTTGGCTGGGACTGGGGCCCACGGCTCGTTACCTCCGGTGTCTGGCGGCCGGTCTGTTTAAGGACCTGGGACAAGGCCCGGATAAATTCCATTCAGGTAACCACCGGAGAGATATCCGAAAAAAATGCAGATATCACTGCCGGCTTAGAGATACAATCAGCAGATTATCTGAAAGTCAGCATTGACCTGAAGGTGCACAGCCGCATAATGGGATCAACAGAGATCGAATTACGACCGGGGCAGAACCTGGTCAGGATACCCCTGAATATTGAAAACCCCAATCTATGGTGGCCTTCAGGTTATGGTACCCCTTATCTTTATGATCTTACTGCTGCCCTGAATTTTGAAGGATCCCTCCTGGAAAGATCACGCAAAACCTTTGGGATCCGCACAGCAGAGCTGATCACAGAGCCAGACTCCGCAGGAGAAAGCTTTTACTTTCGCATCAACGGCAT
>CAZXWD010000241.1:0-2586 GCA_964644135.1 uncultured Bacteroidales bacterium | reverse complement strand
AATTCCAAATCCCAATACCCGGGGTCATGTAGCGATGTAACGATGTAGCGATATAACAATGTAAAGCCATCAGCCAACAGCCACTATCTACCTGACAACTACCTTGCCCGTTGAAGCCTGGTTGCCGGCAACGAGCCTGAAAAGATATATCCCGGCAGGAAAACCCGACAAATCCATCCTGACCTTGTGCTCTCCCACTGTTTGATATTCATTCATCAATTTACTTATAATCTTGCCTGAAATATCATATACTTCTAAGCTCACATTACAATCAACTGATAACTGATAACTGATGACTGATGACTGCGTTGAAGGATTTGGATAAAGCCTGATATCAGTTGAATTATTTTCTTGGAGGTATTCATCCTCCCAAACCAACCCCCCGTTTTCAGTGCGTAGTATAGAGCCACTTCCTCCACAGACCCAGCCATTGTTAATATCTGTAAAACATACTGAAAGGAGGCTATAGTCTGTAAAAATATCCACATGTTCCCAGTCTTCCCCTCCGTTTGAAGTATGTACAAGGATTGGATGAGTCCCTCCCGGAGGGATCCCTGAGCCCCCATAGCCTGCTGCCCAGCCGTTCAGGCTGTCTATGAAGAATATATCAGTGAGGCCAAACGTATAAGGGAATTTTTCCGCTTTCCAATCGCTATATTGAAGTTCCCAGCTCTGACCCCCGTCGGTTGTATGGTATATCCTGGAATACCAGCAGGCCAGCCAGCCTTCCATTTCATCAATAAAATAAATTGACATATGGCCATAAGCGTTAGCTGAATGCGGAATCCACGTAACACCCCCGTTGGTGGTCCTGTAAACTGTATCATCTGAGATAGTCCAACCATGGAGTATATCGATAAAATATACATCAACCAGATAGTTTTGTGTCCCAATATCCTTTACATACCATGACTCTCCCCCGTCTGTTGTTTTCAGAACAAGGCCCTCATCACCTACTGCCCATCCGGTGGATTGATGTGGAAAATGAATGGCCTCAATATCATTTTCATTTGTATCTGAAACTGTATACCAGGATTCGCCGCTGTTTATAGTCTTAAAGATCTTTTCCTGGCCTGCTACAAAACCAAGGTTTTCATCATGAAAAAAAGCAGATTTCAGATATATACCCTCAGCAATGGATCGATCGATCCATTCAGCTCCCCCGTTTTCGGTATGAAGTACCCTTCCGCTGCTCCCAACGGCCCAACCCCGTTGGTCGTCGAGTATTGTAATATCATACAATGAGCTCCGTGTTCCGTGTGTTACCTCAATCCAATCCTCTCCCCCGTTTCCGGTTATCATTACATGACCACCTGTCCCAACGGCTTGAAGCACATCCTGATCCAGTCCGAAAAGAGCAGAAACCGGCCATAGATCGTATGATGTCTGGTCGGCCCAGCTAAACCCTCCGTCGATTGTTATCCTGATCGGTCCCCTGTTAAATCCACAGGCAAGCCACCCTGTATCAGAATTACAAAACCATATGTCGGAAAAACGGTGTATCTGGTCATAATAAATCTCTGTCCATGAATCTCCCCCATCCTCTGTATGCAGCAAAATGCCAAGGTTATCACCAAACCAGTAATAACTGCATCCTGTTGCCCATCCGTTCAGGCTATCGGTAAAGTAGAGGGAAGTTACGGCTATCGAGTCGTTCGAATATACAGTATTCCAGGTAATACCGCCATCACAGGTTTTCAATATCCTGCCATAATAGAACCATTCATTAAAGGGATCACCACTGGCTATCCAGCCTTTCTGGTTATCGACAAAAAAGATCTTGTTCGAATAGTAAGCGCCCCCTTGCTGGCATGTATCCCAGGATATACCGGCATTTACTGTGGAATAGATCTTTCCGGCGCGACTGACAGCCCATCCCGTATCTGGAGAAATAAAGAACAGGTCATTTATAGTCCTGTTATACCCCTGACTGTGAAAGCTAACGGCCCATTCCTCACCCCCATCTAAGGTTATGAATATCTTGCCTCCGGATGATGAGATAAACCCGGTAAGGGAATCCGTAAACTGTAAGGATGTCAATGACCACTCTGTGGGCGGGCCTAGCAGCTCCCAATTCTCTCCTCCGTCGGTTGATTTCACTATGGCCCCACAATTCCCTACTGCCCATCCAAGGTTTTCATTGATAAAAAACACATCGTTAAGATCATTACCCTGGGGCAGGGGGTTTTGCCACTCCCATTGAGCAGTGGAAAGATGGCATATGATCATGCTGATAAGGAACAAGATAAGCTTATTCATTGGCCTGGCTGAAATATGGTTAATGAAATGGTTTTCTAAAGATAGAAATAAAACTCCAAATTCCAAATCCCAATACCCGGGGTCATGCAGCGATGTAGCGATGTAGCGATATAACAATGTAAAGCTATCAGCCATCAGCCCCTCCCCCGGCCCCTCCCCAAACAGGGAGGGGAGCACCTTGCTCTTTGATGTTTTTATGGATAAATCCCAACAGTTGAGTGAAGTAAAATCCACCGTAGCCGGACCATTAATCACCAGCTATCAGCCATCAGCTACTGATATAGAAACCGTTTGATCTTTTGTGTGGCGGTCTTTTTGAAAGGCTCG
>CAZXWD010000240.1:0-2603 GCA_964644135.1 uncultured Bacteroidales bacterium | reverse complement strand
AATCCGGCATGCTGGATTCCCCGGAAGAAAGCGGGGATTACACCTTCCAGTTCGCCACCAACATCCCCTGCCCGGGAACGCCCACAGTGGAATATGAAGGACAGGTTTACAACACCATTCAGATTTTCAGCCAGTGCTGGCTGAAGGAGAACCTGAATGTGGGAGAAATGATACTTGTTGACACTGATCAAACGGACAATGGAATCATAGAGAAATACTGTTATAACGATGAACCAGACAGCTGCACTAAATACGGTGGCTTGTACCAGTGGAACGAAATGATGCAATATGCCACGCCGCAAGGCACACAGGGTATCTGCCCGCCGGATTGGCACTTGCCCACAGATGAGGAATGGAAAGTGCTTGAAGGGACAGTGGACAGTCAGTATGGTATTGGTGATCCGGAATGGGATCCTACTTGGGAATGGGGCGGTTATGATGCAGGGAAGAACCTGAAGACCATCACTGGATGGAGAAACAATAAAAATGGCACCGACCTGTTCGGCTTCTCAGCTCTTCCAGGTGGCAAAAGTGATTACAAGGGTTACTTCAGTGCTATTGGCTACTATGGCAGTTGGAGGACATCATCTGAGTGCATTGACAATTACGCATTTGACCGGCTCCTCAATAACAATGCCCTTGGCGTCTTCCGGAGTTGCCACGACAAGAAGTGGGGAATGAGTGTCCGTTGTCTTCGATATTAGTAAACTGATTATCAATATGATGAAAGGACGAATTCCATTAATATTACATAACTAGGCTATTGAAATTGAATTTAATAATTACGTTGGGTAATCGAGTAGACGGCCGGTGAGCCATGAAGCCCACCGGAGCGCCTCTCACACCACTCCCGAAAGCTTTCGGGATTCGGGCCACGAATACGGCGGTTTCCCGATATCACTTCGCTCATCGGGACAGGCTTTTCACCCTCTGGAAAATTTGCACACGCCTGTGGTTGGCTACTGAAATTTTATTTTTAGTTTTAAACTTTTTCAACAGCTTCCAACAAGTGTGCGCTGCATGCTCGTGCAGGGCACACACAAATTGTAAATTACATTGCGGGGTTCGTGCGGTGTCGTTCGCTGGATTCTCGTTTCGCAGTTCCGTGTCCTCCGGACAGGAACGCTCTTCGAAATCGGCAACGACAACTTACAAGTGACCGTTATGTGTAACAGGGCAGTATTATTACTTGTCTTTTTTTTAGTCCAATTAGTTGCTATATATGGAAACTTACATTATCTTTGCACCCTAACCTAAATAGTAATGATTGATTACTTTGAGGTGATCTTTTTAGAGGAGGTTGAGATATTTCTCGCATCACTGGATGTTAAAGTAAGGAATAAGATTGCTTTCAATGTGGATAAAGCGAGAGCCTTACTCGACCCGAAATTATTTAAGAAGTTGAACGAAGATATTTGGGAATTCCGAACAAGCTTTCAATCGAATCAATATCGATTGCTGGCATTTTGGGATAAAAGGGATAATAAAAACACCCTTGTGATCTGCACGCATGGATTCATCAAAAAAACACAAAAGACACAAAAATCTGAAATTCAAAAAGCAGAGAAAATTATGGTTGAATATTTCAAAACTTCATAAGATGGCTAAGAAAAGTCAAAAAGGAATTACCCTTGATCAATTCAAGGACAAATATATTGGCAAACCTGGTACTCCTGAGAGAGATCAATATGAATTTGATTTAAAAATGGAGATTCTGGGTGAATTGATTAAAAAGACAAGAAAAGAAAGAAATTTAACTCAGGAAGAGTTAGGGAAATTGATCGGAGTCAATAAGTCTGAAATATCTAAACTCGAAAGAAATAGTCGTAACATGACAATTGGGACTGTTATTAAGATATTTCGTGCTTTAAAGACTAACGTGAAACTCAGGATTGAATTAGACAACCAGGAACTGAGCGTTACGTAATGGTTTTTTGCCCTGCTAAACATAACAACCGCGCTAGCAGCCAGCCTGGGATATTTAAAGGTTTGCCTGGTCAGGTGGGCGGTATTTGGGTCTTTGAAAATTCGTAAATTTAAAGAGTAAAACACAGGGCGCGCACCTGCCCGGGCAATAAGCCGCACCAGGCCTTTGCGCTCGAACGTCAGACTGTCTAAAAACCCACCCTATCCTGTTGATAACTTAACCTGCTTTTTGCCTCAGCTATCAAGCTATCAGATATCTTTAAGTATGAAATTCATCCAGGGCCAAAACAGAGACCAGGCACATCTTTTCCCTACCTCACTCAACGATGCCATCGAAGATGACAATGTGGCCCGGTCTGTTGTTACATTTCTAAAATATCTGAATTCCAGCGCCAGAAAATATTCCTTGCCTATATTTTTGAAAAAACCGGTTTTCAGGTTAATTTTAATCGAAATATGAATCTTAGCGGCGGTTTTTAGACGGACTGCCGTTACCCAACATAATGGAATTTTCATTATATTCATGGATATAAGCCAAAGCCAGGTCCGATGAAACAAAAAATTATTCTTACTGTAACAGCGCTATTTTCGATAATAGCCGCTTTCGGACAAAGGCCCAGCATTGAACTTACATTCACAGCCATCGACAGTGCGGCCTATGTCCAATTAGACAGCAT
>CAZXWD010000239.1:0-2605 GCA_964644135.1 uncultured Bacteroidales bacterium | reverse complement strand
AATTAACAATGAAAAGCCCTGGGGCCTGGAAGCTTCGAGCAGAAGGCCATCAGCCCAAAGCCAACAGCCAACAGCCATTAAAAACTCAGAACTCAGAACTTAGAACTCAGAACTTACTGACGACTGACCTGACTGCCGACTGAATGTTTCTCACTGATTTCACAGATTAATTGTGAAGGGTGAGGTGTGAAGCGTGAGTCGTGAGTCGTGAATCGAAAAATAGGTACTGGGTGCTGGGAAATACTTGAAGGGTGAAGAGTCAAGCGTGAAGTGTGAAAGGATTTTCAAATTTCAGGTTTCAAGATACAAGATGAAGTTTCGAGATATAAATGTCACGATTTTCTCCTCTTCACCTCTTCACCTCTTCACCTCTTCGCCATCAGCCATCAGCCAAATCATCTAAGCTCTAAACTCTCAACTTTAAGCTCTATTGAAGTACCACCCTGTTCCCCAGCTCCCGGTGGATCTTCACGCTGATCTCCTTCAGTTCCTTTTGCCGGGATAGCAATACCAGCAGGTCGTCAGGGTCTTCGGTGGATTTGATCCGGTGCTGAACGTCCCTGATCTGGGTCTCGATGGTCTTGGCCTTGAAAGAAAGGACCGCGCCTATCACTGCCTGTTTCAGCCGCGACTGCTCCGTAACCACGGTTATCTTCCTGTCCTTCCATTTTTCACTGAGCTCATAAGGAGGGTAAACTATGTTGACCACCTCGCCCGAGATATCGTTTTCTTCAAAATTGATGAAATACTCCTCAGTGATCTCCTCCCCTTTCTCGTGTATCCTTTTGCAGGCATCATATATCCGCTGGTACATCTCATCCCCGAAGCGGATGTCATCCCTGGCTATCTCGGCAAAGATGAAGTCGGCGACCAGTATCTTCTTCTCCTCTTCATCCCTCTTGCCTGGATTCGTAGTAAAGGTCAGTTCATGGTTGGCATAAGTGAGAAGAAGTCTTAACAGGTCCCTTTCCTGGTAGCTGGAATCGGTAACATCGATCTCAGGTTTTGCAGTGTCATCAAGGATTGGTGCGGGCACCTCCTGCTCAACCTGCCTGTCTTTCTCCTTGTAGAATTTCTTCCGGAGCATCTTGTTCAGCTCGTTCATCAGCGCCTGCTCCGAAATGTCCATCAGGGTGCTGCACTCCTTGACGTAGATCTGCCGGCTTATGGCATCAGGGATAAGGGATATGCTGGTTACGATCTCCCGTATAAGGCCTGCTTTCTTGATGGGGTCGCTGCCGGCCTCCTCAAGCAGCAGCCCGGTCTTGAAACGAATAAAGTCGGAAGCATTCTCTTCCAGGAACTCCTTTACCTCCGCCGGCCTTTTATTCCTTGCAAACGAATCGGGGTCTTCCTCTTCAGGGAAAAGAACGATCCTCACATTCATGCCCTCTTCCAGTATCATGTCGATGCCCCTGAAAGAGGCCTTAATACCTGCAGGGTCACCATCATATAAAATGGTGATGTTGGTAGTGTACCTCTTTATCAGCCTGATCTGGTCGGATGTGAGGGCCGTGCCCGATGAGGCCACCACATTCCTGAATCCTGCCTGGTGCATGGAGATCACGTCGGTGTAGCCTTCCACCAGCAGGCACTCCTCCTCCTTTATGATATCGCCCTTGGCAAAATAGAGGCCGTATAAGGTCTTGCTCTTATTGTATATCTCCGAATCGACCGAGTTGAGGTACTTCGGGATCTTGTCGTCTTTTTTCAGAGTCCGGGCTCCAAAACCAATCACCCTTCCTGAAAGGTTATGGATGGGAAAGATGACCCTCCCGCGGAAGCGGTCGTATTTCTTGTCTTCCTTTACTACTGTCAGTCCCGTCTTTTCCAGGTACTCCAGCTTATAACCGGCATCCATGGCATGTCTGGTGAAGGCATCCCATTCATCCGGGCTGTAACCCAATTGGAACTTGTCTATGGTCTCTTTTGTGAACTCCCTCTCCTCGAAATACTTCAGCCCGATCGCCCTGCCCTTTTCGGTATCTTTCAGTTGGGAGATGAAATACTTGCATGCAAAATCCGACACCTGGTACAGCGCTTCCCTTTCATCGTGGGCCTTACGGTCCTCTTCGGTCTCATCCTCCTCACGGACCTCGATATTGTATTTCTTTGCCAGGTAGCGGAGCGCTTCGGGATAGGTAAGGTGCTCGTGCTCCATGAGGAAGTTTACGGCGTTGCCCCCCTTGCCGGAGCTGAAGCATTTATAGATGTTCTTGCCCGGGTGAACATAGAATGATGGATTTTTCTCATCGGTGAAAGGGCTGAGTCCCTTGTAGCTCTGGCCGCTTTTCTTCAGGTTCACAAATTCCCCCACAACCTCTTCTATGCGGGCTGCCTCAAATATCTTCGCTATGGTTTCCCTGGGTATCAACGGTTGTATTTATTTATTTCTCCGCAATGCGGATGGTGGCACTTGCAAAGATAATCACTATTGATAGACGCCTGATTCAGGAATTCTGATTAATTTTAGGGCTGTTGGCTACTCTGCGTGAAACTTGTTCTTGTACCCACCCCCTCGGTCCCCCTCCCTGCTAGCAAGGAGGGGGAAGGTAAGAAGAGATGTGGATGGGAGGAGAGCGCATAATTGTTCATTGTTAATTGT
>CAZXWD010000238.1:0-2609 GCA_964644135.1 uncultured Bacteroidales bacterium | reverse complement strand
GGTTTTCCTGCTTTTTGCAAGGCGTATTGCTGGATGACCAGCAAGGGAAAGACGATTTCTTCCCTTACCCCAATGGAACAACGGGTGACGGGCTCTTCCTCCATTAATACCTCATAGCCTGACAGGAAAAGGACCATCTTTTTTGTAAGCAGGTATTCATCGTAAAGGATTTTCCAAAAATCAGCAAAATAGGGATCTTTTGCATGGTGGGCGGTGAGGTTGAAATTACTCTTCGACAGTGACATCATGCTGTTCAATACCAATGCCTTGAAAACGGGAACTTCCTGGAAAAGCTTTTTCAGCTCATCGGGCCGTCCCTTTTTAACAAGCTCGTTTATTGCTGTGCCCAGGCCAAAGTAACCCGGGACGTTCTGTTTTAGTTGGCTCCAGGAGCCCACGAACGAGATGGCCCGCAGGTCGCTGAACTCCAATTTTGCCTTTTTGCCCCTTTTTGCCGGGCGGCTACCTATCTTAGCCCGGCTGTAGTACTTCAAGGTACTTTTTTCTTCCAGGTAGGGGAGGAATTTGTCATGATTTTTAAGTGATTGGTATTTCCTGTAGCTGATCTCGGCAAGTTCATCGATCAGTTTCCGGCTTTTTTGCGGAATGTCATTATCCTGCTCAGAAAGACTCCTCGACAGGGCAGCGGTCAGCAATTGATCGCAGTTGAAAAGGAACTGCTCTTTGGTCCCATAACGGCTGCTGATGGTCTGTCCCTGGATGGTAAGCTGAATCTCATGGTTGGCGATTTTTTCGCTGTAGGCAGCATAAAACCTGTGCGACTTTCCACCACCCCTTGCCGGGGGTCCGCCACGACCATCAAAAAAGATGGCTTTGATTCCATTTTTTTCGCATATCTCTGTTAATGCTTCCTTGGTCTTGAAGATCGACCAACCGGCTTTCAGGTAGCCGCCATCCTTTGTGCCATCGGAAAAACCCAGCATCATTGTTTGTTCCATCCCGTGCCGCTCCATATGAGCCCTGTATTCCGGTATACTGAACAATTGTTCCATAATGCCGGCCGCCTCAGCCATCCCTATCATCGTTTCAAAGAGCGGTACAATATCAAAGTTCACCTCCCGGATACCTGACCAACGGAACAGGGCCCAAACGTACAAGACCGAATAGATATCTTCTGAATTACTAATGATGTATCGGTTGCAGCCCCGTTCACCATTCTTTTCCTGTATCCGGGGCAACTGGAGCATGTTTATTAAGGTATCCCTAACCACTTCATCCTCAAACTGTAGCGGGTCTATCCGGTAGTCATCATGCAATAGGATATCTATCATTTCTTCGTAATTCAGTTCTTCCAGGCCGCCAGAAATTCTTTGATTTTGAATCAGGATCTCCTCTACAACTCTTTTGTGTACGCTGTGATTCTGGCGGATATCCAATGTTGCAAAATGTGTCTGGAATATACGGACCTTGGTGATTAGATTATCCAGTTCGTCCAGATAGATGCCATTGTATTCAGTAAGGATTTTCTCCCTGATGACACTCAACGGACCTGAAATTTCTTCATATTTGAGCGCTTTTTTGGGATTGAACATGCTATTGTAGATTTTATCCCGAAGATCATCAATGATTCCGATCACCTCCCGGAATGTCAATTTGCTTTCCAGGTTTTTCAGGTCATTGTAGTAGCATTTCATCAGTGACATGCGGAGTTCATCCGCAACATCCATCGTAATCTTAGCAGTTACAAACGGGTTCCCGTCACGGTCGCCTCCCGGCCAGAAGCCCAAACGGACCAGGTCGGGGTTCAGAGCAACTTCTGCCGGCAGACTTTCCCGTATGCGGGAATAGAGTTCTCCGATAGCATCATAGTAAATATTTCTTAAATAATAGATGATATTCCTTGCTTCATCAAGGGGGGTGGGCTTTTGGGCGTTGATAAGGGATGTCATCCCCAATTGCTGAATAATGGTGTCCACAGCCTGGATATCGTCCCGGTCGATCAACGTTTTTAACCTGCTGATGATGCCAAGCACTTCCGGCGGATAAAACTGTGTTGGATGAGCAGTGAATACCATCCTTACGCTAAAAGAGGCCAGCTTGTCCAGTATCTTTTTTTCAATGTCTGTTTTTTCACCAAGATGGATGTAATCAAAAATGGTCATGTTGTTCATGGAGTCGTGGAGGTAGGGAAAAGCAGAATCTTCAATGCTGTCGTACAGGACCACCTGCCGCTCTACGTACTGGATCACACGGAACATGAAATCGATCTTGTCCTTTTCACTTTTCAAACCGGTATGGAGTTCCAGGTAGGAATCCAGTATCTCAACCGGGTCTTTGCCTTCATTAAAACCCTGTTTGAAAAACCTGTTCATCAGTGGGATTTGCATCCCGAAACTGCTGATGTACTCAAAGGGCAGGTTCAGGAAAATACTGTTATAGACCTGATACCGTTTTCTTACCAGTTGGTCGAAATTTCTTTCACAGGATTTAACAATTTTATTCATTTCCTCATCTGCTTTAAATGATCATGTTAATCTCTGCCTAATATAACAACAAGTAATGGATTAAGTTAATACATTGTTTCTTGATTGGGCGATTGTCGGTTGTCGATTTGATGCGACCCCTCCGGGGTCGGGTAGGGGTTTTGG
>CAZXWD010000237.1:0-2678 GCA_964644135.1 uncultured Bacteroidales bacterium | reverse complement strand
GAAGACATCTGGAAGACATCTGGAAGACATCTGGAAGACATCTGGAAGACATCTCTCAGACAACCTTCACCAGGAAATAATTTTTTTTCCCTTTCTGCACAAGAATATACTTGTCGTTCAGCAAGTCTTTCCCGCTAAAAGTGAAATCTTCCCTGATCTTGGCCTTATTTACCGAAACACCATTGTCTTTCAACATACGCCTCGCCTCACCCCTGGAAGCAAAAACCCCTGTTTTATCAGCCAGGAATTCAAGCGCAGTGATGCCTTTCTCAAGATCATCGCGGCTGACATCGCTCTGCGGAACACCTTCAAAAATATTCAGAAGCATGTCCTCAGAAAGCATACGGAGAGTCTCTGTTGTGCCCTTTCCGAACAATATCTGTGAAGCCTCAACTGCTTGTTGGCAATCTTCATGAGAGTGCACCCTGATTGTGATATCCTCGGCAAGCTTTTTCTGCAACAGCCTCAGGTGAGGCTGTGCTTTATGTTCTTTCGCTAATACATCGATCTCTTCCTTCGAAAAGAGCGTGAATATCTTTATATACCGTTCAGCATCCTCATCAGATGTATTCAACCAGAATTGATAGAACTTATAAGGCGAGGTCCTTTCGGGATCGAGCCATACATTCCCTTCCTCCGTCTTGCCGAACTTGCCGCCATCGGCTTTGGTTATGAGCGGGCAAGTAAGTGCATGGGCTTCACCGCTCCGCATTCTCCTGATCATTTCAGTACCGGTGGTGATATTGCCCCACTGGTCGGAGCCGCCCATCTGGAGACGGCAGTTTATGGTATCATACAAGTACAGGAAATCATAGCCCTGCACGAGTTGGTAGGTGAATTCGGTAAAAGAGATACCCGTATCCAGTCTTTTCTTTACCGAATCTTTTGACATCATATAGTTAACGGTAATATGCTTGCCCACGTCCCTTATAAATCCAAGGAACGAAAACTCCTTCATCCAGTCGTAGTTGTTGACCATAAGGGCAGCATTCTCACCTTCATCAAAATTCAGGAAATTTCTTAATTGTTCTTTCAGGCAGTCCTGGTTATGCCTTATCGTTTCTTCATCCAGCAGGTTCCGTTCCTCTGATTTACCCGAAGGGTCCCCGATCATCCCTGTGGCCCCCCCTACAAGTGCTACCGGTTTATGGCCTGCAACCTGGAGGTGCTTAAGCATCATTATACTCACAAGGTGCCCGATGTGAAGTGAATCTGCCGTAGGATCGATCCCCACATAGGCCGTTACCATTTTTTCTTTCTTAAAGAAATCTTCAATACCGGGGGTATGGTCGTGGGTCATTCCCCTCCATCTTAACTCTTCAATAAAATTCATATTACTGCCGGATTTGATTGCAAATTTAATTATTCAATGGATAACACAACATATCTTCATTCCTGCCAGAAAAACAAAAGATCGCTACCTTTACGCCATGATTCTGGTAACAGGCGGAACAGGGCTGATTGGTTCACGTATTATTCTTGATCTGATCAGGGAAGGTCACCAGGTGAGGGCTTTGAAAAGGCCCAACAGCGATACCACTTTCATAAAACAGGTATTTGAACATTACCTTGAGGACCCAGGATCATCCTACGATAAAATTGAATGGGTAAATGGTGATATACTCGATGTTTTATCACTGGACGATTCCATGGACCAGGTTGAATATGTATACCACAGTGCTGCACTTGTATCGTTTGAACCCGGTGCAGGAAAAAAGCTCAGGGAACTGAACGAAAAGGGAACGGCCAATGTAATAAATTCCTGCCTGAACCATTCAGTTAAAAAGCTCTGTTATATCAGCTCCATTGCAGCCCTTGGCAGACCGGAAGACGGAGAGGATTTCATCGATGAAACACTTAAATGGAAGGCATCAAAGTATAACACAAACTACGCCATCTCAAAGTATGCAGGCGAAAGGGAAGTCTGGAGGGGTATAGCCGAAGGACTGAATGCAATAATAGTGAACCCCTCCATTGTACTGGGTATTTCAAACCCATCAAAAGGCAGCTCAAGGATCTTCAGGTCTGTATGGACAGGCCTTAAATTCTATCCTCCCGGAATAAATGGATTTGTGGATGTTGAAGATGTATCAAGGGCTTCGATCGAGCTCATGAAAAGCGTTATCACTAATGAAAGGTTCATACTGAATGGGATAAACATTACCTACCGGGAACTCTTCACAAGGATTGCAGATGAGCTTGATAAAAAACCTCCATCAACAGAAACTTCCCTTTGGATGCTGGAAGCTGCATGGATGTTCGAGGCTGTAAAATCTGTGATAACAGGGAAAAAACCCTTATTAACAAAAGAAACTGCAAGAACATCAGGAAACAGGTTCAGGTATTCAAATTCTAAGATAAAAGAAGCCATTAACTACGAATTCAAGGATTTTGACGACACAATTGCTGAGTTGGGCAACTACTACAGCGATCTCTTTTCACGTAATAAATAAAGCGGCACTTGCCGGGAACCTAACCTGATCTGAATTATTACAGGAAATTCCGCTAAATTTGCCTTTTCAAACCAAAAACCTCTGTAATGAAAAAAATAGCCCTGATCTACTGGCCGAAGAAAGGAAACACCGAGAAAGTCGCACAAATGATCCATTCCCGTTTTGAGGAAAGCCAGGTTGATATCTTCACCATAAAACATTTCAATACCGCTGAGTTTGCCCTCT
>CAZXWD010000236.1:0-2698 GCA_964644135.1 uncultured Bacteroidales bacterium | reverse complement strand
AATCGTCGATCGATCTCTACAGCATGGTGTACCAGGAAAAGATCGACCCTCTTGAAATCAAGCGGCTCCTCCAGAATGGCAACAAAGAAAGAGAGATCCCCGAAACAACAACAAAGGCCGGAAAAGATGAAGACAGAGTTGTGGCTGCCAGGTCACAACCGGGAGACGTACTGAGGATCAGCAAGAACCTTGATAAAGTCAATTATAACCTCGCCAAATGCTGTAATCCCATACCGGGTGATCCTGTGTTTGGCTTCGTAACAATCAGCAGAGGCATCACCATTCACAGAAAAAACTGCCCCAATGCTTCGCAACTGCTTGAACGATATGGATACCGCACTATCCCCGTTGAATGGAAGGATACGGAAGACACTTCTTCGTTCACCACAACAATAAAAGTAAGCGGTATCGACAAGGTAGGTATGATGAATGATATATCTGAAGTGATCTCAAAAGATATGAAAGTCAATATGCTATCCGTAAAAATAGATTCAGGCAAAGGTGAATTCAACGGGATCATCAAACTGATCGTAAGGAATACCAGGCACCTTGATGAACTTCTGCATAAGCTGGAAAAGATCAAGGGCATCAACAGGGCCTTAAGGATCGGTTAACAGCAATTTCAGGAGCCTTCTTATACTACCCGGGAAACCTTTCCCGGGTTATCCACATACTTATTTAGAATATTTCTTAATAAACTGTTAAATTTTTTTAACATTACCTATTGGTTCATACATTCGCGACAAATTTTAAAATTTGAACTAACAATGAAGCTATTTAAAGTTTTTGTGATCATGATGGCTGTAATATCTGTAAGCCTTACAGCCTGTAAAAAAGATGAAAATGACGACGATGATAACGGTGGCAGCCTTAACGGCGGAGGTTCGATGACACTTAAATACGATGGCAATGACTTTTCTGCCACACTTGCTGTCCAGGCTGTAAATGAGAATGGGGTCATCAACGTTACCGGAAGCGATGGTGATGCACGCCAGGCCTCACTTGTGCTTTTTGGGACTTCAGGACCGGGTACCTATACAATAGGAGCTGCTTATCCGCAGAATCTTTGCACCTGGACCGAAGGCACAAATGCTACCCAGACTTTCACAGCAAGTTTTGTTATTGGATCCGGTACGGTCACGATTACAGAATTAACTGATTCAAAGATCAAAGGCACCTTTGAATTTACTGCTGTTAACACAAACCAGGAAACCCGTACGATAACCGACGGCTCCTTTGAAGCCAATTTCAAGTAAGATATTTTGACGCCAGGTCATTTATAGATCCAATTATATTAAATACTGCTCCGATCCCCGGGGCAGTATTTTTTTTATCCCGGAGTGCCCCTTACCTTTTCCTGAACAATACCAGTTTATAGTAATTATCAATTATTAATTATCAATTATTAATTATTAATTTTTAATTATTATTTGATATTCAGTTCATTAACATTTTTTAACAGAAAAAAATTGCTTTTACGAACGTCTTCGTATATTTTTGCTACGAAGTAGTTCGTAATAATTTTGTAATGAAAGAAAAGAAAAATACCGTAACTAAGCCGACGGATGCAGAGATGGAGATACTGAAAGTACTGTGGGATAACGGTCCCAATACAGTTAGATTTGTGAATGACAAGCTGAACGAGCGCAAGGATGTTGGCTACACTACAACCCTTAAGATCATGCAGATCATGTTTGAAAAAGGAATGGTGGAGAGGATCAGGGAAGGGCGTACCCATGTGTACACACCACTGGTGAGTGAGACAGAGGTTCAGCAGAAAGTGCTCGACAGGTTATTGGAAACAACCTTTAGCGGGTCGGCAAAAAAGCTTGTTATGAGCGTCCTTGGCCGCAATCGGTCTTCAAAGGAAGAGCTTGATGAGATAAGAAAACTCATAGATAAACTGGAATCGGAACAACGATGAAATATCTTGAACAAATACTCGCACTTGATATTTGGGAAAGGCTTGGCTGGACACTGGTCCATTCCTTGTGGCAGGGGCTTTTAATAGGCCTGGTTGCCGGATTGTTACTGATCTTCCTCCGGCGTTATACAGCAAAGACAAAGTATTTTGTTTTGTATGCTACTCTTGTTCTGATACTGACCTCATCAATAGTTACCTATTTGTCTATATCGATAGACTCTCCCCGGGTGCCTGAAGCTGCCGGTGAACCGGCAGTCAGGATGGTGATGGTCGGCCAGGGGGTTTATCTGCCGGAAGATCCTGATCCGGATGTTCCGGCAGGGCAGACTGAAATGCTTGTCAACTGGTTAAGAAGCAACACCTCTCTTATAGCACTGCTCTGGTTACTGGGAGCTGTATTTTTCTCCATAAGGATGGCGGGAGGCCTGATATATATCAAAAGACTGAAGGTGAAATCTTTTAAAACAACGGAAAGTCACTGGGAATATAAGATCAGGAAGCTGGCAGAAGGATTGGGGATACGAAGAAAAATAGGATTAAATGAATCTGCCCTGGTAACTGTTCCAATGGTTGTAGGTGTAATTAAACCGGTGATCCTGGTCCCGCTGGGTATGCTTTCAAATGTACCTCCAGTGCAACTTGAAACGTTGTTATACCACGAGTTGATCCATATCAGGCGAAAGGATTACCTGCTTAACCTCGTTCAGTCGTTATTGGAAGTCCTTTTCTTCTACCACCCGGCTGTTTGGTGGTTATCATACAGGATCAGGACAG
>CAZXWD010000235.1:0-2700 GCA_964644135.1 uncultured Bacteroidales bacterium | reverse complement strand
TATCTTTACATCATGGTTTGGCAACCCTACATAAAAGGTTTCAATTCTTACCTCAGGCTTGAAAGGTCTTTGTCGGAAAACACGGTATCGGGCTATATGAGGGACCTTGACAAACTGGTGCAGTTCATGGAGATGAAATATCCGGGAAAAGGACCGGGCAAGGCAAGCCTTCAAATGCTTAAGGATTTTATATCCTGGGTGAACGAAATAGGCATGAGCCCACGCTCACAGGCAAGGCTGGTCTCAGCCCTGAAAGCCTTTTTTAAGTATCTTCTCCTCGAAAACATAATAGAAAGCGACCCTTCGGAGTTGCTCGACTCACCTCGCACCGGCCGCAAATTGCCCGATTTCCTGACTGTTGATGAAATTGAAAGGATGATCTCACAGATCGACCTCAGCACTCAGGAGGGGGAGCGCAACAAGGCCATTATGGAGGTGCTGTACGGCTGCGGCTTAAGGGTCAGTGAGCTTATTACCCTGAAAATAACTGATATTCACCCAAAAGCAGGCTACATTCGCATAATTGGCAAGGGAAACAAGGAAAGGCTGGTGCCGGTGGGGGTCAAAGCCCTGAAACAGCTTGGCATATACCTGGATTCGGTCCGTGTGCATATTGATCCGGCTAAGGCCGATGCAGACACGGTTTTTCTCAGTAAAAGGGGCAAAAGGCTAAGCCGGCAGATGGTATTCTATATTGTGAAAGGCCTGGCAGAAAAGGCTGGGATAAAAAAGACCATCAGTCCGCATACCCTGCGGCATTCATTTGCCACTCATCTTGTTGAAGGGGGGGCCGACCTGCGGGCCGTGCAGGAAATGCTCGGTCATGTATCAATAACAACCACTGAAATTTATACCCATCTCGACAGGGAATTCATCAGGCAGAACATCCTGGACCATCATCCCAGGGCCTGATCAGAACTCTTCAATCTCTCCTTTTTCGTTAACCAGCACACCCCAGTTAACGGCAATCATTTCGCCATCGAGGAAGAAGAAATCGATCAGCGCGTCATCATAAGAGATCCTTCTTTCCCCGTTCTCCTCGGTTTCCTTTTCAGCAACTTCGAAGCCATGCTCTTTCATGAGGGCAATGACATCATCTTCTTTCATATCGAAGACCTTCTTACCAAAAAGGGTTGCCTCGGGAATGTCGGTCTCGAAGCAGGAAACCACACTTTTCTCAACTCCTTCGAAAAAGACTGAAACGCCCTTTTCCCAGTAATTCAGGATTACAACGTTAAATCCGTCTTCGTCGGGGATCTCCTCTATTTCGTCGGCTTCACCCAGGTATTCGATCACTTTTTCTGAGAGGTCCCCGAACTTTATTTCTCCGAAGCCCACTTTCGGCTCAATGACTAAACTTAGTTCTTTCATAGTTTTTAAGTTGATTGCTTTACAAACGCAATTTTAAGGTTCCAAATATGGAAAAAATATACCAGAAAGCAAATTATTTAAGCTTTTTTAGGGAAATTGACCAAAACACCTCAGACACCACCCCCCTTGTCCCGTTCATATAAGTTTTAAGCCCAAAGCAACTTAATCATCCAGTAAATGCGAAACGAAAATATTACAAGACTTCAGGAACATCAATTCTTTGCAAGCATATTCATCGGATTACTGCCATTATTTAAGGGGGGAGTCTGGCTCTTTTGCCATATGGTTGTATACCATTTTGTCCATGAAGTAGGGGAAGAACTTGTTCAGGAGCACCGTAGTCCTGCCCTGGCCTGTCAGCACAAGGTGTTTTTTCCTTTTTTTGATGGCGTTTGAAATGTGCACTGCAACCTCCTCAGCGCTCATCATCTTTGCCTCATCACGGGGTGATTCCCCCTGCTGCGAACCATCCGCAGCAAGGGCTGTGTTCCTGATATTTGAAGAAGTAAAGCCCGGGCAGGCTATCAGCACATGCAATCCGGTCTTCAGGTTTTCTATGCGAAGTGTTTCCAGGAATCCATGCATGGCAAATTTCGAGGCCGAATAACCGGTCCTGCCCGGCAGCCCTTTATAGCCGGCAATGGAAGAAACTCCTACCACAGAACCTTTTGATTCAAGAAGATAAGGAAGGGCATATTTTGTGCAGTAAACCGCACCCCAGAAGTTCACATCCATAAGGTTCCGGATAACGTCAAGGTCGAGGTCCCTGAACAGCGCCCTCATTGAGATCCCGGCATTGTTAACAAGAACATCTATTCCACCATAATTATCCACTGCGCTAAGCACCAGGTTTTTGCAATCATTCTCAACCTTCACGTCGGTTTGTACAATAATATTCTCAACCGACATATCATTCAGTTCTTTGGAAAGGTCATCGAGCTTTTCCTCGTTCCTGGCGCCGAGGACCAGCCGTGCCCCCCTTTCACCCATTTCCAGGGCAAGCGCCCTGCCAATGCCCGATGAGGCGCCGGTTATGATTGCTACTTTTGATTCGAGTTTCGACATGTTGTTATCTCTTTAAGGACAATATTACATTATTTCGGGGAGAAAAGTTATTGAATTCGGGAAGTTGTCAGATATCGCCTTATGTGGACAGACGTGGAAAGACGTTGTTAGACGTGGCAAGATGTTGTAATTCAATGATTATATAGCAGCAATAAGATAGTTATACAGATGCTATTCATTGTTCATTGTTCATTGTTCATTGTTCATTATTCATTGTTCATTGTTCATTGTTCATTGTTCATTGTTCATTGTTCATTGTTCATT
>CAZXWD010000234.1:0-2717 GCA_964644135.1 uncultured Bacteroidales bacterium | reverse complement strand
AGGCAGGTCAAGGTTTTTTAAGGCGGGAGGTGTAATATATTTCGATAATATATGTAAATTGCAAAATAGCTATATCATATAAAAAAATCTTGATATGTGGATTTCCCGCACAATAAATACCTTCTTTTTCCTGCTTATCATCCAAAACGCTTTTTCACAGGACTGGCAATGGCTGAGCCCTCTTCCACAGGGTAACGACCTGATCTGTGTCAGGTTCGCCGATATGAATACCGGTTATGCAGCCGGTCTGAACAATACGATCCTTAAAACAACGGATGGAGGAGAAAACTGGAAGATCATTTCCTGGGGTGGGGCTGATAATTCTCTTTACTCAATTTCAGTAATTGACGCCGGTACAGTGGTTATAACCGGTGGCGACAGTGATGGTAAGGGAATCCTGTTGAAAACCACAGATGGCGGGGCCACCTGGAGCGACCATTCGGAAGGGATCAATGTATTGTTATCGGCTGTGGTTTTTATTGATGAAGAAACAGGCTTTGCTGCGGGCGGCGGCGGGGAGGACGATATTGCCACAATCCTTAAGACCACTGATGGAGGGGTGAGCTGGTTTTCCCTGACATTTGAAGATTATTATGATTTCGAGGACATATTTTTCATAAATAATAACACCGGATATGTATGCAGCAGATGGGGTGTTGTCATGAAAACTACCGATGCCGGGATGAACTGGGAGACAGTTCTGGAGGATGATTATTTTGTGCCCTATTCGATATTCTTTATAAATCCTGACACAGGCTATGTTGTGGGCGGAACGCACAGTTGGAACGGAGGCATTTTGAAAACCACCGATGGGGGAGATACTTGGACCTACCCTTATGGAGAAGAGCACGAGGGCCTTTATTCAGTTCATTTCATCAATGAAAATACAGGCATAGCTGTCGGGGAATATGGTACTGTGATAACAACAGAGGATGGCGGTGACAACTGGGAAACAAACTACCATGGACCCTGGCTCGATTTTAATTCGGTCCATTTCCCGGGTCCCGGACTGGGGTATGCCGTTGGTGAAGCAGGGAATATGTTCAAGATCACTGAAGAAGGAGAAATGTGGGAATGTGCTTCATGGCGGGCAGCGCAATGGCTGAACTCAATATGTTTTGCAGATGATAACACAGGGTATGCTGCAGGGGTTAATTACAGGTACGATGATATAGAAGGAGCCATCCTCAAAACAACGGATGCAGGGGCTTCCTGGGCTGATATCGCTCCCGAAATCGCTGTGGCGTTCAATTCCATTGGCTTTTGGAATGAGCACCTTGGCTGTGTGGTCGGAGAGGGAGGGGCGATCCTTCAGACTACGGACGGTGGTGAGCAATGGAACACGGTCGATCCGGGCACACAGGAGGATCTGAGTTCAGTTTGCTTTGCCGGCGAAAACACTTGCTATGCGGTGGGGGATAACGGAACAATACTGAAATCGGAGAATGAAGGCCTTGACTGGTCCCAGATGGATCCCGGGGATACTGATAATTTCTATTCTGTCTTTTTCCTGGATGAAAACACAGGATTTGTGGCCGGCGGATCAGGATACACCTCAGATGCAAAGATCCTGAAGACTACAAACGGTGGAATGGACTGGTCGGTCCAAAGCACACCTGCGCCGGGCATTTTATATTCCGTTTATTTTGTTGATGAGAACACAGGATTTGCCGGAGGCAGGGACCAGACCCAGGGGATCCTTTTTAAGACCACTAATGGCGGGGAAGACTGGACGGAGCTTGATCCGGGCATTTCGGAAAGGATCAGTTCAATTCATTTTCTGGACGAAAATGAAGGGTATGTTTCGACAGGGAGCCTGGGAGTATTTCGGGGAAATGTGCTCAAAACCATCAATGGTGGGCTGGATTGGACGGAATTTGATTTCAGCACCAATATCAGTTTTACTGCTCTGGCTGTGACCGGTTCTTCTGTGGTGTACGTAGCCGGTGACCACGGCGCTATTTTACGGAGCCCGCCCCTGACGGGATACGGCATAGCCGAAGGAATTCGGGAAGATAGCTTGTTAAAAGTCTATCCCAACCCGGCAAAAGACCGTTTAACCATTGATCTGTCAGGATACGAAGGAGCCAGCCATGTTACCCTGTTCGATATCAACGGCCGGGTCGTTATGAGGGAGGTAACCGGTAAGGCTCATTTTCAGCTTGACATGTCCGGCCTTCCAAATGGTCTTTACCTGGTAAAGGTTTCAAACCAGCATTCATTCCATGTTGGGAAGGTTGTGAGGAATTGAATGTTCCATGCTGTCGTCCATGATCTTTTTTCTTTATTAATTTAGCCCCAACCATTACCACTCATGAAAACACTCGGAAACATCATCTGGCTGCTCTTTGGCGGCATTATCATTGCGCTGGAATATCTTGTTGCCAGTCTTGTTCTCATCATCACCATTATCGGGATCCCGTTTGGCATTCAGACCCTGAAACTGGCAGGACTGGCCCTCTGGCCTTTCGGCAAGGAGGTTGTTCATGTGCAGGGGGCATCCGGATGCCTCTCAACATTGATGAACGTGATCTGGATCCTTGTCGGCGGCATCTGGATCAGCATAACTCACCTGCTTTTCGGGGTGCTTCTGGCCATAACCATCATTGGCATTCCGTTTGCGCAGCAGCATTTCAAGCTGGCGGCGCTGGCGCTGACGCTGTTTGGGAAGGAGATCAGGGCGAAGAGATGGCGCGATGTAGCGATGTAGCGATGTA
>CAZXWD010000233.1:0-2755 GCA_964644135.1 uncultured Bacteroidales bacterium | reverse complement strand
ATACTGTCAGGAAAATTGTATGGAATACCCTTTCCCTGATATTCTCTTGTATTATGTATATTCCTGAGCAAGCTGACCCCCTATTCCTGTCAAGCTGACCCCCCATTCCTGCGAAGCTGCCCCCCCTGAAAAGGATAGTTTCACTGCCATACTGACACACTATTTTCTTTTTCTGGTAGCGATATTTTTGCCGCTTGATTTTAATCTAAACAAGCGGAAAGATGGCAGCAAGAACGATCGAGATGAGCAAGGTAAAACACATTATCAGGATGTATGAATCAGGGGTGCCCAAGAAGGAAATAGCAAAGCGACTGGGCATCTCAAAGAACACGGTGAAGCAGTATATAAGGAGGGTTGATCAAAATAACCTGTCCCCGCCGGAGTTGCTGCAGAAAGAAACACCGGAGTTGGAAGGGATCTTTGGCTCGTCCATTTATCAAGACCAGAAGTATTTACAACTGGAAAGCCAGTTCCCGTATTTTGAGAAAGAACTTCGCCGTACCGGAGTGACCCGTCAGCTGCTCTGGCATGAGTATAAGGAAAAACATCCCGACGGATACAGCTATTCCCGTTTCAGCTTTCATTTTGCCCGTTGGCAGAAGACCAGCCGTGCAAGCATGCACATGGAGCACGAACCTGGCGACAAGCTCTTCATTGATTTTGCGGGGAAGAAGCCTTCCTATCTTGACCGTACAACCGGGGAGATCATTCCGGTCGAAGTACTGGTCACCTGTCTTGGTTATAGTCAGTTGATCTACGTGGAATGTTTGCCGGATCAAAAGAGCGAGAGCTTTGTCGCCGGCTGTGAGAATGCCTTGCAGTATTACGGGGGCACTCCCAGGGCACTGGTGCCGGACAACCTCAAGAGTGCTGTCACCGAAGCCTCAAAGTATGAGCCCGCCATCAATGAGATGTACCGTGAGTTCGCCAACCATTACGGGATGGTTGTCTACCCTGCCCGCAGCCGGAAGCCACAGGACAAATCCCTGGTTGAAAAAGCCATATCCATTGTATACAATAGGATCTATGCGGTGCTGCGCAATCGGGTCTTTTACAGTCGCCAGGAGTTGAATCAGGCAATCTGGGACCTGCTGGATGAGATCAACCGGGCGATGTTCCAGGGTAAGGATTTTAGCCGCAGGGACCTGTTTGAGCAACATGAAAAACCCCTGCTGACCCCACTGGGTCATGATCGTTACGAGGTGCGGGAAAGCGTTCGGGTCATGGTCATGAAGAACAGCCATGTACTTTTAGGAAAGGACAAACATTATTACAGCGTGCCGTTCCGTCATATCGGTAAGAGGGTAAAGCTGGTTTACGGATATCGGACTGTGTCAATTTACTCAGGGGGTGAGAGGGTCGCTTTCCATCTGCGGGACACCCTGCCCCATAAGTACACCACCCATGCGGATCACCTGCCTTCTTCCCATCGCTTTGTGGCCGACTGGAGCCCGGAGAAGTTCCTATCCTGGGGCGCTGCCATTGATCAAGACGTCAAGAGGTACATTCAGGGCATCTTCGACCGCAATACTTATCCGGAGACAGCTTACCGCAGCTGTGTGGGGATACTTTCCCTGGCGAAAAAGAAAGGAAAAGACCGCTTGATTGCTGCCTGCCGCCGGGGACTGCATTACCGGAGCTTCGGATACCGCATTATAGACAACATCCTTAAAAAGGGGCTGGACAAACAGCCGCTGGAGGAAGCATCACAGCAACAACTTCCGCTGCATGACAACATAAGAGGAGCAGAATATTATCAATAATAAATCCATGTTTAATCCAAAAATAATACACTATGCTTGAAAAGAACCTTGAACAAATGAACCTGATGAAGTTCTATGGAATGGCTACGGCCTATGAGTCGGTCATCAAGGGCAAACAAACCTTTACCAATGATGAACTTGTGTCTATGCTAATACAGGCCGAGTGGGAAGACCGACAGGCACGAAAGATCCGGCGGCACCTGAAGGCGGCCCGCTTCCGTTACCATACCGCTATCGAAGAGATTGCCTTCTCACCACATCGCAACCTGGATAAAAACATCATGACACGCCTGGCAGACTGCTCTTTCATTACACGTCATGAAAACATCCTGATCACCGGACCCACCGGTGTAGGCAAGAGTTTTATCGCCTCCGCTCTGGGTAACCAGGCATGTCACAAGGGATATAAAGTGCTGTACTTTAATATGCAAAAACTCTTTGGAAAACTTAAAATGTCCAAAGCAGACGGATCATACATCCGGGAAATAGATCGGATCGAAAAGCAGGATCTACTCATCCTGGATGACTTCGGCCTGCAGGAAATGGACCCACAAAACCGGATGGCTTTCCTGGAGATCATCGAAGACAGGTTCGATCGGAAATCCACTATTATCAGTTCTCAGTTACCGGTAGGAAAGTGGTACGAGGTCATCGGGGAAAGCACCATTGCCGATGCTATCCTGGACCGGTTGGTCAATGGGGCCCACAGGATCGATTTACAAGGCGAAAGCCTGAGAAAGAAAAAATAAATTGGTAATATTGCTACACGTTATCAGACTACAAAGTGCCGTTTTGGCAGTGACTCAAATGGGTAGGCTCCCAAGGGGGGTCAATATCGCAGGAACAGGGGTCAGTATCGCAGGAATAAACACCGAAATAGCAACTAGTTAATTTTTGTAAATCTGAGAAAACCACTCATACAGAATTATACCATATTATTGAACGTTAGATTGAAGACGTACAATTCATCTAAGTAGCAACATTTCAGAAAA
>CAZXWD010000232.1:0-2803 GCA_964644135.1 uncultured Bacteroidales bacterium | reverse complement strand
TGAAAAATTTTTGTATGCGCAATGCCATCACACATGCCAGCCCTGCGATTATATTTGTTTATTTCAGTTGAAAAGTGTACCACTGTTTCGGTTAAAAAGTAGACCACTTTGATACAAGATTAATAATTATTTTTCATTGATAAAAGAGAAAGTTTTTCATCATCCAGGGAGCATGCTCCCTGGATGATGAAAATTCGGCGCCCTTGGCCAGTCTCCTCTTTTTATTTCATTTATTATTAATTGCTTAGCCATTTTTTCGTTTCTTTTACCCGGTAAGATTTACCATTCATATTTATTACATATGCCTTATGAGTCAACCGGTCAACTATTGCAGCTGTAATGACCGGATCACCAAAAATTTCACTCCACCTGTCAAAAGACAGGTTGGTTGTAATAATAGTTGACTTCCGTCCAGCTCTAAGGGACAGATGACTGAACAGAAGCTCAGCCCCTTCTTTATCAAAAGATATGTATCCAAACTCATCACATATTACCAGATCATACTTTTCAAACCGGCTCTCCAGCTGGCGAAGAGTCTTTTCGGACCGGCATTCCCTTATTTGTGTTATCAACCTTGGAATGGTGGTAAAAAACACCTTGTAATCTTCCATGCAGGCTTTTATCCCAAGTCCTATTGCAAGGTGTGTTTTCCCTGTTCCGGGATTACCGGCTAAAATCACATTCTGGCCTGTTTTTATAAACTCAAGGTTTTCCAGGGTATCTATCTTCCCCTGGGCAGCTTCCGGCAACTCCTGCCTTTGCAGATCCTGTAAATACTTCTTGTAGGGAAAGTCTGCCTGGCGGATACGGGAGAACTTCCGGTTTCTTATCCGGGTTTCAAATTCATCTTCCAGTAATGTCAGTAAATACTCCTCATAACCGGCTTTACCCTTGATGCTTTGTTTTGCATGAACCTGATAGTTTTTCCTGATGGCAGGAAGACGCAATTCCTTGGTGTAAGCTATTATCTTATCTTTTGTATTAGTAGGTATCATTGTTCTCTTTTTTTTGGTTAGAATTGATTTCAGCCAAGCAAAAGGTTTAACTCCTCAAGCTGAATGCGTGATTGTTGAAGTATCTGATCATCCTCTTGCTCACCGGTTGTATACTGATCATTTTGGCCTTTCTGGCATGATGTTTCCTGCGTGCAGAGAACTTTTATCATATCTGCCGATATGTTGTGAGGGCAGGTTCTTTGTAGCTTCTCTATAGCTCTGTTTACTCTTTCAAAACCAAAGTCATGATCACGTAAAAAGAGCAATAAATCAACAAAGTCCCTTGGCTGGGAACAGAAGTATTTATTAAAAACGTTTTTTACTTCCTCAGGAGCTGACAAGAGAGCCTGAGAACCTGCCAATGCTCCCGGCTTTCTCTGCAAGGTATACAGGTAATGATCCAGATTAATATACCATTGACCTTTGCTGTAATGCCTCTGGTGCTGGCAGATATTCTGATTCTCATGGTAGCAGATCAGTTCTTCCGGATATACTTTAATATCCACTCTTTTCCCTACCAGGTGATCCGGTACACTATACCGGTTTGTCAGGTATGTTATAACAGAGTACTTATCTACCTTGCACCTCTCCATCAGACCACAATCAAATGCAGCAGGAGTATCTTTAAGATATTGTTTTTCACTGGCCAATAAGTCAATTGCCTTTTTACCCTGGGTATACCGGCTAAAGCAGGTGTTTAAATGATTGCAGGTTTTCTCAAGTTGCTCGTTAGCCGAAGCAGCTAAAGGAAAGCTGTGGGTCCTGCAGAAGGCTTTGCGGCGTACAAATTCAACACTCCTTTCAACATGCCCTTTCTCGTTACCGCTATAAAGATTACAAAAACGAAAATCAAACAGGTAATACATCGATAACTTCAACAACGCCTCAGTGGGCTCCTTTTCTGACGGGCCTACGAACTTGCGCACGGCAACACGCATATTATCATATACCATGGTATGGTAGACTCCGCCAACTTGCTCAAAAAATCTTACATGTGCCTGCAAAAACGATGCAGTATCCTGCCGGTGAAACAACATGGCATACCGGTAATTACTAAAAGCCGGTGTAAACACTGCCATATACAAACAGCGCAGCTGACCACCTATTTCCAGTTTTACCTCGCCCCAGTCGAACTCACAAACATCACCGGGATTATATACCTGGCGAATAAATGCTTCTTTCCTCTTCTTGTGCTTTTCGCCTATATAGTAGCAAACAGAAGTATAACCAATATCATGGCCCTTCTCGATAAGATGCTCAAAAATATCAACCTTCTTCATCATATGCTTGTGCATACCCCGGTTGCGCTTTTGTTCATTCAAATCCAGTAACCGGTCTATCTCCTTATCGATCTCTTCGCTGTACTTCTTCTTGTTACGGTTTTCACTATTATAAGCAGGGGGCTTGACAAGGTTATCTATTAATGCCTCATCATTGGGATCAGAGGAAGAAAGCTCCTCCCTGGCACGTTTATACTCATTTAAGTATCGCCTTACGGTGGTCCTGTTTACTTTTAATTCTCTGGCGATTTTTCTCTCTGAATCACCATCCCGGTACTTGCGAAGGATGATCTTTTGTTTTGTACTCATTCTTATCATTTTTTAATCTTCTTTCATTTATGATAAATGAGCGAAGATAAGCATCGATAAGTGGTACACTTTTCAACTGAAATATGGTACAGTTTTCAACTGGTATATACAAAAATGTTCACACTTCATATAATTATAAAGTGCAATTATATACCATATAAGTAAGTTAGCGTACAGTACGACCTAAAGCTAAAAAGATATTGACCAGTTAGTTCTTTG
>CAZXWD010000231.1:0-2850 GCA_964644135.1 uncultured Bacteroidales bacterium | reverse complement strand
GGGAAGATCTTTGTTAACGGCGACTGGACCTGGGAAAACGGTACCAACGCCTACATATCATCCGGTAATACCGTTTATTTCGATGCCCCATATACCCAGTTCATTTACAGCAACGATGCCGGTGCTGCCTTCTATGATCTCGAGATCGACAAAGGGGGCGGTTCCTGGGTATGGATACATACCTCCAGTACCGAAGACGTTCATGTGCTTGGAAACATGAATGTCCATCCCGTTTGCGGTTTCCATGTGCAGGTAGATGACTTGCAGGTTGACGGAGTGCTGGATCTGATGTCCGGGGCATGGATGAGGCTCTACAATAACGGAAATTTGACCCTGGCTTCAGATTTTACTCTCAACGGATACCTGGATTTCGACGGAGGCGGAAACGCATTGATCCACGGAATGTTCGATATTTCTTCAACAGGGCATCTCGAAATGAGTGGAGGAACCTTATGCTGCGACGCTCCCTATTCAGCGGCAAGGGGTTTCTGTACCTTACAGGGTGATTTTGACCTTTCCGGCTCATCGATTTTCGAAGTCCTGCACAACCATATCTCGATCGGTTCGGGTTTCAATGGAAGTATATCCGGCGGTACAATCAGGGTCGGGGGCTCTTTTATTTCCAATCTTGGCCCGCTTTTCCAGCCGGCTGGAGGCACCCTGGAGTACATCGGGGGCGTAAGCTCGGGGACATACATCAGCATGGCTGAAGATAACTGGCTTCATAACCTGGTGATAGACGGCGGTACATACGACTGGGATATCTATTCGAGCGGGGCCTTGCATGTAAAGAAAGACCTGGTCATCGAAAGCGGAACGTTCACCGCATCAACCGATACGATATACCTTGGGGATGACTGGATCAATAATGTTGGCCCCACAGCGTTCATAGAAGGTACCGGATTGGTTATTCTCAATGGTACTGATGCAGTCGATATTCAGCAGATCTTCGGAGAAACTTTCTATGACCTGGAAAACAGGAATGTGGCCAGGCACATAGATATTGCAGGAAATACAGTTGTTACGAATAATTACTACGCTGCAGCCGGGGGGGCTGCATGTGAAACCTTTGTTACTGCATCAACTTTTGATATCCAGAATACCCTCTTACTTAACCAGGGATCGTTTGGCCTGAGCGCCAGTGCACCGGTAGTGACCGTTGCCCAGTTCGACCAGGGAGGTACATTACACCTGACTGACGGCTCCTTCACAGCCAACGATCTCGTTGAGGATTACCTGCTTGGTGATTACATATTGAATGATGGTTTGATAGAACTACACCAGGGGCCAGCCGACTACTTTGATTTTGCTGCCAATATTGAAATTCATAACGGTAATTTCAATCTTATCGGAGGTGATGATGTTTCTTACTGGTCGGTGGGAGGATCGCCGCTTACATTCGAAATGACCGGTGGGGTCCTTACCTTTGAAGATGTTGGGATCCGGCTTACCTCCAATGATTATTCATACGATATATCAGGAGGGTCAATCAGGACTTATGGTGATTTTACCTCAAACCCCGGTGTTTCTGTTTTCGATCCTTCCGGAGGCAGTGTGCATATGCTTGGCAATACCAACTCTCAGATCAGCCTGGGTTCCGGGAGCTTTTTCCACGATCTTGTGATAGAAAAATACGGGGCAACAGGCGTTAATTGTTCATCCGATCTGTTGATAAAGAATGAATTGAGGCTTAAGGAAGGGGAATTCAACACCAATGGCTACCAGGTGGATGTAATACCCTGATCTTACAGGTGCCGGCGAGTTATTTTTATGTAAATTAAACCATCCATCCCATGAATGAGGCAATATATGTCCAGAAGGAGCTGTTTTTCAGGATAAAGGGAAAATTGCCACCAAATATTTCTTTTGTCCATGAAATATCGGAGTCGCTTGAAATAAGCTACGACAGCGCCTACCGTAGGATCAGGGGAGTCAAGGAACTGTCGATCTCCGAACTTTTCCGGTTGTGCAATAAATACGGTATCTCGATCGATTCCCTTATCAGGACGGCTGAGAAACATCATCAGGCATAAAAGTGCTCTGATTTTTAAAAGTTGCTTCCCTTTATTATCTTTATGCACTGTAAAAGTGCCTCGTGTTAAAATAAATATAGCTACCACCATCCGGCAGGCACTTTCAGGAGAAATGCAAAACCAAAAGCACTCTATTATGAAAACTACTGTCAGACTTTTTATTCTGTTTTTTTTGTTCAGTTTCACTATTTCTGCACAAACACCATTCATCGACCTGACCTTTACCTCAAGCTTCCAGGGACTTCACGTTCCGCTTGACAGTATCCTGGTATCGAATGTCTCGAAAAATGCCGATACGATGCTCTATGGAAACGATACGGTGATAAGGTTGGAATATGAAACAGGAATAGGGGAGAAGATATACCGGAGCGGAAATGACCTGGCATTGTACCAGAATTACCCGAATCCCTTTAATGGTGCCACTGAGTTTGAATTATTCATCCCATCCTCGGGAGAAATTTCAATCGTTCTCTCAGGAGTCTCCGGCAGAGTGTTGCACAAAACAGACCTTGGGCTGTACAATGGTCTGCACAGGTTTAGGGTTGAATGCCCGGAAACTGGGGTCTATTTCCTGAATGTGGTTCATGAAAGAGATTACAAGGTGATCAGGATGATATCTCAAAGCAACAGTGGGAACCAGTCGGGAAAGTTTGAAGTAAAATATCTTGGAAAGATCCTTGAAGGTAATGAGGAGCTAAAAGGCTACAACCGGAAACTTCCCTTTGAACCGGGCGACATAATGCAATTTACCGGTTTTGCCGGGAGAGACCAGGACATGATCCAGGATAATCCCCTCGAAAGCAAATCTTATGAATTT
>CAZXWD010000230.1:0-2872 GCA_964644135.1 uncultured Bacteroidales bacterium | reverse complement strand
TATTTATTCAGGTTCATCTGGGCTTTATTGATTATAGAAATGATCAACTTCAGTATTTCTTTTAAAGATCTGATGAGTTCAACCCCTTTTGCTTCTGACAAGTATTGGGTATCCATCAAAAGATTAAGCCAATATTCAGTTTCCAGTGCTTCTTTATGAGCAATTTTTAATTTATGGATGAAATCCTTGCGTGACTCGGCAGCCTGAGCTTCAGTGATATTTGCACCCACAGATGATGAACAACGTATTAGTTGACGGGTAAGATTAAATTCTTTTTTTGATTCCTGGATGGATTTTGATTCAATTACAGTTGCAACCGCGAACAAATAAGCCTTTTCCATTATAATATTTTTCATGCTTGTGGATTTCTTCTTAATCCATCCTGACAAGAAAAATACCTGTTGAAAACTAAAAATATTTTTACATTTTTCTCACAATTACAATCCATCAATAAAAAACCCATTGTTAATTGTTCATTGTTCATTGTTAATTATGTTTTCCGAGATCAGGTCTGCCCGTTGTTCGGGCGATAGCTTGCCGTCGATCCAGGTAATTTTGTTTCCTCTTTTTTCCATGCGGCGGAACCAGGTCATCTGGCGTTTGGCGAACTGGTGGATGGCGGTGTTCAGGAGCCGGAACATCTCTTCGTAGCTGTACTTTCCTTCCAGGTATTCGGTGATGTACCTGTATTCCAGTCCGTAAAACTTCAGTTGTTTAGGAGTTATCCCGCTTTCCAGGAGGTTTCTTACCTCTTCGGTCATTCCATACTGAAGCCTTTGCTCCAGCCTGGCAGTGATCCTTTCGCGGATCTCCCGGCGCGGCAGTTCTATTCCAAAGATGACGGTTTTATATTCGGGCTTCCCGGACTTATTGCGGGGGCTGTCTTTATAATAGGTCTCTATTTCAATGGCCCTTAAGGCCCGTTCCGTGTCGGTTGTGTCGGTGATGTTATGGACTTTCTTAAGTTTTTTCAATATGGAGGCCAGCTCTTCGAGGGTTTTGTCTTTCAGCTCTTCCCTGAGCGCCTTGTTTTCGGGCACCTCTTCCAGCCTGTACCCCCGGGTAACGGCCTCGAGGTACATGCCTGTGCCGCCGCATGCCACCACCCTGTTGCCGCGCGCTTCGATCTCTTTCCTGGCTTTTTCGAAATCCCGGCTGAACCTGAAGACGTTGTATTCGGTTCCCGGGTCGACAATGTCGATCAGGTGGTATGGGATTGCCTGGCCCTCCACGTTGTAATCGTCCAGGTCTTTCCCGGTGCCTATATCCATGCCGCGGTAAACCTGGCGGGAGTCGGCGCTGATCACCTCCCCTCCTGTCTTTTTTGCCACGAGGGCGGCTGTCCTGGTTTTGCCGGTTGCTGTTGGGCCAAGTATTACGATCAGATCGTTCATTTCTAGAAGGTTGTATCCGATAGTTTATTGATGAAATGCTCCCTGGTGACCCATTAGGCTTCCTGATGATCTCACAGCAGGTATATCAGACCTTTCTTTTTAGCTGATGATTTTTTGCCGCCAAGGCTCAAAGGCGCTAAGGGCCGCAAAGTCATGCCTTCGTTGATCTCTTTTCTACAAGCCTTCATGCTCTTATGTCTTTAATCAATATTGATCACTAATAAATACCAACAACAGGGGTTCTTTTTCGTTGCTCCATTTCGATGGAGTACAGCAAGTTACGGATATTATTCAATTCTTCAACGGAACTTTCGGCAAAACTGAATCCGGTAAGGTCAATTCCCTTTCGCTTCAATTCTTCCGGGTGGTTTTTCTCAAGAAAATCCCGGAGGTTCGCTTCATCTCTCCCTTCTTTATGGGTTGCTTTCAGATACTGGAGGGTCCTGAGGGCGTCTATTTTCTTCATGCAGGCCTTAACGAACTGATCCCGGCTCCTGAAATTGTCCCTCAGCGGCTTCCATATATCCTCATCCCTGTATTTCCCGGAAAGAAAATCATCCATCGGCGTGGGAACATTTTTCTCAAAAAGATGAGGGAATTCACTGTAGGTCTGTGCCACCCTGTCGAAGCTTTCCGGTGAATAGACCGGGTAACCCGACCAGTCGCCTGCATTGCCCCTGATCATGGCCGGACCGGTACCGAAAAAGACCCTGCCGGAAAACCTCGAGGCCGGGAACACGGCTTCCTCATTCCAGGTGCCTACCGGGCCGTTCTTTGCCATCTTCTGCATGAAGTAGAAATCCTCCCCGCTTTTGAAGGGCGTAAGCCCCCCTACCTTCCGGTATGCCCATACAGGCGCAGCCATGGCCGAGCCGATGGCCGTGAATGAATAAGGGCTTTTTATCCTGAACAGGTTCAGCAGGTAATGCCTCATGTAAATTTCATATCGAAGTATCGATCTATCTTCATCTGTCTTATTTATCAAGTTATGATAATACGGGATGGCCAGGGCTGCCAGTTCATCGTGGCTTTCAAAAGATCCATTTACAGTGGACAAGTAATTACTTTTGAACACAGTGTCGCCGTCGAGGCAGAGGATGATGTCGTTCTTGCCGGCACGGGCAGCAATTTCATCCATGGCCACTTTCCTGGCCCAGCCCACCCCGAAGTTCTTCCTATCCCATCCCCTGCCCTTTGTGCTCCGGTCGATCAGTACAATTTCAAAGTCGTTGACCTCTTTCAGGATTTGGATAGTTCTGGCATTGTCTTCGCAGATTTGCTTTTTGTCCTCATCATCCCACCAGTGGTCGGGCTGGTTCACGCAGGCGGTCACTGTAAATCCGGTAAAATCCTGTTGTTTCAATGAATCGAGGAGATGCGGGACATATTCTGATTCATCGAGCAGGGGAAGGGCGATATGGATCTTTCTTTTGATAGGGCGAAATTAATATTCCAAAGTCATCCGATGAATATCTCAG
>CAZXWD010000229.1:0-2888 GCA_964644135.1 uncultured Bacteroidales bacterium | reverse complement strand
GCAGTAGGCAGTAGGCAGTAGGCAGTAGGCAGTAGGCAGTAGGCAGTAGGCAGTATTAAAGGAACTAATAAAGTTAAGAAAATGATGGGTGGGATTGAGGATTTAATTGTGTTTAGAAAAGCATTCAAACTGGCAATGAAAATATTTGAGGTCTCGAAAAGCTTTCCGAGATATGAGGCTTTCGCACTAACCAGTCAGATCAGACGGTCATCAAGATCTGTATGTGCAAATTTGGCAGAAGCCTACCGAAAACGTCGATATGAAGCCCACTTTGTTTCAAAAATATCCGACTGCGATATGGAAAACACAGAAACACAGGGTTGGTTAAAATTCGCTAAAGAGTGTGCTTATATTGATAAAGAGCTATTTACAATTTTACATAATGAATCCATCGAAATAGGAAAGATACTGGACTTTATGATGAAGAATCCCCAGAAATTAAAGCGAAAAACCTAAAAACCGACTGCCGACTGTCAACTGCCAACTGCCGACTTGATATTCAGAACCTAAAAACAATCTTCTTTTATTACCGTCTATAAATGACTTTTTCCTTGCGTCTTGTCAATTATTTATCAACTTTTTATAGCTTTGCAGCCCGTTTCGGGCAATTAGTGAAATCCTTATACAAACTAACGAGAAATGAAGGTATTTGAAACAAGTAACATCAGGAATATCGCCCTGATAGGAGGAGCTAAATCGGGCAAGACCACCCTTGCCGAAGATATGCTTTTCGAAGGTGGTGTGATCAACAGAAGAGGTTCCGTTGACGATAAAAGCACTGTATCTGATTACAGGGAGATCGAGCTGGAAAGGCAGAATTCTGTCTATTCCTCAATGCTCCATACAATATACAATGATAAGAAAATCAATATTATAGATACTCCTGGTTTCGACGACTTCATCGGTGAGGTAATCTATGCGCTTAACGTTGTAGATACCGCAGTGATGGTAGTCAATGCCCAGAACGGGGTGGAACCCGGAACGGAATTTACCTGGAAGCAGGCCGAAAAGATCGGGACACCGGTGATGTTCGCAATGAACCACCTGGAGCACGACAACTCCAATTTCGATGAAACGGTGAACCAGCTTAAGAACCAGTTCGGGGCAGGGGTAACTGTTTTCCAGTACCCTGTTAATGTTGGTCATGGTTTTGACACGGTGATCGACCTGCTGAAGATGAAGATGTTTAAGTTCCCTGAGGACGGAGGTAAGCCGGAGATCACTGATATTCCTGAGGATGAAAAAGGCAAGGCCGAAGAGATGCATGAATCACTTATTGAAGACCTTGCATCAAGTGATGAATCACTGATGGAGAAGTTCTTTGAGAACGGTTCGCTTTCGGAAGAAGAGATGGTCTCAGGCCTTAAAGCCGGTATCAGGAGCCGCTCGGTATTCCCTGTGCTCTGTATCAATTCGAAGCACAATATGGGCGTGAGCAGGTTGCTCGAGTTCATAGCCAATAACATTCCTGCCCCTAATGAAATGCCCCCGGCCGAATCAGTGGATGGCAAAGAATTCAACTACGATGCCTCACAGCCTGCAAGCGCTTTTGTATTCAAGACCTCCATTGAGCCCCATCTTGGCGAAGTTGCCTTCTTCAAAGTGATGGCCGGAGAATTCAAGGAAGGTGAAGACTACATGAATGCCAACACCCAGAACAAGGAGAGGATCACACAGCTTTATGTTTTTGCAGGAAAGAACAGGGAAAAGGTTGATAAGATCGTTGCCGGTGACATTGGCGCCACCATCAAGCTCAAAGGCACACATACACATCACACCCTTAACTCCCTCAAAAACCCGGGCGTGAAATTCCCGCCCATCGAATATCCTGATCCGAAATTCCGCCAGGCAATCAAAGCCGTGAACCAGGCCGACGATGAAAAACTGGGTCTTGCATTGAACGAGATGCACAAAGTGGACCAGACCATTATTGCCGGGTACCGCAAAGAGCTTCGCCAGATGATCCTGGAAGGACAAGGGGAACTCCACCTCAACATTGCCAAATGGCACCTCGAGAATATTGAAAAAGTCCCGATAGAGTTCTATACTCCCAAGATACCTTACAGGGAGACAATTACCAGGGTTTCACAGGCCACCTATCAGCACAAGAAACAATCGGGCGGCGCCGGTCAGTTCGGCCAGGTGAGCATCATCATCGATCCTTACGAAGAAGGGAAAGGCGATCCTAATTCAATCAAACTAAAACAAACCCAGTCAGCTTCCTCGGTGAACCCGCTAAGTATTTCAAAGGGTGATACAGAAGTGAACATTTCGATCCGTGGTAAGGATGAGATTGACCTGGAATGGGGTGGAAAATTGATTTTCTACAACTGTATCGTTGGTGGCGCTATCGACGCACGTTTTCTCCCAGCCATCCAGAAAGGTATAATGGAAAAACTGGAGCTCGGACCTCTCACAGGCTCATATGCCCGTGATATCCGTGTATTCGTTTACGACGGTAAGATGCACTCGGTCGATTCGAACGAAATCTCTTTCAAACTCGCGGGTAAAACCGCTTTCAGCATGGCCTTCAAGGAAGCACAGCCAAAGATCCTTGAGCCTATCTATGATGTGGAAATTCATGTTCCCGAAGATAAGATGGGCGCAATCATGACCGACCTTCAGGGACGCCGTGCCATTATTATGGGCATGGAGGGCGGTACTATCAAGGCCAAGGTGCCACTGGCAGAAATGAACCGGTACTCTACGGCACTCAGCTCACTGACCAGCGGTCGTGGTTCCTACGCCATGAAATTTGCCGAATATGCCCAGGTGCCCGGCGATGTCCAGGAAAAGCTCATCAAGGAGCACGAGGAAGCCTCGAAGGAAGAGGAATAGTAAAGTTGAGTTTTGAGAGCTGAGAGTTGAGATGGTGCAAACGCGTTACG
>CAZXWD010000228.1:0-2889 GCA_964644135.1 uncultured Bacteroidales bacterium | reverse complement strand
ATGAGTATTGAATGAGGAGGTCAAATGTAAGGAGAATTCGTGTAATTGGGGTTTGGATAAACGGCATTTCTGCTTCCGGAAGCGGGTAATTTTGATATTTTTCAGGCAGTGGAACAAGAAATGATGTAAATTCCTTATTTTGCGGTCTGAATAACGGGTCTTACTATAGGTTATTTATTTTTTACTATCCGGGTCCAATGAAGATAATGCATAATACGATCAAGGCACTCATCTTAATTCCGTTGATGCTGTCGTTGTTATTTGCGTTCCTTTATGATAATTTTATCAGCGCTGTAATCGGGATGATAAACAGGAACCCCGGATCGGTGGTGGGTATACTCGGAGGTTCACTGATCATTTTGCTGGTTGTCATTGCCTATTTTTATTTTACCAGGTACCTGATAAAATCGGGCTTACTCCGGAGAATTAAGGACCGGATATTTTTCCCGGTTGTTATAGGATTATCAATGGTCCTGGGTTTATTAAGTATTTTCATTATTGATACCAAACTCGTAAGCGATCCCGAGCTATATGATATAGTTGCCCGTAGAATTTTTCATGAAAACCACTCAATCAATGAGATGCTTGACAACCTGCGTTATATTTATTACAGGAGGGCCCTTGTCAACCTGTTCCCCATCTACCTTCTTTTCGGTCCCAGCCTGTTGGCTGTTCAGCTTGTGAATATGGTACTGCATATCTTCACAGGGGTCATGCTTTTTTCCTTCATGAAAGAATGGCTCAAAAGCAGGATAACGGCGCGTCTCACATTTATTTTCTTTCTTTCGGTGCCGATATCCTATTTAACCTTCAATTTTCCGTCGCACGATATTACAGGACTGTTCTACATGATGCTGTGCTTTTTTCTTTTTGGTAAGATATTCAGTTTTATTAGGAAGAACGATTCTCTGTGGAAAATTGTGGTTTTGTCACTGTTACTGGGTTTTCTTACATTTATCCTTGAACTCTCCCGCTCACTCGGTACATTTGTCTTTTATACGCTGCTGCTTCTTTTTATCATTCATCTTGTACTTTCCTTTTCACATCCTTTCAATACAAAGAGGATACTTTTTGTTACGAAAAAAATCACCCTCCTTTTCCTGGTGCCACTATTGACCTACTATTTGCTTAAAAGTGAGCTTATGAGTGGTAACCTTAACAAAGGAAGATTCATTATGATGTTTGTTGCAAGTGATACTTCGGAGGGTAAAGGAGGTGCGTATGAAGACATTGCCGATTACAAGATCTATTACAGGCTTATCGACCCGGAAGACAGGGATGAAATGGCCCTAGGTAAATATTCAAGCGAACTGCATTACAATGCTTTTGAATTTGTTGAATTATTGCTTAGGAAAAACCACAGGCTTTCCAGGTTAGGTGGTGATTACTGGTGGACAAAAACTGACAAGAACAATGAGTTCATCGATTTGCTGGAAAGTGTGCATTGGATATATTCACGGTTTTTCAGGAATGTCCTTTTCATACTCGCAATAGGTGGATTACTCTTTCTTTTGACAAAAAGATACCGGATAACCAATGCGTATACCCTGATGATACTTTTCTGGCTATTCACTCTTGGTATTTTGATCTTTCTTGGTGAAGTGAACCCCAGGTATGCCTATATATCTATTCCTTACCTGGCAAGCCTTGCTGCTATCGGATTCGTTAAATTCCCGGCCAGGGTGAAAAAAGGCTATGAATTGAATTTTGATAATATTTTTAGATTCAATAAATGGAAGCCAGTTTTCGTGATTCCTCTTGTACTGACCTTCCTTGTATACATGCTTGTTTTTTCATCACTGAAGAGATCATTCAATGACCCTCACCTGATCTATGAGGATCTCAGAAATGCTAAATTGACTGCTGCCGGTAAGGAGAAGATCGTTAAAAGGTCGGAAATAATCAATAAGGAACTGACACCACAGGAGAAACCCATGAAATTTGGAGTAAGTCTGCCCGGATCAGAAAGTGAAGTCACTGCAACCTGGGTGTATCCTGTTGAAGAGAGGCGAGAATACAAAGTGAGGGGTTTCTTACGCGTTAATCTGGAAAGGCCGGAAAACATTGATTCATTTGTCAAATTGAACGGCCATGCTGTAATATTTTGGAATGATATTGAAAAGAAGGGGCTGAAGGTAAAGGAAGATTACGAAGCCGGATATTTTTCCTCACGTCCTGTTCTGGCAGATAGCGACAGCATAACCGTTTCATTGACCCTTAAAAAAATAAAATCCGTAACAGCAGCCAGCGATACTGAAAGACCAGCGATCATATTCCTGGAGTTTCTGCAACTGGTGCCGGTACAGCCTCAATTTGACTGAAAAGCATAAAAAACTCTATATCTTTATAATGAACTAACGGATTTAAATATGGAACCAGCCAGGATCGGAAATTATTTTGAGGATTTTGAAAAAGGGGAGGTTATAGAGCATGAGCTGTCGAAAACGATTTTCGAAAGCGACAACATCTTTACAGTAATCCTACATTCACAATCAACTAAACATTGGCAATTCTTTGTACGTAAAGATAACGAAGAAAGGCGGAAATAGTAAAATGTATAAAGAGGAATTTGCTAACAAAACTCTAAAATATTATCTGTGTTATATTATTTATTTGTCCCCCAAGTTCTAATTCGATGGTTCTTTTAATTTAGTGAGAGAATGAAATCAGTGCCAGATATTTCCATAGTAATACCGGTTTACAACGACGAAGAGGTCCTGCATGAGCTTCACAAGCGCCTTAAGGCTGTACTTCCCGGACTCGCTTCGAAGTATGAGATCATCTTTATTGATGACGGAAGCCGCGACAAGTCTTTCATGATCTTGAAGGAGATTGCGAAAAAAGACCCGGTTGTCAGGGTTATCAAACTGGCAAGGAATTTCGGACAGC
>CAZXWD010000227.1:0-2890 GCA_964644135.1 uncultured Bacteroidales bacterium | reverse complement strand
TGGTTCCTGCAGGCGAACACACCATTGAGTTCAGGTTTGAGCCGGCCGATTATTACAATTCGGCCGCGGTTTCCTATATTTTCGCCGGTATCCTGCTGTTGTGGTTACTGGCAGGTATTGCCTACGAAATAATTAAGCGGAGAAAAGCTACCGTAAAGTGAAACGGGCACTGATAATCACCTATTACTGGCCTCCTTCGGGGGGGAGCGGTGTGCAGCGCTGGCTTAAGTTCTCGAAATACCTGCCGTATTACGACTGGCAACCCGTGATATACACACCTGAGAACCCCGAACACCCGGTAATTGATGAAAGCCTGGAGAAAGACATCCCGGAGGAAGCCGTTGTAATTAAACAGAAAATATTTGAGCCTTACGGGTTTTTCAGGAGGCTTGTTGGTCTTAGTAAAGATTACAAAGTTGGGATAAGCCAGATTCTTGACCATAAGGACAAAGGTTTTCTTTGGAATCTTTCAGTTTGGATCAGGGGCAACCTGTTTATCCCCGATCCGAGGATATTGTGGATAAAACCTTCGGTGAAATTCCTTACTGAATATATAGAAAGGAACCCGGTTGATGTTATTATCACCACAGGTCCACCGCACAGCATGCACCTGATAGGCAAGCGGCTGAAAGAAAAGACCGGGCTGAAATGGATCGCTGACCTGCGCGATCCCTGGTCGAGGATAGATTACCTCAAAGAGATGAAAATGACCCGGATGGCAAAGAAAAGACAGGAGAATATGGAAAGAAGAGTGCTTTGTGCAGCCGACGGGGTGATCACTGTTTCTCCAACCTGGGCTGAAGACCTGGAAGAGCTAACCGGAAGAAAAGTTGAGGTAATCTACAACGGCTTCGATCCTGAAGACTTTGAGAAACATGTTGCAGCAGACAATGGTGACAAATTCAGGATACTATACTCGGGGAACCTCTCAAAATTTCAGTATTCAAAGGATTTTTTCGATACATTGGAGCAGCTTTGCATAGAAAACGAGGATTTCAGGAATGACCTGCAACTTGATTTCTATGGTGCCGTTGATCCCAAAGCAGAAAAAGACATCCTGGCCTATGAACACGTGGGTAAGAAATACAATTTTCACGGTTACGTTTCCCACGAAACCGTAATCAGGCAATACCACAAGGCTTCCTTGCTGCTCATCATTATGAACGATACCGAGAATTCCCGGGGCGTTATTCCTGCGAAGGGTTTCGAATATATGGCATCGGGCAGGCCCGTCCTGGCAATAGGGCCTGAAGATTGCGATTTTGCAAAGATATTAAGGAAAACTGGAGCTGGAATGGATGCGGGTTTTAAGGATATTATTGCTATGCGAAACGGTGTAATTAAAATTTACAAAGATTCCGGGAAAAAATCTGAGGATTTTAAAAAGCAAGAGGTTGAGAAGTTTTCAAGGAAGGAGTTGGCAGGGAAACTGGTCCAATTTCTAGAAAATATTACATAAGAATTTTGAGTTATCAGTATTTCACTTTTCCTGATCTGAAACTTAATTCTATAAAATTCAATCAACGTTAATTAAAATCCTCTTTATTAACAATATGAAAGTAGGTATCATACTAGATAACGAATTCAACCACGATTCGAGGGTCAGAAAAGAGGTTGAATTACTGAAAAGATCAGGTCATTCTATATATGTACTGTGCTATGCTTTCAATAATGAAAAGTATGAAGAAATAGAAGGAATAAACGTTACAAGAATAAGGATTAAAAGAGCTTATCGAAACCTTTTGTTCATATTGTTCCATCATATTCCTCTTTATGAAATCCTTTGGTCTTCCGCGACAAGAAAGCTGATAGATAAGCATGATCTTGACGTTATCCACGTGCATGATCTTTATATGTCAAAGGCTGTATACAGGGGCAAAAAAAGATCAGGGAAAAAGGTAAGGATGGTACTTGATCTGCACGAAAATTACCCTGCAGCCGTAAAAACCTATAATTGGACAAAAGGGGTGGTAAGGAGGTTTCTCTCACAACCTGAAAAGTGGGTCAAAAAAGAAGAAGAATATCTCTCCTATCCAGACAGGCTGGTAGTGTTGAGTGAGAATTTCAAAAATTTACTTTTGCAGCGTTTCAGTTTCCTTGAACCTGAAAATATCTTCATATATCCCAATTTCCCTGATCTGGAAAGGCTGAAGAACCTGGACATCCACAATGTGGAATTAGAAAAACCTGATTATCCAATCTTGCTGTATTTCGGAGTGCTGGGAGAACGGAGGGGGATTTTTTCCTCCCTGGAGGTCCTTCGGCAATTACTTAGAAAAAATATCAAGGTCACCCTTTTATGTATTGGTCCGGTAGACAAGGCAGACAGGGGGCGGTTCCAAAAATACCTGGATGACCATGAAATCAGGGACTATTTAATGCACATCCCCTGGATTGATATTGAGATGCTTCCTTCTTACCTTAAAATTTCTGACATAGCTCTTGCCCCTTTCCAAAAAAACCCACAACATGATTCAGGTATCGCAAACAAAATATATCAATATATGTACGGCAGATTACCGGTAGTTGCTTCAAATTGCACACCTCAACAGGAACTTATTGAAAGATATAATTGTGGGTTGATCTATGAAAATGAACATCAATTCCTTAATTCATTGATCAAACTAATCGAATCGGAAAAACTTAGAAAAGAAATGGGTGATAATGGGCATGACGCCATTATAAATAAAATAGACTTCAATAATTACAATAAGGAACTATTGAAAGCCATTGGGTAAGAATAATAATGCATTAAACTAAGTATAGATATGTTTATAAAGAGGTTGCTCTTCAGGATTCTTGGCCCCTATAAGTATTATCTCCTTGTAAGCCGGTTATTTTTCTTTCTATACGATACGGGAATATTGAGAATAAAAGAAAAATTCGCATA
>CAZXWD010000226.1:0-2903 GCA_964644135.1 uncultured Bacteroidales bacterium | reverse complement strand
GTCAAAAGGAGTGATCAATGAAATGTACAACTACTTTACCGAACCGGAAAAAAACCAGACCCTCTGGCAGACGGTGAATGTTTTTCGTTTCCGCGGACTAATGGCCCTGATGGCCCCTTTCATGAAAACGGCTTTTTACAACAATACCCTTCTGAACATGGAAAGATTCAAAACTTTCGCCGAAAAATCACCAAATAATCAATAACTTTCACACACCTAATATAATACATAAACACCTAACCTAATAAATAGGACTCTGAGCGGCCTGCAAGGCCCAGCGATGAGTCGGTGTTGAACTACACCCACCGGGCCACCAGCTATGCACTTAAAGACGTTTTTATATGATTTTGGGAATTGGGCAGGATGAAGATTCTTTGAGGTATCGATGTTCTTTTTACTATTACTGTTGGGGTACAGGCAATTTCTTACGGATTAATGCTGTTTTTTCTGCCTTGTGAGCATACCTTCCCGGCCACGTCTTTGCGTGGTGACCCGATTTTAAAAAGTTGGCAACAGAAATTCCGGAGCACACACCCAGCCTGGAGACCTGATCCGGGGCAGTTCCCTTACTACAAGCATCCGGCCTTTCTTGCAAACGGGACACTGACAGGGATTAAAGCCTGTAAGGCGTTCAAAACGCTGCAGCCGGGTCTCCGGTGGTTTTTCGTTTTTTATCAGCGTGTCGATATCCGGCTTCTGTTCCGGGACAAACTGTAATTCCAGGTTTCTTTTGGTGGTATGATTGTAAATGCCGAAGTACCTAATCTTCACAAAGCGCGACGGAAGGATGTGCAGGGTAAAGCGGCGCAGGAACTCCACCCCGTCGAGCGTAACCGGCTTTTTTATGGCATTATCCCGGTAATCTTTGGCAATGAAGGTGACCTTCCCATCTGCAATGTTTAAAATACGCTGGTTGGTAATGGCCACCCGGTGGGTGTATTGCCCCAGGTATTTAATCACATGATCAGCTCCGGCCAGGGATGGTTCGCAATGCACCACCCACTTGGTGTTATAGGCCTTTTGCAGCTTTTCACTAAATAAAGCCAGCTCATTTTGCTTGCGTAAAGCACGTTTGAGGCTGTCCAGGAATTTTCCTTTAAAGGTTTCACTGAGTTGATGAACCGAATAGAGGTAATTTCCCGAAGGACCAATGCTCTTCCACCTGCCATCGAGGGTATACCCGGCTGCCGGAACAAGACAGTGGATATGCGGGTGCAGCGAGAGATTCTGTCCCCATGTATGCAACATCGCAACCACCCCGCTTTCAACGCCGTAATGCGTGTATCCGAATGACCGGAGTGTATTCCATACGGCAGCAAACAGCAGGTGGTAATACAAGCGCTGATTATGCAGACAAAGGCCATTCAGGTGGTGAGGGACCGTGAATATGATATGGTAGTGTTTTACAGGAAGAGTACGCTGCATCAGATCCTCGATCCAGAAAGCCTGTTTGGCAGCTTGGCACTTGGGACAATGCCGGTCACCGCAGCTGTTATAACTATAGCGAACGGAACCACAGCTGTCGCACACTTCTTCATGACCACCCAGGGTAGCCGTACGGCAAGTGGCGATTTTCCCCAGCACCTTTTGCTGCAAGGGCGTTAGCTTTGCTTTTGCAAACAGACCAGGACTGAAAATACTTACGACATCTGCCAGTTCAACCTTAGTCCGCATGCTGGGAATAGTGATAAAGGGTATCCAGGGGACTGTGAGCTTTGACCAACTGGCATTGTGCAATGTGCAGGTAGATCATTGTAGTGGTGATCTCTGCATGACCCAGTAGTTCTTTTAAGGTCACGATATTGACTCCTTGTTCCAGCAAATGTGTAGCATAAGCATGCCTGAGTGAATGCAGGTTCACATCCTTAGTGATAGAGGTCTTTTTCAGGCTTTCACGCATTACCCAGGACAGTCCCCTGACACTATACCTGCCATCGGGTTCCTTGCCGTTGAACAACCATATATGCGGGTTCTCTGCCTGAAGATACTTCTTTAGCCCAAGGGCCATGCTATCTGCCAGAGGCACAATACGGTCCTTCTTGTATTTGCTTTGACGGATGTGAATGGTCTTTCTCTCAAAATCAATATCGGAGATCTTCAGGTTGATCACCTCCTGTCCACGAAGTCCTGCTGAATAGATTAAGGCCAGAACGATCCGTTGTTTTAACAGTTTTGGAGCGGCAAAGAGTTCTTTTAACTCCTGATGATTCAGAATAACAGGGAGTTTTGTATCTTTCTTCAGTGAAGGCAGTGCAATGGCGTTCTTATTCATACCAAGCAAGCGGTAATAGTAGCGTAAGCCGTAAACCATGTGTTTGAAACTGCTTCGTGAAGGTGACTTTGGATCCCGAGCCAATGCAACCAGGTACTCGTTGATCTCCTCAGGATCTATCTGTTCGGGAAGTTTTCCGAAATGTAGAACGAACAATGCAATGCGACGAATGTAGTTCTGCAAGGTGCTTTTGCTCTGACCGCGCAACGTAACCTGTTGCTCCAGTTTGAGAACAACCCTTTCAAAATCAGGAACAAGCACGATAGCCTGTTCGACAAAGGTAATACCCGATTTCTTTCTCATAATCAGAAATTTTATTGGTTAATAATTTCGAAGTATAGAAAGAATCGGGTACTTTTAATAATGCTATCCGCGGAGGCGGATTTAGTTCAACAAGGTCGGTATAGTTAATTGCCTTCGGCCAATATCAAGGCTCTATTCCTATTGTAGTTTTTTGCTTTGGCCGTCCATCGTACGAAGCTGTCATGGTTTTTGCGGGCCAGATGAATACTTACCTAAATAGACTACACCAAGACCACATGTGGTGTGATCAGTGCCCAGGTATCCGAACCCATGGGCGAACTCCTGTATCAGGACACACTCACAGTCGATCCCATGAACGAATGGATCT
>CAZXWD010000225.1:0-2921 GCA_964644135.1 uncultured Bacteroidales bacterium | reverse complement strand
ACCATGTCGCGTTCATCATCGCCGATCATCATCTTATCGATCATCACATCCGAGGTGATCTCGAAAGGCGTGTCCTCTCCCCTGTTCATGGGCTTGTCGTCAAACATACCAAGCCATTCAAGGGCCCTGACAGCCGTTTCGTAACCGCTTCCCAGGAACTCTATCGTGTTCTGCTTAGCATCGCCACCCTCCTTGCCGATCATTTTGTTTACGAAACCGGCGTAGGTCATGCCGGTGAAATCCATCTTTTCATCATCGATCAGGTGCATGGCCTTGATGGCGTCTAGCGATTCGCACCAGCCCGGATGGCGGAAGGTACCACGGTACATGGTCTTTGCTTCAGGTATGCTGTAGAGGTCAATATAAGGCATGGAATCCCTGTTGGGATATACCTCAAGCATGCCAACATTCGGGAAATCCACCTTGAAAGGATCCTTGAACAGGTCGGCGGGCGGGACGTAAACCTCTTCTTCATGCCTCAGGAACCTTGCGTCGTTCTTGCTGGCCAGCACCACTCCCTTAGGGCTCCAGGAGAATTTATAGTTAAAAGGATTGTCTTTGCCCTCTGGAGCCGGAAGCGCCCCGGTAATTGAATAGAACTCTTCTACCTTTCCTCCTTTGTCGTGGATATGGTCGATGATCCGCATGGCCGACATATGATCGATGCCCGGGTCGAGGCCCAGCTCCATGATGATCATGATACCGGCTTGCCTGGCCTGCTCGTCCAGGGCCTTCATCTCAGGCTTTACATACGAGGTGGTGACCATGTTCTTTTTCAGGGCAATGCATTTTTTCGCCACCATAACATGATGGGCGTATGGAAGCAGGCTCACGGTAAGGTCGTGCTCTGCGATCATCCGGTCGAGCTCCTCCTCCCGGTCGACTGTCCAGGCAATCGATTCACCGTTCTCATGTCCTTCGATCATGGCATCGGCTTTGGATTTGGTCCGTGTTGCCACGGTAACAAAATAACCTTTGTCGAGGAGGTACTTTACAATTGGTCTTACAACCATTCCTGCTCCTAAGATCAATACTTTCTTCATTCTAATGTTTTTTTTTGATTATTTAGTCATCCGATGAATTTCTATCAAACAAAATACATGTCTCTGATTTATTATGTTCTTAGCAGATATATTCATCGGATGACTTCTTATTATTTTACTTTTTTGTTTCTCGCAAAGGAGGCAGAGTCATATCCTGATAAAACCAGTTACCTTTTTACCGCAAAGATTGCCAAGGCCTTTTCCCTCAGATAAAGGCTCTTCCTCTTTGCGCCCTCATTATTCTCTGCGTGAAATAAATAATCCTAATTACTCTAAACAATTTATCTATTTACATTTTCCACAGCAACTTAATCCAGGTAATCCTGGATATATCGAAAATCAGGGGTTAGTTCCCCTTTATGCAATATCATCGCCCTCTTGACCGGCCCCGGAAGGTCCAGCTCATCAAAGGGCTTATCAAGATCGGCATCTGCAATGGCCGGGATATAGGGTAAAAGCGCCTCGCTGAATGCTATGGATGATTCACGGGGCAGTTCGCTTGGCAGGATATCGACCGCCATCACCAGTAGCCCGTCGCCTTCAAATCCCATGGCGGGTTCCCTGGTGAAAGGATTGTAAACGAAAACCGGGTCCTCGATCTCAGTTCCTTTGTGCGTGCATTCGATGGAACCGTCCGGATCGCAGGTTATGTCGCCGATGACCGTCAGTTTGGGCCTGCCCATCTTATAAAGCTTTTCCAGGTGGTCTTTGGTGACGATCCTGGGATACCGCTCGTCCCAGTACATGCAGTTCATCAGCACTGAAAGGTGCGGGATGTATTGCTTGAACTGGTCTTCATATTTTTCGGGATGGGTATAGTAATCGGCAAGGTCGAACTCAGCCGCAGGATCTTTGGGCCTTGAAAGGTCTTTTTCGTAAAAGACTGTTTTATATACCACATTCGTGGGAAGACCGCTTTCCGATCGCAGGTTGAGCAGTTCCGCGGGGCTTACCTCTTTCACCGGCAAAAGGCCTGCTATCTCCTGTGCTCCGTTCGACACGTTGCCATACCCGGTGAAACCGATGGTGAGCGGGCAGATCTCTTCGGGCAGGCCGTTCCTGGCAATTTCCATTCCTGCCAGGGAAATGTCCCTTTTCGCATCCTCCAGCGACGCATAGGTATGCGCCTGGCTGATCCTCAGGAAAGGGGTTTCGATGCCATAGTATTTAAGCCTCTGCCCCAGCGACCACAGCGAGTTGATCATACCCGCCAGTCCGGCAAACCGTCCGAAGAATATCAGCCTTCTCCCCTGCTCGTCGGCAATCTTTTCATAGTCGATCAGGCTGCATTTGTTTTTCATCATATCGGCGAGCATGGGCATGTTGTACGCCTGTCCTTTGATGACGTGGGAAAAGAAGATATAGGTCTTCCCTTCCTCGAAATATCCCACCGGCATCTCCTTCACACCCATGATGACCGATGAATCCTTCAGTGAACCGGTCACCCCGGCCCCGGCTTTTTCGTATTCCTCGTCGGTGAATATCCTTTTTGGGGAAGATTCCACCTGTATTCCGAAATTGCCTTCGCGGAGCAGTTTTTTCACATGTTTGGGAATAAGGGGCACCCTTCGTTCCATCTTGTATTTATCCTCGTGGCGGATACCTATTTTAGTGTTCATGGTTTGATCATTTTAGGGCTGCCAAACTTATGAAATTTGGGCAAGACAGCGAAGGGTCTGTTAATAAATTAACATAAATGGTGCAGGTTCCATTGCGACTCACCCCCCTGCCCCCCTCTCTCCTCCTCCTTCGTCGGAGCAAAGAGGGGGATCGCTTCTTACCAGTTTGTTCCAGTAGGAGTGACATGCTTGCAGAATGTGGTGAAAGAAATCGACAAATGAAAACATCTCACATCCTCTCCCCCGTCGTGAAAATTCG
>CAZXWD010000224.1:0-2947 GCA_964644135.1 uncultured Bacteroidales bacterium | reverse complement strand
ATAAAGTGTCACTGACCTATACTTACTACCGTGATGTGATAAAAGGGCTCTCTCCCGAAAATTCACCTACCTATGTTGGCGATAAGCTTGAAAAACAATACATAGAGAAGGAAAAAGAAGAACCGGCAGAAAAAACAGCGGCAAAGCCCAAAAGGTACCAGTGTGCAATTTGCGGTTACATTTATGATCCTGATGAAGGTGACCCACACTCAGGCATAGCTCCGGGAACAGCCTTTGAAGACATCCCTGACGACTGGTTCTGTCCTGTCTGCGGTGTAAGTAAGAAAGATTTCTTCCCTATCGACTGATCTATAAACCTTGAACAGGAAGATACTTGACCTGGCCCTGCCGAATGTGATCAGCAACATCACTGTCCCGTTGCTGAGCATGGTCGATCTTGCCGTTCTGGGGCACCTCGAATCGGAAGTGTACATTGGTGCCATTGCAATAGGTGGTATTATTTTCAATTTCATTTACTGGGGTTTCGGTTTTCTCAGGATGGGCACCAGCGGGCTGACCGCACAGGCTTACGGGGCCCGGAAGAAGGCCGAAACGTCTTTAATATTTGCCAGGGCAGCAGGTGTGGCTCTTTCATCCGCTCTGTTGATATGGATTCTCCAGGTGCCCATTGCCAGGGTGAGCTTTTTGCTGCTCGAGGCGAGCCCTGAGGTGGAAAGCCTTGCTTCATCCTATTTTTACATAAGGATCTACGCAGCCCCCGCAACCATAGGGCTGTATGCCCTGTCGGGTTGGTTCCTGGGGATGCAGAATGCCAGGTACCCGATGGCCCTTGCCATTACTGTAAACCTTTTGAACATTGGCTTTAACCTGCTTTTTGTGCTGGTACTGGGCATGAAATCCGACGGTGTCGCACTGGGGACTGTGCTTGCCCAGTACTCAGGGCTGATCCTGGGCATTGTCCTGTTTCTAAAAAAATACAGGGAATTTTCAATCTACTGGAAGCTGAAGGAGGTCATGGTCTGGCCCGACCTAAAAAAATTCTTCCTTGTCAACCGGGACATCATGATACGCACCCTCCTGCTTCTCGTTGTATTTGCATATTTCACTTCGAAATCGGCAGGGATAAATGATACTGTGCTTGCCGTGAACACCCTGTTGTTGCAATTCCTCTTCATATTTTCATATTTCATCGACGGGTATGCCAATGCTGCCGAAGCCCTTTCGGGGAGGTTCCTGGGCGCCGCCCAGCGGGATAATTTCACCAGGGCGTTAAAGCTGCTGTTTTACTGGGGTGTCGGGATCGCATCAGGCTTTACACTCGCTTATGTTTTTGCAGGGAAATACATACTCAGGATACTGACCGACAACCCTGACCTTATTGAATTGTCGAGGGAATATTTGCCCTGGATAGGTTTTATTCCGGTGGTTTCTTTTGCAGCTTTCATTTGGGACGGTGTATATGCCGGAGCCACTTCCACTGCTGCCATGAGGAACGCTATGATAATTGCCACACTCGTGATTTTCCTTCCAACCAGCATACTTGGTTTGAAATACTTTGACAATCATGGCCTGTGGTTCTCAATGCTGATCTTTATGATGTCGAGAAGTGTTATCCTCAGCGTGATGTACAAAAGATCAGTGCTTAAAAGATTTACCGCCTGACACCTGTTACTTTCACTTCTGTCCTGCGGTTCAGCGCCCTCCCCTCTTCCGTTCTATTCGAAGCTAGTGGCTTTGAAAAGCCATAACCCCTGGCTGTCATTCTTTCCGGTGCGATCCCTCGTGTCGCGAGGTACTTCATTACGGCACCCGCCCTTTTCGTTGAAAGATCAAGGTTGTACTGCCTGGTGCCTGTTGAATCTGTATGACCGCCTATTTCGATGGTTATCTCGCTATTCTGCTCAAGGAAAGAAACCAGTTTTTCAAGCTCCACCTTCGATTCAGGCTTCAGCGTGTACTTGTCGAAATCGAAGAATACATTCTTCAGCACCATAACCTTGCCGGTATCAATGGGCTGGAGGTAAACATCTTTAAGGTAAGGGTCAGTGACTTCATAAATGCCTCTCAAAGCGAAATGCTCAGAATGAAACAGATAATTGTCCTTTGAAACATGAAGGGCGTAATCCCTGTCGGTGGGTATGCAAACAAGGAACTCACCTTCTTCTGAAGAGTTGGCCGACATGGTTGTATCACCATCTTCAAGATCAATAAGCCTGAACGCAGCTTCAAGTGTTTCGTTGGTCACTGCATCGTAAATCGTTCCTTTCATGTAAGTTACAGGATCCGGCAAGGCTTTATCAGGCAACCGGAATTCGTACAGGTCGTAATTCCCATACCCCTCCTTCCTCACGGCTGAAAGATATCCTTTATTGCCCGGGGCATTGACGATCACTGCCAGTTCATCATTAAAAGTGTTGAGTGGGTACCCCATGTTAACTGGTTCACCCCACCGGCCGCTGGTATCTTTCCTGACATAATAAAGGTCGGCTCCACCCATGCCCATATGCCCGTTCGAGGAAAAATACAGGGTCTTGTTATCGAAATGAATAAAGGGAGCCATTTCAGAACCATCGGTATTGATGGATGCACCAAGGTTTTCGGCTTTGCCCCAGCTTCCGTCGTCCTGTAGTTCGGCCATCCAGATATCGGAGCTGCCATACCCCCCCTTCCTGTTGCTGGCAAAATATAAGGTCTTACCGTCAGGTGAAATGGAGGGTTGTGAATCCCAGAGCTCAGTGTTGATCTTTTCTCCGAGATTCGATGGCTTCGACCAACGTCCTCTTTGTCTCTTAGCCTTGTATAGGTCACAACTACCGTAGCTGTCGTTCCTGTAGCAAGAGGTAAAAAACATGGTCCTTCCTCCTGGCGAGACGCTCATAGCGCCTGCGTCGCCTCGACTGTCGACCGGAGAACCAAGCAGCATGGCCTCCTGCCAATTTCCGTCACTTATTTCCGAGAAATAGAAGTCTTCAACATACTGCCTGAA
>CAZXWD010000223.1:1490-2953 GCA_964644135.1 uncultured Bacteroidales bacterium | reverse complement strand
ACATAATTTGTCTGTTCCAGCAGGTGATAAATTACCACTGCAGGGGCCATTCCAAAAGAGACCACATCGGCCAGGGAATCGAGAATATTCCCGATCTCACTTTTGGCATCCAGCAGGCGGGCTGCAAGGCCATCGAAAAGGTCGAAAAAGGCGGCAAAAATTATGAACCACCCCCCTAAAAGAGGATAGCCCGAAAGTGTCAATATTATGGATGAAGCCCCAAGGGCCAGGTTAACTAGAGTAAGAATATTGGGTATTTGCCTGATCATCGCTTTTTTAAACCACGTCAGCCGATTTCGCTGATACGTTGCAGTTTATCCGGATCCACTAAGGTAATGTTCTTTCCGCTTACGGCAAGGTAACCTTCATCCTTAAAATCCTTCATGATACGGATCACACTTTCGGTCGACATTCCCGTAAGTTCGGCAAGGTCGTTCCTCGACAAAGGGAGGTCGAAGCTGTCGCTCTTAAAGATCCTTTGCGCAAGGCAGAGCAATATGTCGGCCAGCCTTCCGTGCAGTTGCTTGCTTACAAGGCAATAGAACCGCCCGTATGTCTGAGAGGTGTTTTCATTGAGAATATCAATTATCCTTGACGCAAAAGGTGCGTTCTGTCGGATGATCTGTTTGAAAACATTTATATCAATAAGCTTTACCCGGGAGTCTATATATGTACTTACCGAATAAAGAAACGTATTGTTTCCCTCAAATATTGATGGCAGGCCTATCATCCTTCCCGGAGGCGTGATAGTAAGGATCAGGTTCCTGGGGTTTCCCTCAATGTAGCTCTTCACCAATCCTTCCTCCAGCAATATAATGTTGGAAGCAAAAGTTCCCTGCTTGCAGATCGTTTCACCTTTGTTATAGGTGATCTCAACCGAGTTTTGCTCTACAAGGGCCTTTTCCTCATCACTTAACAGGTCGAAGCATGCTACCTCGCTGAGAAAGGTTGCACAGGTGTTCTTATAATCTTTGTTAATAGCCATATTTAATTATCGAAATGCAAAAATACGAAACAAAACAGTTAATAAACTGATCCAGATCAGTTTTTAGTTGATCTAAAACAGTGATTTTCATTTTCTATACCATACTGCAGTATACCTGACTTAACAATTAGTTAATATAGTTTTGCTGTGAAAAATTTAACAACATTCTCTTTTCAATAAGGGATGAACCAAAAAAGATTTATCAATTAAAAATTAGTAAAATGAAAAAGCTATTTAATCTCGCTCTCCTCATTGCACTGCTTCCTCTCTTTGTTATTACTTCTTGTAATAAGGATGATGATGACGATACGCAACCACAGGATAACAAGTTTGAAGTACTGAAAGACTACCTCGTCGACAACAACATGGACCTCGACGATATTCTTAACGGCTGGATCACCGATGCAGCAGCTGTAAATGCAAAGTCGACCGACGATTATTTCTTTATTGACTTAAGGAGTCAGGAAGATTTCGACGA
>CAZXWD010000223.1:0-1390 GCA_964644135.1 uncultured Bacteroidales bacterium | reverse complement strand
ATGATATACGACGACCTGGAAGGCCATAAGTTCAGCACTCCCACAACTGATTACCCGGTTGTGCCGTCAAACTGAGCCACTAATTAAGCTTTCATGATATAGTTCTTTGAAAAGGGTAATTCGAGGTGGCTGGCCGTTAGGCACAGAGACCCGGGTTACCCTTTCAATTTTATCAAAAATCATTAAATAATTGAAGATCATGCAGAAAATAATATCCGGATTAGCAGTGTTAGCTCTGGTCCTCTTTACCGGCCAGGCATTCTCACAGGGTTGTATGGATTCAGGCGATGAAACTGTTAAAGTTATAGGTTTTGCCCAGCCGCAGTTCAATATGGATATGGACGGCGTAGATATGGAAGGGGCAGCCATCGACAACAATAATTCATTCATGTTCAACCGGGCCCGTTTTGGTGTGACCGGTAACATACCTTATGACATTACCTATTATGCCACTGCCGAATTTAGCCCTACTCTCGGCGGTCCGTACCTCTGTGATGTTTTTGTAACGTACACCGGTCTCGGAAACTGGGCAAACTTTACCATAGGTCAGTACAAACCTCCTTTCGGACTGGAGCTTTCAACTCCCTGCCATATGCTTCATACAATAAACCGGTCGAGGGTCGTCAGCGAACTGGCAAGCCCGTTCCGTGATATGGGCCTCATGGTCTGGGGCGGTACCGGCGATAAGCTCGGAAAACACGATAATGTTCTCCAGTGGCATCTTGCAGTTATGAATGGCTCCGGTATCAACGAACTCGACGATAACCTGGGTAAGGATATCGTTGCCAGGGTAGTTGTTTCTCCGTGGGAATGGCTGAAGATTGGCGGAAGCTTCAAGACCGGAAAGCAAAAACCGGCTTCACCTGATGTTGAGAATGAAGACGAAAGGATCCGCTATGGCGCTGATGTACATTTTGAAATGGCCAATTTCATTGTTCAGGGTGAATACATCTACGGACAAGATAACGGCTCCTCCCTGGAAGGCGGTGGCTGCGGACAGGAACCAACTGTGGTACTGGGTGATTTCACTAAAAGCGGATACTTTTTCCAGGCCCTTTACATGACACCTATCAGGCTGCAGCCTGTTGTAAAGTATGAATACTTCACCCCTAATGTTGACAATGCCTCAGACAATATGGTAACTACCTGGACATTAGGCTTTAACTATTTCCTCAACGACTGGTCGAGGGTGCAGGTCAATTATCTTATTAATAATGATGAAAGCCCGGTAAAATATTACCAGAGCCAACTCCAGGTACAAGTACAGGCAGTCATTCCTTAGTGATTGATTGTTTTTAAAAATTGTAAAACCAAATAAAAACTTAATAGAAATGAAAAAAATAACATCTTCAATATTATTAACGCTAATAGCACTTTTCCTTGTCAGCTC
>CAZXWD010000222.1:1526-2998 GCA_964644135.1 uncultured Bacteroidales bacterium | reverse complement strand
TATTGCTTTTTTTACCCACCCCCTCGGTCCCCCTCCCTGCTAGCAGGGAGGGGGAAGGCGAAGCCAGTGGGAGGGTACCAAGCTCCTCCGCCTCTCTGCATTTATATTTTCAATTTGATAATTAGCGCCCGGTTTGAGCAAAACCGTCCATAAAAAAACAACCCCCTCGAGGAGGGGGTTGCTTTTGCCAAGTCTTACTAGTTTGAGGTGAGAGTCAGACCCCTGCTTTTCATTTTTGAAACCAAACCTGCAGGAGTCCTACATAGAGCGGAAATAATTAACCAATTAATTCGTAAACAAAGATAAGGCAAATATAACATATGGGCAATACCAAAATCAGTTTTCGGTGGAATTTTTTAAGTTTTCGGCATGATAACTATTAACATCTTATGAACATTTGATGGCTTTGATTGAATATTCGTATTGCCAGCCGTGCATTACCCTAAACCCGGTACTTGTTAATTTCGTGTTAAATAATATCGTTAAAAAAACGGTTCAAAGGGTACAATTCCCGGTAAACATTGAGAGAATATTCCAAAAATCCGGGTGAAAACAGCATTTCGTCATCCACATTGTGCATCACAGCATAGCTTTTGTACTTCAACAGGTCGATGTCGGGCCAATCCTTGTCAAATCCTTTCGGGGGATTCTTCAGCTTGTCGTGGCTCATAAAATTTCCAAAGGTCTTCACAAAGCTCCCCTTGTTGATGATCTCCTTGAATTCATCAATGTTTTCATAGATCTCCTGCCTGATCTTTTTGAGCGTATCGGATGGGGGCATGTACATCCCGCCGGCCAGGAACGACTGCCCCGGCTCTACATGAAGATAATATCCGGCAAACTGCGACTTTCTTCCTCCCCTGGCAATGTAAGCACCCATATTGGTCTTATACGGTGATTTATCCTTCGAAAATCTTATGTCGCGGTATATCCTGAATGTGCAATCCTTTGCGGTAATCATGTCAATACTGCTGTCAAATTCCCGCAACCCGGGGATCAGACGGTTCACGAACTCATCAAAAGCCGCCTTCGCCTCTTTGTATTCCTTTTTATGCTCGTTGAACCAGTCGCGGTTGTTATTCTCCATTAAGGAGGTAAGAAACTCAACTATCTTAGGATCAATCATTTGAAAAATATTTTAAATTGAACAGGTATTTTTTGCCCTCCCGCCGATAAATCAACCTGAAGTAACCAGGAAATCAGAAAGAGCTTGTGAGATCATTACTGACAATATTACTGGCATTGTCCCTTAAAAGCGCACTGGGCAGCCCGGGCCTGTTTCCCGGACAATCCGATGCCCGTTCGGCAGGCCTTGCAAATATAAGCACAATTGTACCCGGGTTGTGGGCCGTTAACCACAATCCGGCGCTTATAACTGGCATTGAGGGCTTTACGGTTGGCATATCGCATAACAGGTACCTGCTGATCAAAGGCCTTTCCCAGTCCTCGGCTGCGCTCCTCGTACCCGTGAA
>CAZXWD010000222.1:0-1426 GCA_964644135.1 uncultured Bacteroidales bacterium | reverse complement strand
TTCGGGGTACAGGTTTATCCCTTTCAGGTAAGTGGCGGACTGAGCATCAACCTTGACAGTCTCAGGATCAGCCTGGCTTTCACGATGCACGACAAGCTGGGCACAATGCCTTGTACTTCAATTGATTATCAATTCAAATGATCCAATATCGACAAATATTACGGCTTCTTGCCATCCTGGTGATGCTGTTGAAATCCGGTTATGCCTTTTCACAGGATGACCTGGAAAACCTCACTGAAAGCATCACCGAGCTGGCGCTGGATGAGGAGCAAGCCGCAGGGGAAACACAGGAGCTGCTCGATGAATACCTGTGGCTCGCATCTGAAAAGATCAAACTTGATGAGAACGGGCTCATACTGCTTACAGGAAGGGGTATTCTTACGGAAAAAGAAGCCGGAAAGATCAGGCATTACATTTACCGGTACGGAAAGATCTACACGCTTTATGAGCTGGCATATATCGACGGCATCAGTGTTGAAAAGGCAAAAGAACTTTCGGAAATAATTCAAAATTCAGACAAACCCCACAAGGGTATCTCGATACCTGAGCGTAAAAAGCTCTATGTAAACCAGGAGCTCATCATTCGATACGGCAGGGTTTTCCCTGCCGGGGAAGGATACAGCAGGGTAAAAGATACGCTGACCAACGAAAAGATCTATAAGGGAGGCCCTGAAAGGCTGCTTGTTAAATACCGCCTTCGGCTCAGCAACATTGCAGAGGCCGGGTTCACCCTTGAAAAAGACCCCGGCGAAGAGCTCCTGGCCCCTTCGGTCAACCTGAAAAGCAAAAGCTTCGGTTCAGGGTTCGACTACCAGTCGGGCTACCTGCTTGTCAAAGATCTTGGCATCCTGAGATCTCTGATCATCGGTGATTACCAGGTCAGGATCGGACAGGGGCTGAATTTCTGGTCGGGGCTTTCGTTCAACCACCAGAGCGGCAGCAGCATCTACAGGTCCTCATTACCGTTCAAACCTTACACTTCCTCCTGGGAGTCGGGCTACCTGCGTGGTGTTTCTGCCATGTTGGCATATAAGGGCATCGAATTGCTGGTTTTCGGTTCGAGGAAAAAGTTTGATGCCACTGCCGGTTATGACCCGCTCTCAGATTCAGCAACCTATATCAGGAACTTCAGGAATTCGGGGTACCACAGAACGGCCACCGAGATCCTGAGCAGGCACAATTTCACCCGGTCGATGGCCGGGGCCTGTTTAACTGTCAGCGGCAGGATATTCCGGAGCTATATTTCTGCTACCTATGAAGAGTTCAGCGCGCCGGTCAACCTTTCCCAAAAGATCGAAAACCTTCACCATTTCCGTGGAAGAAATTACATGATCCTTGGGTCCGGCACCGTGATCCAGACGGGCAAAGTGCTCTTTTCAACAGAACTTTCCCTCAGCCGCAATTACAGGTATGCTTTTTCTGCAGG
>CAZXWD010000221.1:0-3006 GCA_964644135.1 uncultured Bacteroidales bacterium | reverse complement strand
CTTCCGTAAATGAAATTTATTATTGCGTCTTTGTTTGAAATGATCAATTGCATCAGTAAGTTTGCGAAAAAACTGAATTATGATTGAAAACTTATCCATCGGACTCGACATTGCCACTGCATTATCAGTTATCGCTGCCGCCGCTGCATTTATCTGGAATTCCATGTTATCGCGCAGAAAGGAGCGCAACGAGAGGCGAAAAGAGATCATCAAAAATCACGTTTTCAAAACTGCTGACAAGATCATTGATGAATCTTCGGCAATATTGAAGGAAACCAAAAAGATAGAATACCTGATCAGGGACGGGCAGATGACACAAAACCTGGATCACTGGAAAGACCTCATACTTGAGCTTCCAAACTCTTTCCGCTGGCTGCAGCCTTTGGATGATGTATTTGGAGACGGCCGGTTTATCAAGCTGGAGAGCGAATACAAAAATGAACTGAACGACTTCATTCTTTACTTTGCCAGGCTGGTCGATCCCAAAAGTGACGAAAAATGGGACTTTTACGAAGTGATGGATAAACCCAATCAGATTACCCTGAAATACATCACCAAACTATACCAGGAGACGGAAGATTACTTCGCAGAGCTGTAACACCTCATCCCCCATATTATAATCCTATCATACCGCTCATCCTGTCGAAAACTGATGATTGCTGCTCAAGCGTGAGTGTATCCAGTTTTGTATCATTCAGGTAGTTCAGGAACATATCCCTCACTTTCACCATCTTCCGCCTCTGCCAGTCGGTCCTGCCTTTGCTTCTCCTCTTTTTCTTTTTATGGTTGAATTCGTCCCTGAAGGCCGACCGTATCCCGTCGCATATCTTGTCGATGTTGATATCCTCTTTCACTATGAACGGCTTGCCCGGCGCATCCCTGGTCATTTCACCCTCCAGGGTAATGGAGGTAACCCGGTGGCTTAGAAGGAAATCCTGGAGCTGCTCAATTTCCGTCCACATAAGGTTGAATTCCCCTTCCGGATTTGCGGGATCCGAGGCATGCACTATCTCCTCTTCCATCCAAAGCAGTATGTAGCAAATCTCGTGAACGGTACTTGAATTCGAAATCCCCAGTCCCGACAGCATCTTTTCAACCTGGTCGTACCTTTTCCTGTCGATCATAAGGATGCCGGCCCTGCCGTGATTCAGGATCATATCGGGCGGGAAATGTTTTTCCATCCTGCCCAGGTCAACGGAAAGGGTTACCTGAGGACCGGGTTGCCTTTTAAATGGCATGAGTGATTTATTAATGATAAATTTTGAAACGGATTCCGTGAAATCTTCTCAAAACGAAATTAAGGAATAAATGCCAAATAAGTATCTGAAGTATAAATGGAAAGGAAGTGAACTGCATTTGTTGAGTATTCACTCAATTACAGATATTCACCACGGTAGGGGTGAAACTGTTGACGTCCCGCTGAACCTTATTGATCTCGATAAGATCCCCCTTTAATGGCCGTGATTCAGTTTTAACAGGCCTGACATCATTACCGGCCTGAATTTGGCTGAAGAGATCAATACGCCTGGCATTAAATCCATCAGGCTCAGTCCGGTTGTCTGTGCCATCACCTGAAAAACCAAGCCTTGAACCCATGCAGGCCGTACCGTCTCCGGCAAACTTGATGATGATAGCATCGTACCAGTCGATGGCATCCGTAGTTTCCCCACAGACATACAGGCACCCGTCGTCCGCTTCAATAATGTCATATGCCGTTTCGGAGGCATTGGTGCCAAATACCCAGGCCCATTTTCCATTGCCGTTCTCATCTACCTTCACTATCCAGAAATCCCCGGCATAGGCGCCAAAACTTTGTGTTGAACCCGCAAATACAAGTCCGTGGTCGTCAGTTTCGATAATGGCATGGCAGTAATCGTTATTGGTGCCTCCGTAATAGGTTCCCCAAACGGGATTTCCAGCGGCATCTTCCTTCCTCAGGTAAGCATCCAGCCCGCCTGCTCCTCCGCTGGCAGAGTAGCCGGCAACTACATATCCCCCATCGTAGGTCTCCACCACATCACGCCCGTAGTCATAGCCATCACCACCGATGGCCAATGACAGTTCTACAGTTCCTCCGCTGTCGAGATAGAGAAAGTAAATGTCCCAGTCGGTGCCGCTCCAGGTATCGCCAACAGCAACATATCCGCCGTCTGAGCGCTGTATTATCCCATATCCCCTGTCATTTTCTGTTCCTCCCAGGGCCCAGCCCCAGATGTTGTTTCCTGTTCCGTATTCGGTCTTTTTCACGTAAACATCATTTCCACCGGCCCCCAGACCGTCAGTACGGCCAATTATCACAAGATTATTATCGCTTGCCTGGATGCAATCCTCACCGTATTCATCCCCACCGGTAGTCCCATAGCCCCCTTCAAGCTGGATATTCCCTGATGCATCAAGTAAATATACATAGGCATAGTAGGAGCTGTAAGTAGGGTTCCACGCAGTGCCGGTAAGGTAGTAGCCTCCTGTATGAGTAAGACAAATTGCCTTCCCTTCATTGAAAGAGGAATATCCGTATGCTTTGCCCCAGTCGAAATCCCCGTTGCCATCGGTTTTCAATAACATGAAATCACTTCCGCCGGCACCATAACTTTCAGTTTTTCCGCACATGGCAAATCCGCCATCGGGCGACTGCACAAGACTGCTGGCAATGTCCCACTCGATGCCACCCATGGCATTGGCAAAATAGGTTTCTTTCTTCCATGCTTTTGTTCCCTGTGGCATTTGTATCCTTACCTCCGAGGCATCCGGATCGCTCACCGGGACAAGTTCTGCTGCACCGACAGTCCCGTCGGGAAGGGTGATAGAAAATACCCCGTGCCCGTTCGAAGCAGCATCGGCTTCAGATATCACCCGCAGGTTAATGGTTGAATCATTGCCTTCTGCCTTAACATACCCGATTGCTTTTTGCGAATGGGAAATAACTGTTGCAAGAAGAAATACGGAAATCAAAATAGATATCTTCATAACTTCCAATCCTTTTTATAGATCAGTTCTTATCCACAT
>CAZXWD010000220.1:0-3013 GCA_964644135.1 uncultured Bacteroidales bacterium | reverse complement strand
TTTTTACGGGCACGCCGTAACATGTAACCGCCAGGAAAAGGGTGACGAAAATGATGAGGTAGCGCATCTTTGAAGTTGTTTTGGTGTTTGGTTGTAAAGAGAAAATAAAGTTAAGAAAAAAGAATTGGTTCGTTGGCTGGGATTTTTACAGATAAAGTGGGGCAAGGTGTTAAAGAAAATTGTCTCTATTGCTTTTATTGTCAAATTGTCTTTATTGTTTGGTGTTACGGTGTTAAAGTGTTACGGTGTTAAAGTGTTACGGTGTTAGAGTTTTAAGAGTGAAGTGTGAGGAGTGAAGCGTGAAGTGACGAAATACGGTCATGTTGTTAGACGTGGCAAGACTTTGTTATTCATTGTTCATTGTTCATTAATCATTGCTACCGTCATGCCATGTCGCCATGCTACCCTCCCATTTCCCTGTGCCAGTCGTAGGTCATAGCTTCCTCGGCCCATTGGGGCCAGTGGCTGCACCACGACGGGGCCGTGCAGTTCTTCACCCGCTCCATCGGGTAATAGGGCTTGATATCGAGCACCGGAGTACCGGGCTCGGCATCGATGAAAGGGGTGTGGATTATCCCATGTTCATGGTCTATGTTCTTCACCTTTATGGTACTGATGAGTATAGGGTTGGGGCGCATGGGGGCACGGGTGGAAAAAACACCCAAAACAGCGGGGGCTTTCCTGAATAACTTCTCAAGGGTTAAAGTCTTTCGGCTATCGGGGTCGCCGGCAAGATGGCCCCACCACACTACCTGAAGGTGACTGAAGCCTTCAATGTTCATCAATCCGGGAATGTATTTTTCCCGGAGGTGAATGGCCATTCCATTTTCTTTTTCTTCTACAGTGCCTATTGAATGGATTTGAAAGTTTGTATCCATAAGTATTCGTTAGTTCTTAATAATATTTAAGGTTAAAAAAGCTTTCGAAATTAACTATCCTCCAGCGAACCACTTTCAATGATCTTTTTCAGGTCCCTGATAAACCGGGCTGCCGGGGCACCGTCTACAATGTCGTGGTCAAAGCTAAGTGTCAGGCAGAGGTGTTCCCTGTTCTGGTACCCGTCTTTGACCTCCACCGTCCGTTTTACGATCCCGCCGATGGTGACGTTCAGGGTGTGTGTGGCAACGGGGATGCCCCACCCGGCGCCGTTCCCAACCATATTCACCGAAGTAACCATAATGGTCCCGGCCCGTTTCTTCATCAGACCTGGAGAGCGGTCCATGATACGGAATATTGTTTTCCTGATAAAAGCCGGGATAGAAAGGAACAGTCTTATTGATTTGTAAACTTCCGCCTCGCTTACCTCCTTTTCCTGCTCAGCCCTGATCTCACCTGATATCTCCTGTACAGATTTCTTATCGGCCGCCCGAATTATCATGGCTACCACCTGGTTTTCATCTTCAACCTTACGTTCTATGGTTGTGCTGACATCCACGTCGTCGAACAGGATCAACTGCTTCCGCCTGTTCCGGTAGGCATGAAGATACCTGTTCCTGTCGACGGCCTGTGAAACGCATTTAATGATGTAGCCCGTGAACGACAAATAGCTTTTCTTTTCCCTCTTTGCTTTACGGATACTCGCGCGCGCTTCGGAAACATCAACCTCTATCATGCTGTGGATCATATTTTTGTGCCTGGCAGCCCTGAGCAGGTCGACCGTGGCGATGCGGATACGGGGAAAAGGTTTTACTTCATATTTAGGTTGTACCATGATCTTACTTTTTTTGTTCTATTCCTGTGGCTGGGCCCGGTTGAGCACCTCCAGCAAATGGCGTCTTATTTTCCCCGAGTTTATTGCCCCTGTGACATGGCCTGCATCGAATACTTTCACAGGATGTCCCGGATAGCTTTTTTCCTGGACGTCGTATTCGATAAACCTGTCGAACCGGGCCAGGAGAGGAAAGACATTCTTTTCGGTGACCTTCTCGAAATCAACATTGAAATTCAAAAACCCTCTTACCTTTTCGGGGTTCTCTTTTGCCAGTTTACCTGTTAGCTTACGGTATTTACTCTTCATGAAGAGTTCGGCAAGATATGTTCCGGCCAGCAGGGGCACATAGAAATCGGAGGAATTGTAAAAGCTCCTGTGCAGGTTTGTAACCCATCCACCCAGGCTGATACCCGAAGTGATGACCGGAGCACTGCTCTTTTCTTTTAATTGTTGAACAATTGCTTCATTGAGTTTCACGGATGCAGAGAGCATGGTCATGAAATTATTCAGGTAAAGCATTTTCTCCTGGTATTCCCTTATAGGCATATTATGGTAAGGGGCCCTGGCAACTATGAGATTTGCGTTGAAGCTGTCGATCTCTTTCACGAAAATATTCAGGAAGGTATTCTTGGCTCCTTTCCTGTAATCGAAAGGGCGCTCGTTGTTCCCGTGATGGTATATCACCGTTGGATGGCCTGGTCCTATCCATTTTTCCACCCTGAAGGCAGGGTCGAGCGTCGTATCATTGATTGAGGCATCGACGTTAAAGGTCCCTTCACCTGGGATATCGGGGATAGTTATCCTGACCGACTTTACCAGATCCGGGAAAGGTTTGCTTTCAATTGATCTGGAAAAAAACTTTTTATTTGATGAAATTAATGCTGCTATATCGGCTGTAAGGTTATCTATTACAATATGTTTGTTCATCGGACACATATTTTGAAGCCCTGACCAGCGATCCGGTGTTTCCTTCTTGTGAAGAAGCCCGCAGTGCTGGGGCGGGCATGAAACAGAAGAAACGTGAAAATACAAATTTGCGATTGTTCAGGCAAATGGATGGTGTTTAAGTTAAAACTGTCACAATTGCCAAATTGTCCTTATTGTCCATGGAGTTTCACGCCCCCCTTCACTTGGTTACGGTGGGTAAAACAGAGATCGCTGAGTAATTGCAGAGTCACACAGAGAACTATCAGCCAGCACCCAATACCCAGCACCCAGCACCCAGTACCCACCACCTACTCCTCCGCATAATACCCCTCCCTGTCAAGCAAATGATCCAGGTTCGCTATTCCGTAGGCTACG
>CAZXWD010000219.1:0-3043 GCA_964644135.1 uncultured Bacteroidales bacterium | reverse complement strand
CGCCTTTTGAGCATATTCGTGAGGATCTCAGTTGTGGGAGTGAGTTGTTCGCTATCTTCAACCTGTACAACTATTTTATCGAGCTGATGTTTATTACTGCTCTCATCTCCACCAGAACTGCCTGAGATAGAAACAACACCACCTCTTATCCGCACAGTTTCAGAACTTCCCCTGAGAGATGCCTCACTGATAACCGACCTGTCTTTGTACCTTCTGAGCACGGTCTGTACCGGGGCATAGATATTCTGACTGTAATCTGCTATGCCGAGATCTTCAGTATCACCCATTGAAAACTTACGTGTTTCCAGTATTCCAATAACTTTAAGCCATATGCCGCCACATTTGATAAATTTCCCGATTGCATCTTCCTGCGGAAAGAATTTTGCTTTTATGGTAGGGCCAATGATGCATACAGGGCTTCCCGATTCCAAAAATGAATCCTGGAAATACTGCCCTCTGACAAGCTCAAGATTGTACACCCTGAAAAAATCGTTATCCACCCCATTGAGTTTCGCAGGAGAACGCTTGCCATCCTTGATTATATGGGTATTATACACAACTTCCGGGCTTACCCTTTTCACAGTGGGTATTATCTTGCTTATACTCTCCGCATCTGCCAGTGTGAGGCCCGGTGAAAATTTCTTTTTCAGTTGCCTGCCGTTTTCTTCAGTTCCTTCCTCAGAGCCATCCTGCTCAAACTTTGGTGTAATAACAATATTATTCACACCAACTAATTTGATCTGTTCCAGTATTTCCTGCCGGGCACCATTGCCTATGGCCATCATTGCGATCACAGCCGCCACGCCGAAGATGATCCCGAGTGCTGTAAGCATTGATCTGAAACGGTGGGTAAAGACAGCTTCTATGGCTATACCGACAGTATGGAGGTATCTTTGAAGATTCATTTAAGACTGATTGGTTTCGATAAACAAATTTAAGATTAATAGATAACCATCCTTCTCAATGTGGCTTGAAATAAACGAACTTTTTTATTATCAAGTATAATTTATCAATTTTTAAACCTTCTCCTGCTGTATATCATCCTGTATGCAAGCGGAATAAAATACAGGCTGGTGATGGTACCCGCCACCATACCCGCTATTAACGAAAGGGCAAATGAGTACTGTAGCTCAGATCCCATCCCGCCCGTAAAAAGTATGGGAAGCATTGACATTACAGTGGTTACACTTGTCATAATAATTGGCCTGAACCTTCTTTTACCGCCTCTGATTACAGCCTGATCAAGTCCATACCCCTGCGCCATCAGCCTGTTTATCATATCAACCTTCAGTATCGAATCATTGATCACTATTCCGCACATGATCATGATACCCGTTCCAGAAATAAGATTCAGTGAATGGCCTGTAACCATAAGCAGCAGAAAAACACCGGAAAGATCTATGACCAATTCGGAAAGCACGATCCAGGGCTGAAGTAAAGATTCGAATTGCGCTGCAAGTATAAAATATAACAGGATGAGAGCCAGTAGAAGGGAGACAATAAGCTCTTTGCCCATAGTAATACCCCTGAAATATCCTCCATCAAAATATCCTTGTAATTGATTCTCGTTCAAAAATCTTTTGATATCTGCTATGGCCTCTTTGGGTACTTCTGTTTCAACAAGAAAGGATACTTCCCGTCCGAATTTACCCGATTCAATTTTTCCCAGCGCATGAGTATTGTAAAACTCAACTATATCATTTACAGGGACGAACCCTCCTTCTTCATTCTTCACCTGAGCCTCTGAAAGTAAACTGAACCTGTCTTTATTACCCCCCGTTACAATAAGAGTTTTCTTGCGACCATCAGGATCCCTTACCACTATTTCAGCCCCGCCCAAAAGGAATGAGATCTTTTCGAGCAACATCTCCTTTTTAATATTACAGGTCGTAAGCTGCTCCTCATCGATTAAAAGGGCCAGGTTATCAGTTCTGTAATGACCTGATTTCAACACCAGCCTGTATGTAGTGTCCTCCGGCAGTGAGCATGTATCAGTAAAAATGTACCTATCCGCCTTTACCCGGGACGACGGAACCTTGAGGATTATTTCCTCCTGTTGCACTCCAAAAACATTTTCTAACAGGTTTCTGACCGGGAAAACCTCATAAGTTACAGTTGGGTAGGAATTAACCAGTAATGAATCAAGCTTTCGGACAGTACGCTCCAAGGATCCTCGTTTGCCGGAGTGGATATAAACCAAACCCGACATTTCATTATCAGCCATTCTTTCTTCCGAATGGAAGTTCCGCTTTCCGACAATCGCATACAGGTTCACCCCGGGTACAGAAACTGATCCCAGTATGTTTTTCATCCTGTTATAGTTCGTGTCAATATCAATATTATCGGACCACTGAAATGCACAGCAGTATTCATCGGCAGGCACTGCAGGGATTACCTTTTTCTTTAAATTATTCAGCAGGAATAACGGCAAAATACCAATGACCAGAAAGATGAAAATGAATAAGCGATGATGTTCCAGTACATATATCTCTGTTCTTTCATATAATCTCACCAGGGGATTCTCCTCCGGCTGCACAGGAATTTCATTAGTGATGAAAGAGTTAAACATAACAGGGATCACGGTAATCCCAAGAATAAAAGAAACGAATATGCCTATGGAAACAACAATGGCCTGTTCAATGAATAATTCACCTGCCAGCCCTGAAAGGAGGAACAAAGGCAAAAAAACCACACAGGTTGTAAGTGTTGAACTTAAAAGCGGCCTTATCACTTCATTTGTACCCGAGATAATACCGGTTTTCAAACTCCCCTTTTCAGCTATATGCAAGTGGATATTGTCAGAAACGATTAGGGAGTTGTCGGTCATCATTCCAATACATAAAACCAGGCCCGACAAGGTCACCATATTTACAGAAAGACCAAGAAGCATACTTATCAGTATTGTTATCAGGAGTGCCGCCGGAATAATCAGTATAAGCATGACAGAGTTCATGGGGTCCCTGATCAGCGCCAGCAGGAGCATGCCTGCAATAAGAATTGCAAAGAGCATGCTGGTATAAAGCCCATTAACAGAATCTTTCAG
>CAZXWD010000218.1:0-3064 GCA_964644135.1 uncultured Bacteroidales bacterium | reverse complement strand
TGAAGCGGATGCAACGGATCAACACGGATACTGCAGGCCATACAGCCAATACCTACTGCCTACTACTACCTACTGCTTACTACTTACTACTTACTGCCAACTGCCAACTGCCTACTGCCTACTGCCTACTGCTGATCCCGATATCGCTTCGCTCCGCTGCCGCCTAATGCTCACAACTCCTGTCGGGATCATGGTCGAGGCTGCCGCCAAGGTAGGCCTCTACGGCGCTGTCGATATCGGTTTCGCTTGTGATGAACACCTCTTTGCCGGCCGACATCAGATCGTCGTAAAGCCTGCGGCCCATACCGCATGCAATAACTACCGGGCAATCGTTCAAAGCCTCCAGGATGCCGCTGTGGGAATGGCCGCCATGCCCTTCCCCTTGTCCGTGGCCATGTCCTTGATGATTTCCCATCGCGTGGCCTGTGAAGCTATTCTGAACAAGCTCCCTGTTCTTTATTGTTTTGTCCTCGATCTCGAGGATCGCAAATCCCTGTGTTCTTCCGAAGTGGGGGAAAATAGTCTTTCCGTCGGCTGAGGGTATAGCAATTTTCATCTTTCAACAATTTTTCACAAATATACAGGTTAATTCAATATTATGAACAATTCCTGCCCTTCTCCATCATACCTTATTTTCTTAAATCTATTATGAAGCTGGGCAGAAATAATTATCTTCGCCCACTCATCCGGATCAAACTAAAAATCACATTGATATGACCGAAGCTATCAAAGAAACTCTAAAAGATTCGAAAGCCGCCAGATGGGGAGCCCTGGGCATCCTGTCGTTCACGATGTTTGCCGGCTACATGTTCAACGAGATCATCTCTCCGATGAAGCCCATCATTGAAAGGGTTTACGGATGGGACGGCTCCGATTTCGGGATGTTCTTCAGCGCCTATGGATGGTTCAATGTATTTTTCCTGGGGCTGATACTCGTAGGGGTCCTCCTCGACAGGTTCGGGATCCGCTTCAGCACCCTCGCTTCCGTAATTGTAATGGTTTTGGGTGCTCTGCTGAAATACTTCGCATTCAAGACTGATTTTCACGGGAACACTTTCCTGGGCTTCGACTCCCAGTTATTGCTTGCCTCATTCGGCTTTGCCCTGTTCGGTGTGGGGGTCGAGTATGCAGGCATCACGGTTTCGAAAGCCGTGGTAAAATGGTTCAAGGGCAAGGAGATCGCAATGGCGATGGGTATGCAGGTAGCCATAGCCCGTCTCGGGTCCTTTGTGCCGCTGGCCTTTGGTGCAGCTATGGCCACAGCCTGGAGCGTGCCCGATGCCGTACTGTTCGGTGTGCTTTTCCTCATTATCGGATTCTTTGGGTTCCTGGTCTATAACGTGATGGACAGGAAACTCGACAAGCAGGTGAAGGATGCCGCTGTATTAGGGACGGAAGAGGATAAGTTCAAGCTGGCCGACCTGAAAGTAATAGTCAACAACAGGGGATTCTGGCTCATTGCAATACTCTGTGTACTCTTCTATTCCGCCGTGTTCCCCTTCTATAAATACGGGCCCGACCTTATGGTGAACAAGTTCGGGGTTTCCGACAAATGGTCGGGGCTGATACCGGCAGTGGTGCCGTTCGGGACGATATTCCTGACCCCGCTTTTCGGCGGTATTTATGACAAAAAAGGCAAAGGCGCCACGATAATGATAATAGGGTCGTTCCTGCTCATACTGGTCCACTTCATATACTACCTTCCGTTCATTACAAGCGCCTATATGGCTTTTGCGAACGCCATAATCCTGGGGATTGCTTTTTCACTGGTACCTTCAGCCATGTGGCCTTCGGTCCCGAAAATCATCCCCGACAAACAGCTCGGTTCGGCCTACGCCTTCATATTCTGGGTCCAGAACTTCGGATTGTGGGGCATACCTTTGCTAATAGGCATAGTGCTCGAAAGGACCAACCCGGGTGTGTCGATAAATATCCAGCAGATCATGGACAACCTCAACTCGATGAACCTTACCGACGGGCAGATAGATGAGAAAGTCCAGGCCATGAAGCAGGCCGGTACTTACCCGATCTATAATTACCAGACTACCTGGCTCATATTCGTGGCGCTGACCCTCCTGGCACTGATCGTTTCGTTCATGCTTAAAAGGGAAGACAAGAAGAAAGGATACGGCCTTGAAAAGCCAAACATAGAAGCCGAACTGGAAAAGATCGAGGAATAATGAACAATGAACAATGAACAATGAAGGGTGAAGGATGATTACTGATTATTCAAATAGATACATCTGATAAGTGATAAATAAAAAATTAATAATTGAAATTCAGAATTTAGAATTCATAATTTGTAAAGTATGAGTGAAGAGATCAAAAATTTAGAGCCAAAAGGTTTATGGAAGAACTTCTACAGCCTCACACAGATACCGAGGCCGTCGAAGCACGAAGACAGGATCCAGGAATTTGTAAAGGGTTTCTGCGAAAACCTCGGTCTGGAGACAAAAATTGACGAAGTGGGCAACATCATTGCCAAAAAGCCTGCCACTGCAGGCATGGAAAACAAAAAAGGCGTGATCCTGCAGGCACATCTCGATATGGTGCCGCAAAAAAACAGCGATACCAGCCATGATTTTGAAAAGGACCCGATCAATGCCTATATCGACGGCGAATGGGTGAAGGCAAAAGGCACCACTCTCGGATCAGACAACGGGATAGGAGCTGCCGCAGCAATGGCCATTCTCGAGTCAGACAATATTGAACACGGTCCGGTGGAAGCACTTTTCACATCAGACGAGGAAACGGGCATGACCGGCGCCAACGGCCTGAAGCCCGGTCTCATCGACGGTGAGATCCTGATCAACATGGATTCGGAGGACGAAGGCGAGCTGTATATTGGCTGTGCCGGGGGTGTGGATACCATCGGCGAGTTCGAATACAAGGAAGAGGACGTTCCTTCAGGACATGTTGCTTACAGGATAAGCCTTACAGGACTGAAAGGCGGCCATTCAGGCCTGGATATCCATCTGGGAAGAGGCAATGCCAACAAGATCATGAACAAGCTCCTGATCCAGTGCGGTGATAAGTTCGGACTGCGGCTTTCGTCGATCGACGG
>CAZXWD010000217.1:0-3096 GCA_964644135.1 uncultured Bacteroidales bacterium | reverse complement strand
CCGGATACCGGGATAACATATTCGGCACGCGCTTTGGCCAGGAAGCCCTTTTTGGAGAAATAGGCCCGGTCGCGGGTGTCGGCGTTGATCTCGGCGAAAAGGGTCACGTAGCTCGAGAAATCCCTGAAAAGATTAAGCAGGGTATCTACCAGCACATTCTGCCTGAAGCTGAAGTATTCGTAATCGCCGCCTGTGCGGAAATTATAGGTGTTCTTCAGGTTCTGGTTGAAAAAGACAGTTGCCTTGTAATTGGTAAAGTTGATCTCGTTGGTTTTGACATCTTTTTCGTAGAGGTCGAAGGAGAAATCAAAGAAATCGAGCTTGACCCCGACTCCCGGCTTGATCCCGTTGTCGAAAAGGTACATTGCCCTGAACCGTGGCTCGGTGCCGAGTACCAGGTCGGCAAAGAGCTTGGTCCGTTTGCCCAGCAGGTTCCTGAAAGCGCCGTTGATGATGATGCTGCCACGGTAATCGTTATCGTAGTGGATACCCGCCGACACCGACCCCGTTTCCGAATCATCGGCACGGACCAACATGTGCTTTTTTCCATCTTCGTTGAGTATCTCATACGATACAGTCTCGAAAAAGCGGGTACCTGAAAGGGTATGTATGGCATTTTCGAGATCCTTTATGGCAATCGTCGAATTCTTGAGACCGTCAAAGATATCGCCGAAGTACTTGACCGGCATTTTGTCGAAACCTTCATAGATAATATCATCGATCTTTATGGAATCGAGGGGTTGCGTGTTATATTCTTTGACGGGACGGAATTCCAGCGCATTGAGCGAATCGGCCAGGGCCTTTATCTCGTCATAGTGTTCCCTGGCAACTCTTTCGCCAATGGCGATGATCGAGTCGTAATCGGTGAAGCTCATCACACCGTATGGCTTTGTGTCGATGGGGACATAAAAGTCCGTTAGCTCATACCCTATCTCATTTGCCTCCTGGCGGTTGAAAGTGATCACCTGGTCTATGATGGCAGGAAGGGTATTTAACTCTTCCCTGTCTTTGAGCCCTTCCTGGACATCCCCGCCGATGATGAACCCGGCTCCCATTTCCTTGACTTCCTTAACCGGGTAGTTATTGATGACGCCGCCGTCGACAAGGTAGTGATCCAGGTAATCGATCGGTGAGAAATAGCCGGGTATCGACATGCTGGCCCTGATGGCCATGGCCAGGTAACCCTTATCGAGCACTACAGGTTCACCGGTAAGCAGATCGGTGCCAATACACAAAAAAGGTGTTTCCAGTTCGCTGAAATCATACACATCGTAGGCCGGCGAAAAATACCTGTTCAGCAGGAGGTTGATCTCCTGTCCTTGATAGAGCGAGGAGCGCAGCCCGATCTTCTTTTCCTTGATGGGAAGAGTAACGAGGAATTTCTCCCCAAACTCTTTCTCTTCAAAAGAAATGAATTTCCTTTCGATGACATCGGTGAGCAGGTTATCCCAGTTTTGCTGCCTGATCATCTTTTCGATCGAATCGGGGTGGTATCCTATGGCATACAGGCCGCCCACGATACTTCCTATCGAGGTCCCTCCCACATAATCTACCTGGAGACCAACCTCATTGAGTACCCTCAGCAGTCCGATATAAGCAAAACCTTTTGCCCCGCCGCCGCTCAGGACAAGCCCCACAGACGGCCTTTTACCTGATACGGTTGAGTCTGCACTTCCGGCGAAAGCCGAAATAAAATAAAATGTGAGGATGATTATAGCTGCAATACGGATCTTGTTCATTGATTGTGGTGATGACGATGTAAAAATAAGAAAAGTTTTAGGGTGTTAGGGTAATGAACAATGAAAGCAGAGAAGCGCAGTAGCTCAGAAGCTCAGAGGCACAGAAGCGCAGGAGCATGGAGAAGAAAATAAGAGGTTAAGAGGATAGGAGGATAAGAAGAATGGAAGAGGTGAGGAGGGTAAAACGGCGCAGAAGCTCAGAGGCGCAGAAGCAATGCATAATTAACAATGAACAATTAACAATTAACAATGAAAGCGCTGAAGCTCCAGCCTAGGTGCACAGTGGGCAAGGTAATAGTGACAATAATCTATCAGCCATCAGCCAAAAGCCATCAGCTAACAGCCATCGGCCATCAGCCCTCTAAAACTCAGAATTATAGTACTGAAAGATCTTTGCGAGGTCTTCTTCTTTCCTGTATCTCAGGTTGTTTTCTTTTACGTATTCTTCGATCTTTTCGGCATGGTCGCCGAAAATCTCAAGCACCTTTTTCTTTCTCTTTTTTACCTGGATAGCAGATTCGACGCCTTTCTTGTAAAACAATTTCTCTTTATCGATAAAGTGGAAATTTCTGTCGCCGCCGCCACCGTTGTACTTGGTGGCGAAGGAATTGTACTTGAACGACTTTTCATATTTCTTCAGGAGCATTACCTTGCCATTGATAAGTAATTCGAGGTAACCGTACTTGAATTCCCTCGTCCACTCATCATACATGAGGCTGTTGATAAATATCTTATCGCCTAACTGCAGGCCGGTCATCCTGTAAGAGGGTTGTATTCCGACGGTGTCGTCCTGGAAAACAACCTCCATCTTATCCTGGTAGACGTTGTAACGAAGTTCTACATCTTCAAGCTTTGTACTGTCGGAGAAAAAGACGGCCCCTTCTTTGAATTCCGGGTCAAGGAAGGGTTCCCCGACAATCCCCTGGCCTCCGGACTTCATCGACCTGTAAGTCTTTATACCATCGATATATTCCACGGCCATTTCAGAATTGGAGATGGGGGTAAGATCGTAGAAAAAGGTTGTAGGCATACCTGCGGCGTACTGGGCAGATATTTCAGCAGCCACCAGGAATAAAGCAAAAACGGCAGTTAAAACAGTTCTTTTCATAAATCTAAAGTATCTCTCTGGTTTAGTTATAACAAAGTTAAACAAGATTCTGAGAATAGCCGGTTACATTTTACGGTTTACATTTTACGGTTTACAATTTACAAAGGAGTTTTTCCGGACATGCCTTTCTGTACCCACCCCTGGCCCCCGGGTTTAGTTGGCAGTCGGCAGTAGGCAGTCAATTCTAAATTATGAATTCTAAATTTTGAATTAATCCGCGAAAATCCGCTGTATCCGCGTCATCCGTGT
>CAZXWD010000216.1:0-3103 GCA_964644135.1 uncultured Bacteroidales bacterium | reverse complement strand
ATGGATTGTCCTGGTGGCATCATCGAATTCACGGATGAAACACTTCACATCCCCGATACCTGGGAATGGAGTTTCGAACCCAACACGCTTGATTTTGTTGAAGGCACAAGCAAGAATTCAGAAAACCCCATGGTTCAGTTCAATGAAAACGGCACCTATGCGGTTACCTTGATCGCTTCCAATGATTTTGATTCGGATACCATCACAAAAACAGCTTATATCGAGATCGGCAGTTTCCCCGCTCCTTTCTGGGAAGATTTCGAATCGCAGGCATTCAATACACAATCCTGGTTCATCGAAAACCCGGATGAGGATATGACCTGGGAATTTGCTGAAGTGAACGGCAATGCCCCCGGCAATACCGCTGCTATGCTTAATTTCAGGGATTACTTCAAAATTGGAGAAAGAGATCGCCTGATTAGCGCTCCGGTCAGCCTTGAAGGCCTTCCGCAGGCTTACCTTAATTTTGAGCATGCTTATGCACAATACGATAGCCAGGCCAGCGACTCACTCATCATTTACATTTCAAACGACTGCGGGCAAAACTGGACACGCCTGAAAGCCATGGGAGAAGATGGCAGCGGAAGCTTCGCCACGCATCCTCTCACAACAAGCGGATTTGTACCGGAAGTTGGCGAAGACTGGTGTTTTGCCGGTTATGGCGCTGCCTGTAACAGCATCAACATTTCCGACTGGATCGGTCCTGACCCGGTGAAAGTGATGTTCGAGACCTACAGCATGTTCGGCAATCCTTTGTACATCGACAACATTCAAATTGCACAAACGGTGGATGTGACGGAAAATGCAGAAAATGAATTTGATGTGAAAATTTACCCTAACCCCAATCAGGGTGTTTTTACTTTGGATATCAGGGGCATGGAAAATGCATCCGAAGTGAATATTTTCAACATTCATGGGAAGCTGGTGGAATCATTAGCGGCAAATGAAAATTTGGAAGTGATTGATTTGGGTAATTTGAGCGAAGGGATGTATTTTATCAGGATTGTGAACAGAGACAGGAGTATTTTGGAGAAGGTAATGGTGCGGTAAACAAAGTATGTAAAATTAACCGGTAGAGTAGAGTACAGAGCAAGGCTTCATCCTCGCTCTGTAACCCCCTCGTCAAACCGTACGTGCGGTTTTCCCGCATACGGCTTTCCTTTTAATTTCATCATAAAGCTTTCACAGGTCGTAATCCAGAAGAATTGTATGCTTTAATCAGTCCGTAAAAGGACGTAAGTAAATCATAGGCCTGCTGGCCATGCAGGTTGCTTTTCCTCTGACTTTTACGATTGTAATACCTGTCTATGCGCTTTCTGAGATAATCATCCAGTTTGCGAAAGGCTACTTGCGTATAGCTGACCTTGTCAATCTTATAATAGTTCATCCATCCCCTGAGTATCGGATTAAGCTCCGATACCACAGCATTCGCTGGATAGTGCCCTATCTTTTTGAGCTTTCCGTTTATGTTCTGTCGCATCTTTTTCTGGGATTTGGCACTTGGCATTATATTCCAGAACCGCTTGCCTTTACCAAAGATACTTTGATCATAGCGGATTGTAAAGCCAAGAAAGTCTAATGGGCTTTCTTTGGCTTTGATCAATTTGCTCTTTTGCTGATTGATGGTCAGTTCCATTCTATCCAATAGCCGGTGTGTTTTCAGGATTGTTTCCTGGTTAATATGCTTGGCTATCAGGATAAAATCATCTGCATACCGTATCATTCTTACTCCTCTGTCATGGTAATATCCATCCGGCCTGTTGACGATCCTGTCCAACAGGTTCATGTAAATATTGGCCAGCAGCGGTGATATTACCCCTCCCTGTGGCGTACCCTTGTTATTCTTTTTGCCTCCGGTGTATGTGCCGTCCTCTTCCACGATTGCTACTTTGAGCCATAGCTTTATCAGGTGTATTACTCTTGGATCGCTTATGCGTTCACGTAATGCCACCTCAAGCTTGGCGTGGGGTATCGTGTCGAAGTATTTACTTAAATCAGCATCATATACCATGTGATTTCCCTTTTTCAGGTTCTCCTTTATCTCGGATATGGCATCTTGTGCCGACCGTTTTGGTCTGAACCCGTGTGAAGAGTCATCAAAGTCGGCTTCAAATATGGGTTCGATAACCATTTTACAGGCCATCTGCGCCACCCTGTCTTTGATGGTTGGTATGCCTAAGGGACGCTTGCCTCCGCTCTCCTTATCAATCATCTTGCGCTTTACTGGTTGGGGCTTATAGGTTCGTTTGCCTAGCTCCTGCTTTAGTTCTTTCAGGAACTTCTCAACTCCATAGGCTTCAATATCGGCAAAGCTTTGATTATCTATTCCCGGACTGCTTTTGTTGGTTCTCACCTTTTTATAGGCTTGCTCCAATACATGGCCCAGGAATATCTTATCATAAAGCACATAGAACTTATAGTCCTTTTCCTGTTTGGCTTTCTGGTATAGTTTCAGTTGTAAAAGTCGCACTCTTTCCTCTGAGGTCATTTGCTTACGCTTCTTCTGCGATAGCCGTTCGATCTCCTGTTGAACCCTGTCATGATTACTCATCCTTCGTCAATTTTGTTGTACTCCTTTTATCTAAAACATTTTTAAAAGTAATGTCCCTTCCCTACTTCCGAGTTATGTTGTCTCGGTTATCATCAGTACTACGAACATCTCCGCCACCCTCAGCCACCAGCGGCCAGCCAGTACTGTTAGGGCTTCCCACGTTCATACGCAACCTTCATCATGCACGCCATCCCATCCTACTCCGTGCAGCCATAATGGTGCTTCTTGTCGTTACTTCCCATTATGTGGCAGACTTCATCACCTTAGGAAGTTTGGTCACTGCAACTTGCGTAACGAAGCCTAACTGGGTTCATTTACATTACGGCTTACATGATCGCCTGGTTGTGAACTCGGCACGGTTTGTTTCATCCCCGTACCTCACAACTGCTTCAGACTGAACGACAAATTGGTCTGTGTAATCCTTTCATATTACTAGGTTTTTAATTTATATAAACGTACGCTTCGTGGCGTACCTATGACTGCAAAGAATTACGCCAAGGACGCTATGTTGCTGTTTTTGCCTGGCTTACAATTTGTGCACTTTGCTTAAAC
>CAZXWD010000215.1:0-3168 GCA_964644135.1 uncultured Bacteroidales bacterium | reverse complement strand
TCTCCGAAAAACGATTGATTGAACGGGAGATATTTATGAAGGTCCGTTTCCTCTCCATGACCGTCGGGATACATATCCATGAGAACATTGTGGAATTCGGTCTCCCCGTTCGAGGTGGCATTTCCAGTGGTAAGTTTTTCAACCACTGCTGTATGCACCTTCACGTCGAGTGCGGCCTGGTATGCCAGAATATTGGTTTCGATATCAATGTAGTTACCGATAATTGAGTAGGTGGACAGGATCTCACAGTGTGAATTCAGTATCACGGCACTGTCGTATGATTCCTGTACATCTCCTATGTCCACGTTTGCTGCCAGTTCCCCGTTGCAGAACAACCTCGGTATGCCGTTAACACCATAGTATTCTCCCCTGACGGTACATTCGGCGATGGCATAAGGATCGCCGCTTCCGGGCCATGGCATCTGGTACTTTATAAGCACTATGTCGGGATGCTCCTCGCACCAGGGCACAAACACCGTGTTCAGGAAAGGGCATGCCGAACAGGTGCTGCTCGTAAATTCCTCATAGCAGGGCCTCCGCTGAAAGGGAATGACCAGGAACTCGATATCTTTCGACAGTGTATCGTTATGGGGTTTCCAGTCCGGGGATCCGTTCACCCCGTCGATGCTTAACCCAAGTTCGTAAGTTCCCATCGGGCTTACCCACCACCGGTCGAATTCAAACACAAAGCTTTCAAATAATCCCAGGTCCAGCCCTGAGAATGTTGAATCGTGGACCACACCACTGTACGATTCGAACGACACGCTCACATTGTCCACTATTGTATTGCCGAGGTTCCTTATCCTTCCTTTTACCGGCCACGGGCCTTCCACCTGGGCAGGGGTGAATATGGCCTCCAGTTTGCAGTCGGGATGCTCCGGGTAGAAAAGCAGTACATTGTCGAGGTACCAGTTATTGATGCTTTCCATATCACCTGTAAGATAGAATGAAAACCGGAAATTCTGGCTGGGTGTATCTTCATTTGAAATGAGCACTTCATGCTCAACAGGTCCGACATCTTTATCGATATCAATTTCCCAAACCGGGTGCCATCCTCCCTGCGACCGGGTGGCAATGCCGAGAACGGGCCCTGGCAAATCGCTGTTGTCATTGGCAAAATGCCTGAAGCTGATGATAACTGTATCCCTTCCTTTCAAGTCAACCGGGGGAGAAATGAGCCGTACGGTGCCGTTGTATTCAAACCCCTCAAAAAGCGCTTCCGGTGCCTCACCGCCTGCATGTGAGGTTTGACTGGCCGACCACTGCATGCCAAGCGGATAGGATTCCCAACCGGCAGGGGGCCAGAAGCTCCCTGAAAAGTCTTCTTCAACAAATACCTGCCCTGCAGTGAATCTGAAAAAGAGCAAAACAAATAGAATCGTGGATAAGATTTTCATTGGTTTTTGGTTAAGGTCACTGAGTATAATTCAAATATAAGGGAAAAAAGATTAAAATCCGATCGTCCCTGAAAGCGAATGTGAGCGGGATGATCCTGGCTCACAACCATCCTTCGGGAAATACAAAGCCTAGCCAAAGCGATGTAAACCTGATCAATCTTCTGGGCGCACTTAATTTTTAATACACCGTACTGAATATGCGGCATCCTTTGACCAGGTAGTTCTGCTTATGCCTTCTGATGTGTAATGCAAACGAAACCGCCAGGAGTGAGTATCATCGCTCTCAGTGGATATCCACCAGGTTCCGCTTGTATTAATATACATATAAATACCACCTCCAACACCTCCTGGCAAACCAGTAAAACCACTTTCATTTGTGGCGCCGGTATTTGGTGATTGCCAGTGTTCAGTGCCTGTTTCTTTCATTTTACCTCCTGCAACTGTTGAACCTCCAAGATACTCTTCCAATACATCCATCTCTAAATCTTTTGGTATGTGCCAGCCGGGAGGACAAATCCCTTGGACATGCCCTGACGGAGCAGGGTCCCAGCTTGTGGTGTTGGAGGCACCATTGAGGTACTGGACCATTTCGGCCCATTGGTATAATCCTCCGTAAACAGCACAGCTATCCGGTTTATCGTCGTAACAATATTTTTCTATTATTGAATTTTCACTCTGATCCTGGTCTCCTAATATGGCTAATCCAACATTCAGGTTCCCAGCCAACCAACATTGTTTTCCTATGATCACGGTTTCATAGGTTTGGCTTTCGTAAGATACCGTTCCGCAAGATTCACCATCCATATTTTTCATCATTGACCAGTCCGCTCCGTCGAAATACATCAGGGTGCCCAGGGTTGTGTTGTACACTACCAGCCCTTCTGCAGGGGAAAAGATACTGTCTATCTTCGTGGTATTCATTCTGGGCGGTAAAAAGCCCCTGTTCTCACTGGAAAGGTCAAGAATTGCTGACGAATCCACTGTGGAGACTGTGTCGATATCCGTTATGGCTACCTGTGCATTGCAAAAAACAGGAAATAAAATCAGAGTGAAAAAAAAGATGAAATATTTCATGGCAAAAAGAAGATTTTTATAATATATCAAATTTAATAACATATGATATATATGTCAAATTGAAAGGTCTTTTTCATCTTGGTATAAAGGCCTATTATTATTCTTGGGGGTTAAGCTCTTTAAAGGCTTCAGTATTTTTGTATCTTTATTTTACCAAAACCAGGTCTCTATGAAACGTATGCCTTTATTGAGCTGCCTTTTTATCCTTATATCACTTGCATCCGTCTCTTATGCCCAGCGCCCAACAATGGAGCTGACCTTCACTGCCATCGACAGTGCCGCGTGGGTGCAGCTCGACAGCATCAAGGTCATGAACCGCACTCAGGGAGGAGATACCATGTTGTATTACCCGGATACGGTGCTGGTGTTGGACTATACTGTCGGGATAACCGATGTAAGGATCGATGACCGGGGCTTTAAGGTATACCAGAACTACCCAAACCCTGTTTCTGAACAAACGACCATCTCGATGAATGTTCCCGAAAGCGGACAGGTGAGCATGATAGTAACTGACATACCCGGAAGGGTGCTGATAAAGACCGACAGGGTACTTGACAGGGGAGTGCATTCTTTCAGGCTGATCCCGGGCAACTCAGGTATTGCCTTCTTTTCAGCACAGTGGAAAGGCAATGTCAATAGCATCAAGATACTTAGGGCAAACCATGCCAGCTCTCCGGCGGCTAGCCTGGAATATATC
>CAZXWD010000214.1:0-3188 GCA_964644135.1 uncultured Bacteroidales bacterium | reverse complement strand
GGCTCAGGGGCGCAGAGGCTCAGGCGCTCAGAGGCTCAGAAGCTAACAGCTAACAGCCATCAGCCATCAGCCATTAAACTCTAAACTCTAAGCTCTAAACTCTAAGCTCTAAACTCTAAACTCTAAACTCTAAACTCTATTCAATTCCTGCAAAGTGTTTCATGAACTGGACGCGTTCGTAGGCGGCGGGGTTATCGGCTTCTTTGTAGCTCAGTTTGCCGATGAAGTCTTCGGGCGAGCTGAAATTGTGCTTCGCCATCCATTCTTCCATCTCTTTGGTCATGAGGCCTATCTGTTCGAAGCCTTTCTTGTAGAGGACCGATGCAAGTTGAACGGCCTTTGCGCCGGCCAGCAACTGCTTGATCACGGCCTCCCCGTCGTGGATGCCTGTGGAGGCGGCGATGTCGCAGTGTACCTGGTGCGAGAGCATGGCCACCCACCGGAGCGAATACGGCAATTCACCGGGTGTGCTGAATACGTTGGTCGACACCACCTCGAACTTATCTATGTCGATATCGGGGGAATAGAACCTATTGAAAAGCACCAGTCCCTTAATACCGGTCCATGAAAGCTTAAGCGCCGTGTTTGCCAGCCCGGAGAAATAGTAGCTGATCTTTGCCGAAACAGGGATGGAAAGCTGTTTTATCACTGCCTGCAGGATCTCGAAATAGACCTTCTCGTTTTCCTCGGCGCTGTGCCTGGTATCGGAAGGAAGGATAAACATGTTGAGCTCCAGTGCGTCGGCGCCGGCCTCTTCGATCCTTTTGGCAAAGGAGGTCCACTGGGATGAAGAAACACAGTTTACGCTGGCCATTACGGGGATATCCACCTTTTCCTTTGCATCACGGATAAGGTCGAGGTACCGTTCAAGGTCGTTTTCCTCGGTATAGTTGCTGATATAATCGTGGGCTTCAGTGTAACCAAAATTGGTTTCGTTATCGTTGAAGGTTTTTGAAACGGCGTAATTGATCTGCTCTTCGAAGAGCGACTTGAGCACAACCGCCCCGGCGCCTGCTTCTTCTATCTTGAGAATGTTCTCTAATGAATTGGTAAGCCCCGAGCTTCCAGCAATGATTGGGTTCCTCAATTTCATGCCCATGTAATGAGTGGAGAGATCAGCCATTTTGTTTTTCTTTTTTATTGATTGATTAATAAAGAGTCCTTATCCTGAAAAATGATCTTCAGGGTGGTCAAAATTACAGAATAATTCGGATTCCGGTATCAAAATCGGCTGCAGAATGACCGTGGGGATGGATTCTATAGTAAAAGCGCTGACAATGAGTTACTTTTCAGCCCCCTCCTGCCCTGGCAGTGCAACAAGCACACTTACGATCATTTGCCAATGAACCTTTGCCGCGAAGGCGCAAAGGCTCAAAGGGCCTCTAAGATGTGTTTAACTGATGAATTGTTATCTTATTAAGCTGAAACGGGTTTACTAACTTAAGATGTAGGTCAGTCGGATTTCAACTCGGAAAAGAGGTTTTCGTCCTGCATTATGCCGACTGTTTTCCTGAGCTCGTCGTCGATCTCATAGATGACCTCGTAGTAGGCTTCGGTGTCCCATATATTGCGGGCTATGAGGGCCATGAGCTGGGCCTTGATGGTCTTCGACGACTTCTCCCATCCTTCTTCGTCGAACTCTACCTTTTCCTTTTCGGCCAGTTTGAAGAAATCATCCAGTGTTTCCTGTTCAAAAGTGAAGTTATCGCGGAAATCGACCGGTGAGCTGAAATCTGCCAGCACTTCCTGCCTGTGCTTATCGACAAAATCGACCGAGAACTGGTTTATCACTCCGTTCCTCCTGAGGTCTGAATAGAGGTCGGAGTACCAGGTTGAGTCCCACGGAAGGAAGACATCGGGCATAATGCCTCCCCCGCCGTAAACGATCCTGCCTTCCGAAGTTTCGTACTTGAGCGAATCGGGGAAATGGATACTGTCGGCGCTGATCATCTCACCGCTTTCGTACCTGTCATAAAAATCCTCGTAATAGCTTTTCACACCCTTGTCGTAGGGCCTCTGTATGCTACGGCCCGAGGGGGTATGGTAAATTGCGGTGGTGAGCCGTACGATAGAGCCATCCGGCAGCGGGAAGGGCCTTTGTACAAGACCTTTTCCAAACGACCTGCGGCCGACCACGAGTCCCCTGTCCCAGTCCTGCACGGCGCCTGAAACGATCTCGCTGGCCGAGGCGGAGCCTTCGTTGATCATTACGATCAGCTTGCCTTCCTCGAACCTGCCCAGCGGCGTGGCTTTGTATTCCTGCCTGGGGCTTTTGCTCCCTTCGGTGTAAACGATCAGTTCCCCGAACTTGAGGAATTCATCGGCGAGGTCGACCGCAGTGCCGAGGTATCCGCCTGAATTGCCCCTGAGGTCGAGGATCAGTTTTTTCATCCCGGCCTCTTTGAGTTCCGTCATGGCATCGGCAAACTCGTCCATTGAGGTTTTTGCGAACCTGTTCAGTTTGATATACCCTATTTCAGGCTCGATGATGAAGCTGGCGTCGATGCTGTTGAGGGGTATCTCATCCCTGACGATGGTGTATTCGATGAGCTTGTCGCGGTTTTTGCGGTATATGCCCACATCCACTTTTGTGCCTTTCTTTCCCCTGAGGTGGTCCATCACCCACTGGTTATCTATTTCCTCACCTGTGGCGTTTTTACCATCGATTTTCACGATCTTGTCGCCCGACATGATCCCGAGCTTATCCGAGGGCCCGCCCGGAACGGGTGCGATCACCAGTATGGTATCCTTGAATATCTGGAAGGTGATGCCTATGCCTTCGAAGCTGCCTTCGAGCGGTTCGTTGGCTTTCTGTACGTCCTCTTTGGGGATGTATGATGAATGCGGGTCGAGTTCCTTGAGTGTGGATTCGATGGCGTTATCCACTACCTCGCGCATTTCGATCGTATCCACGTAGGCATAATCGATTATCTGGAGCAGCGTGGCCATTTTCTGGATCTCTTCCCTGGTTTGTTTCGACTGTTGCAGTTGTGCCTTAGAAGAGAAGGCGCCAACGATCAGTATCAGAGTAAGTATTGAAAGAATTTTTTTCATAGAGCGATCTGTATTATGGAATAGTAACGGTCAAAAGTACCTAATACTATACCAAATAACCAATATGGAGGCCGATTAAATGTTAAAAATGCTTAATTCGGTAAGGGGTAAGCGGGTAGATTTGAGAGTTGAGA
>CAZXWD010000213.1:0-3194 GCA_964644135.1 uncultured Bacteroidales bacterium | reverse complement strand
AAACAAAACCATTACGGATGAAAGTACTAGGACTTGACCTCGGGACCAACAGCATTGGATGGGCTGTGGTGGATAAGGAAAATGAAAAAATAATTGATACGGGAGTGAGAATCTTTCCGGAAGGCGTTGAAGTTGATACTATTGGAAAGGGCGAAAAGGAGATATCCAAGAATGCAACAAGAAGAGAAAACAGGCAAAAGAGGAGACAGTTTTACAGAAAGCGTATGCGTAAGATTAAGCTGCTGGAGCTTCTGATAGAACAAGGAATGTGTCCTTTAACAAAAGAAGAACTTGGTAAATGGAAGAATTGGGATCGAAGCAAAAAATCAGAGGGCCGTTTATTTCCACAAAACCCCGAATTCCTTTCATGGATCAGAATGAATCCTTATTTGCTTAGGAGAAAGGCTCTGAATGAAAAAATTTCCCTGTATGAATTAGGAAGGATTTTTTATCATTTCATACAAAGACGTGGTTTTTTGAGCAACAGAAAAAGCAAGGAGGAATCAAAGATCTTCACAAAGGGTAAGCCTGAAGAAAACATTCTACCAATTAATGAAACACGTGAAAAGATTGAAGACAGCACATTAGGTGCATATTTAAGTAATATTTATCCAGAGGAAGGTTCATCCTACACTAAGATATCAGATGAGGATGGAAGGATAATGAGGATAAGAGGCAGGTATACCGTCAGAGATATGTATATAGCCGAATTTAACTCAATTTGGAAAAAGCAGGCTGGTTATCATGCCTTAGACAGCAGAAGTGTAAGACTCAAGAAGATAAGAGAATTAAAGGGTTCGTTGGAAGGTAAGCGGAATAAAGCCAAGATTAATAATCTGAAAAATAAGTTTGGTGAGAATAATATTGATGTCTGTGAACCTGATCAGAGTGGTAACAGTAAAGTAATTTCTTATGAGAAAATGTCACTAAAAAAGGCATTGGGAGGTGAAATTATTGTTGAGACAGTAAACGGTGAGAGTGATCTAAGGTTTAACAGTGACCAGAGCATTATCTTCTGGCAGCGGCCTTTGAGGTCCCAAAAGGGGACTATTGGGAATTGCAGGTTTGAGGACGAGATCCCAGTTATTACAGCTAATGGAGAATTTTTGTTGAATGCTAAGGGGGAAATTCAGCGGAGGAGTAAAAAGCCATGTCCTCTATCTCATCCCGATTTTGAACTTTTCAGGGCCTATCAGTTAATCAATAATATTAAATATGGTAAAAACCAAAAGCTAACTGATTCACAAAGAGAACAGGTGCTTGACCTGATCAATCGAAATGAATCAAATTTCGATTTCAAAAAAATTCCCCAGGAATTAAAAATGACTTATGAAAAGTTTAATTATCCGGATGATATGAAAGTTGCTGGTAATTATACGATGAAAAAGGTCAAACCTCTGTTTGCTGATGAAACATGGGAAGAGCACTCGGAAAATATCTGGCATTGCTTTTATTTCTATGAAGATAACGAAAAGCTTTTCGAAAAGCTAAGAGATGATTATGGATATGATGGTGACATTGATACGATAAGTAAAATAAAACTTAAAGATGGATATGCCAATGTTTCACTTAAGGCGATTAGAAATATTCTGCCTTTTCTTAAGAAGGGATATACCTACGACCAGTCCGTCATTCTCGGGGGGGTTAAAAATGCTTTTGGCAAAAGGTGGAATTATTTTAAGGAATTTCATGAAGAAATTGAGGACAGCGTTGTCAGCATTTTGAGGGAAGACAATAAAGAGGGCGAGGCCATTGAAAAAGTGAAAGAATATCTTTCGGATCCGTTGAATGACTTTGGTTTTGCAACCGACGACCCATGGTTTACCCATCTTTATCATCACAGTGCAACTATCGAAAAAGCCCGGCAGAAGCATGAAAAGCTCCCACCGGTCGAAAACCTGCGTAATCCAATTGTCCAGCAAGGGCTCAACGAAACCCGGAGACTGGTAAACACATTGCTTGATAAATACAGGAACGAGTACGGAAAGGATTTCCGTTTTGACCGGATCCATGTCGAAATGGGCCGGGATCTGCGGAACAGTAAGATGCAAAGGCAGGAAATGAGCAGGAGGATAAGTGAAAATGAAAACAAGAATGAGGAAGCACGTATGAGGCTTGCTGAGTTTGGCTTACAGCCTTCCCGTGTGAACATTCAAAAGTACCTGATGTTCAAGGAAATTGATGACCGTGCATCCGGACCTGTATTGTGTCCGTACACAGGAAAGATCATCAAATTGTCGGATCTGTTTGGGAGGGACAATACTGTCCAGATAGAACACATTATACCTTACAGTGTTTCTCTGGATGACAGCTTCGCAAATAAAACCTTGTGTGAGGCAAATTTTAACCGGGATAAAGGAGAAAAAACCCCTTATCAATTCTATTGTGAGAATCCGAATCATTTATTATGGGGCATAAGCAAATACGATACCCTGGAAGGCGGATGGAATGAAATTGTAGAACGGGCTTTCCGGATACTGCCCTACAGAAAGGCTAAAAGATTCACTGTGAAAAAAGCTTTTGAAAAGTCTGATTTCATTGAAAGGCAACTTAACGACAGCCGATATATCGCGAAAAAATCGGTTGAATTGCTCTCTCATATCTGTGATGATGTAAGGGTTATGCCCGGATCACTCACTGCTGAATTAAGACACTTATGGGGCCTTAATAACATCCTGCAGCCTGAAATGGAGGTTGACCTGAACGACATTGACTTCAGTGAAAATACGAGCTTGCCCGGATGGGTTGTTATGGATGAGAATGATAACCCCATTCGTTTCACGCCAAAACAAAACCGCAAACCTCATACTGATGATGACGAAATATTGATCACCGGATTTGTGAAAAAGGAGAAGTTTTCCACGGGATATTTTGATCTGACCATTGAAACACCAGGACTGGACGACGGCAGGTACTGGGCTAAATTTAAGGTGGAGGGTGACATTGGGATGGTGCCGAAATATATTGACAAACCAGTCACAAACCAGGACTTTCTTGTGATGAAAGGCAGGGTTGAAAAAGGAGTGTTCAGTAACGATACCATGGGTCGTGTAAAGTGCGATTCTGAAGACGGAAATTTCTGGGCCAAGCTGCCGTTGCTCAAAATAAACTTTGAGGAGCCAAAAAGGGACAGCCAACCTAAGAAGGGCAAAAATAAGGTGGTGTTGTTTGGCAATGTAAAAAACGGAGTGTTC
>CAZXWD010000212.1:0-3203 GCA_964644135.1 uncultured Bacteroidales bacterium | reverse complement strand
ATTCAAAATTATCTGTTCCATTCCGGCAGCCTGCCCGGTGTCCAGGCGGCGCCAAGGTTTTCGAGCTCTTCTTCGATCTTCGGCATCTCTTCTTCCTTGATCTCCCTGATCTTTTCGAGAACAGGCGGGAACTCCTCTTCAAGCAGTTCGAGCTGGTCTCTCTGGGTTTGGGTTACGGCCGAGGTAGAGCTCCAGTGGGGCACCATGATGGCCCAGAGCCGTTCGTTGATCGACGGGGGGGCCGGCCGGTTTTCCTCGCGTGAAGCTTTGGGCTCCTGTCCGTTGAATGCCCACATAATGTCCTCCAGTTCGGCCTCGAGCCGGCTTACCTTTTCAAGGAGTACGGGTGATGCGTCCGGGGTTTTGTAGAGGGTCTGCTTAATCTTCCTCATGTTGGTGAGCATATCCTCAGCCACCCTTTCGGATGCATCCACAATGCGTGAAACTTCAGAGATCTCCTCCTGGAAAGCCACCAGTTCAGACCTGTCGTCGGCAGGAAGGGTGGTGTGCTCAAGAACCTTGACAGTGAATTGTTCAGGTCCCGCAAGCTCCGTAACCTCGCCGCGGTGGTACATGTCGAGCGTCACGGTGTAATCGCCAGGCATCACCATCCAGCCCGATCCCTGTGAGGCGGTCGGGTCAAACTTGTCATTTCGCAGGCTTACAGGCCTGTTCCCGGCATAGCGAAGGTCCCAGGTAATCCTTTTCACTCCTTTCGAAGCGCTCTTGTAAAGCTTCCTCACCTCCTTGCCATCCGAATCATAGATGGTGAAAATAAGGTGCGGGGGCACTTCGCTTTCTTCAGCCCTCAGCTCTTCCATCGAAGGTATCGGGATAGGGGCTTTCTCCTTGATCAGCTCTTTTTCCCTTTCTTTCCTTTCCTGCTTCAAGGTCTTCGGGACTTCCTTCACATAATAGGTGAAAGTGGCGCCGAAGGGTGGGTTGTCGGCCGTATACCATGTTGATCCCGTTCCGTACCTTCCGCTCTTCTGGATGTACATCAGGGCATCCTTGATGGGGAATATATGGGCTGCCGAGTCCATCAGTTCCGGGCTGAGATCACGCAGCGGGGTGAAGTCATCGAGAATGTAAAATCCCCTTCCGAATGTGGCCAGCACCAGGTCGTTCTCCCTTTCCTGCACCTCCATGTCGCGCACCGCAATGGTGGGGATGCCCGATTTGAGCTGTGTCCAGATCTTTCCGCCGTCGTTGCTGAAATAAACACCGAATTCAGTGCCCACGAACAGCAGGTCGGGGTTCACATGGTCCTGGTGGATGGTATGGACGGTTTCATCGTCGGGAAGGTTATTGGCAATCGACTCCCAGGTCTTGCCCTTGTCGGTGCTCTTCAGCACATAGGGTTTGAAATCGTCCCTCTTACGGTTGTCGAACGTGGCAAACACCACGTTGGCATCGAAATAGGACGGGAAAATATCGCTGACGTATGTATGCTCAGGCACTCCGGGAAATTCTTCCACTTTCATCCAGTTCTCTCCGGCATCTTCGGTCACCTGGATGAGGCCGTCGTCGGTGCCTACATAGAGCAGGCCTTCCTGCAGCGGTGATTCAGCCAGTGACACAGCCATTCCGTAAAGGGAGGTGGAAACATCCTTCACTACAGCGTCCACTCCCCAGTAGCGTCCCATGACGGGCCAGGTGTTGCGGTCGATCTGTGCGGTAATGTCGCCGCTGATGACTTCCCAGGTATTGCCCCTGTCGTCGCTCCTGAACACCTTGTTGGCTGCCAAATAGAGCCTTGTGGGTGAATGGGGGCTCAGGATGAACGGGGCGTTCCAGTTCCATTTGTAGGTCTTTTCTCCTTTAAGGGGCTGCGGCTTGATCTTGGTGCGTTCACCGCTTTTCTTATCGTACCTGAAGATGTTACCATACTGGTAAGCGGAATAGACTATGTCGGGGTTGCCAGGTTCAATGGCCTGCCAGAAGCCGTCGCCGCCCAGGGTCACTACCCATTCGCAGCTTGAAACGCCTGATGAGCTTGTGTTCCGGTTGGGGCCGCCCATGCTGTTGTTGTCCTGCGTGCCGCCGTAAACCCAGTAGAAGGGCTCGGAATTATCCACGTTCACCCTGTAGAACTGGGTAACCGGCAGGTTGGTCTTGTGAACGTAGTGCTCGCCGCCGTCGAAGGTCTCATAGACCCCGCCGTCGCCGCCGATGATGAAATGGTCGGTATCCTCAGGGTCGATCCACATGGCGTGGTCATCAACGTGGCGCTTGGTCAGGCCCAGCCTCTTCCAGGTCTTGCCGCCGTCGAGAGTGTATTTTGAGACGGTCTCCATGGAAAAAACCTTGTGTACGTCTTTAGGGTCGCAGTAGATCTCGTTGTAATACTGCCCGCTGCTGTGGTGGTCGCTCATCTTTTTCCATGACTCGCCTTTGTCGGTCGACATGAAAAAGCCGCCTTTGTCTTCCGCTGCCTCCATTATGAGATACAGGGGATGGGGGTAAACAGGCGAAACGGCAATCCCCATTCCTCCGATATCCACAGAGGGGAGGCCTTTCATGATCTTGCGCCAGTTTTCGCCGCCGTCGGTCGATTTGTAAACCGCGCTTTCAGGGCCGCCGCCTATCTTGGTATGGACATGCCTGCGGCGCTGTTCCGATGTGGCGTACATTACCATAGGGCATTCCGGGTCGAAAATGACGTTGTTCACGCCTGTGTTCTCGCTTATCTCGAGAATTTTCTCCCAGGTCTCTCCCCCGTCTTTGGTACGGTAAAGGCCGCGGTCACCGCCAGGTCCCCAGGCAGAGCCTTCGGCAGCCACATAGACCACGTCGGTATTTTCGGGGTGGATGGCGATCATGCCTATCTGGCGTGATTCTTCGAGGCCCATGTTCTTCCATGATTTTCCACCGTCGACTGTCTTGTAAACACCGTCGCCGTATCCCAGTGCACGCTGGTGGTTGTTCTCGCCGGTGCCGGCCCATACCACATTGTGGTTTTTAGGGTCCATGGCAAGGGCCCCGATGGAATAAGATCCATAACTGTCGAAAACAGGACTGAAGGTTGTGCCGTTGTTATCGGTCTTCCAGATATTACCACAGGCCACGCCTACGTAATATTCGCTGGGGTTGCAGGGATTGACCGCAAAATCGGCGATCCTCCCGGAGGCAAAGGCCGGTCCGATGCCCCTGAATTTCAATCCGCTGACAACACTTGCCTTGATGGTGTCGCCGGTATCTTC
>CAZXWD010000211.1:0-3224 GCA_964644135.1 uncultured Bacteroidales bacterium | reverse complement strand
CACTTTTTTTACTTATCTTTCTCATTGATTAACCCATTAATCCCAAAAACCAATAAACCATTTATTATGAATAACTTACGCCCCCCCGCGGGGAATCATCGCACTGATCAGCCTTTTTTTTTCTATTTCTACTATTTCAATATCTCAACCAATCAGAATTGAAACCACTTTTCAAAGCGACACGATCCTCGCTCCATTTGGTGGAATCTCAGGCATTACTGAACTAAAAATCAATGCCGACATTGAGCTGAATTCTGATACATCGCTTGTCCGGATAATTATGTACGATACCCTCGGTTTCAAATATATGCTGCTCGAATCCTACCCACTTATCTCTTCTGTGTATGATTTCTCGGCTTCCAACCACTGCGATGAAACTTGCTACCTTAATGAATTGAATCCGGATTCATTAGAAATACAGTTAGTAAATGCTGAGGTATATATCAATACAATAAACTACTCTACTGAAGGCGAAGGAGACCTGGAAGCACAACAGCTTTCTGCAAAACGGGAGATGGATGAAAAGAAGGTAGATACTATGAACCTGAGGATCCCTGAATTCGGGATGACCTGGACGGCAGGGGACAATGGGGTTGTTGAGTTATTTTATGACCAGAAGGAAACATTGTTTGGGGAAAGATATAATTTGCTTGGATTCGACTATCATAACAAAGGAGTATTTGAATTTGCAGGGCATGGGGTCTATCCGAAGGTTGATCCGGATTTTGTGAGATACTTTGACTGGAGAAACCGACATGGTGCCAATGATTCTATCTCTCCTTACTGGGATGGTGATACATTAGGGACAGGATGGCATTCTCCGGTTAAGGGACAGGGTACTTGTGGTGCATGCTGGGCTTTCAGTGCAGTTGGAGTAACAGAAGCCGTTGCAAACCTCTATGCTGTTGATCATATTGACCTTGACCTATCTGAACAGTATCTTGTGTCATGCACCGATGCAGGAAACTGTGATGATGGTGAACCATATGAGGCCATGGAAGAGATCGCTTCGGGTATTGTTACCGAATATTGTGGTCCGTATTATTACATTGATACCATTTGTGATTCTGTAATGTGTACAATTCCTGATTCTATAATTACAATTGACAGCTTGCAGTATATCTCCGAGGATTTTGATTCGATCAGGCAACAATTGATTGAACATGGACCGGTGACACTGGCTTTTTTAGCGAATAACAGCGGCAGAGGTCACGCAGTAACTATGTCAGGTTTCAGGTTTGATCCGGCGGACTCATCCCTGATATGGATCTATAAAGACAGCAAAGGCCTGGGGGCTGCTCCCGACTATGGTTTTAAATACATTAAACGCGAAACCCTGGTGCGGGAGTGCACAAAAGTTATTACACCTGTATCGGTCAATAATGATACGATCGCACGACATTGTTATGATAAGGATGATGATGGTTATTACTTCTGGGGAGTTGGCCCGAAGCCGGATACCTTAGGTAGTGAGATCAAGGAAGATTGTGACGATTCAGATCCGAATATTGGGGGTTTTGATGAAAATTACAACTGCTCATGTCTGCTTAAGCCTGATTCATCATACCAGGTCATATCTTCCGATACAACATGGTCAGACTCCATTTATGTGAAAAATGTGATCTTTATTGATTCGGGTTCATGCCTGACCATTACCGGATACGCTGCTTTCGGTGATCTGGCAAAGATCATAGTTGATCAGGGGGCAAAACTGGTGGTGGATGGTGGTTATCTCACAAATGCATGTCACGACCTCTGGCTTGGAATTGAGGCATGGGGCAGTGATACCAGTCAAGCCGATACTACTGCTTTTGGAAGGGTTTTCATTAAAAACGGTGCAGTGATTGAGTATGCCAAAGTGGGTTTTGCTAACTACTGCCAGTTGTGCGACCACTATTTAATGCAAAGTGGTGGAATAATCGTTGCTGACAGCGCAACCTTCAGGAATAATATTACCGGCATTCGTTTCGAATCGTTCCGAAATATGCACGTTGGTTCTGAATATCCTTATCAATCCTCCATCAAAAAATGTAACTTTATTACAGATGAGGATATGTACATCTATGCTTATCCAAATGCCCACATCCTGTTGAAAGAGATCTATGGGCTGAAGATCACTTCGTGTGATTTCTCAAATCAATATGGTCGAAGTCATGAGTTTTATGATAAAGGTGTGGGGATATTGTCATATGACGGACATTTCTATCTGAACAACCAGTGTACATCAAGCAGTTCAAACCCATGTACTGACTATGACACATGTACATTTACAGGACTCGAGTATGGTATTAAAGCCATATGGAACGGGAGCCAGAGAACATTATTCATCAGGGATATCTTTTTTGACCGGAATGTTCTCGGAGTGTCTTTATCCGGCCTTGACAATGCCACTGTTGAAAGGTGTAAGTTTGATTGTCGTTGCTTTGCAACAGATATTGGCAAAACAGACCGGTTCTTAGGCGGGCTTTTCCTTGAAGGTTGCTCAGGCTACACAATACAGGAGAATACGTTTTACAAAAACCAGCTGATGGGCAGATCACCTCCGGCGTATGGCCTGGGTATCAAGAACTCCGGAACAGAAGACAATGAAGTATATAAAAACTACTTTGATGACCTTGATATTGCGGTGGTAACCATTGGTGAAAACAGGGGCAGAAGTGGAGGGCTTTGCTACAAGTGCAATGATATGACCAATAATGTGAATGATTTCATTGTGGTGGAGGATGATGAGCCGGCATCAGGTTCCTTACAAGGTATTGCTTATTATCAGGGATCATTGGAAGATACCGTAACTGCTCCGGCGGGAAACCTTTTTACCTCCTACGAGGCCACGGAAGTTGGATTCATGAGCGGTGACACGCTCGAATTCTGGAACTATTTCAATACCGGGGATACGATTCGATATATTCATCATTCAACAATCACAAGTAATATAGCACCATCAGATTCAAATTACACTTCAGAAACTATTTTCCTTACACAGCAATATGAATTAGTATTTGATTCTCTCACAACCTGCCCCTCTAAAATTGAAAGCTCAAATAATCTAAAAACGATATATGATCCAAGAGCAGAAATGAACTATGCTCAGGAATTCATAAGCGGTTATCAACAACAGCTTCAGGATCTGGTTGACGGGGGAGATACGGAATCCCTGAACTTCGAAGTGCTAATGAGTGTACCCGGGGAAGCTTTGGATATCAGGCAACAACTGATGGATGAGT
>CAZXWD010000210.1:0-3255 GCA_964644135.1 uncultured Bacteroidales bacterium | reverse complement strand
GCTCTCTTTTAATACTTTTGTATGTGATCTTTCGTTTTTTACCTGATCATATGCTGAAGCGACTGCTTACCGGAACCCTCTTGCTTACACTGCCCTTCCTGCTGTTCCCGCAGCAAGCAAAACTTGATTCGCTCCGCCAGGCACACGACACCATCGATGTCCACTACTTCACAGGTAACTTCGACAGCCTCCACCTCAACCGTACACATATGGTCAAAACCACACAGATAACCAATTTTAACCGCTACGACCGCCTCAGGCAAGACCATAAATTCTATGCATCACTCGGGAACGTAGGACTGGCTCACCACTCACTGCTCTATGAACCTGAACTGTACAAAGGGTTTGATTTTGGGTTCCACTCCTTCGATGAGTACATGTTCACCTCTGAAAAAGCCCGGTACTACATCCATAAAGGACCGGTCACATACCTGGGATACGTGAACGGCGCCAAAAAGGAACAGATCCTCGATGCTGCCCACAGCCAGGGAATAGGGAAAAATATCATCATTACCGCCAAAGTGAACATCACCAATTCGCCCGGAGCCTACCAGCGAATGAAAGCCGACAATTCCCACGTGCTCATCACCGGACGCTTTGTAACAAAAAATAAACGATATGGCGTGCTGGCCAATTATTTTAACAACACACTCAAATTGGAGGAAAGCGGGGGGATCAGGAGCGATATCTTTTTCGAAGATAATATTGAACCGAACAGGCAGAATATACAGGTCAACCTTAACAATTCGGATAACCTGATAAAGTACGGTGGGGCTTCCCTTAACCAGTATTTTTTCTTAACAAGGGATAAGGAAGCCGATACGGTAAAACCGGCAAAAAACAAGTTCCACCTTGGAAAGATCTCTCATACATTTTCTTACAGCAATGACTACCAGCTCTTCTCAGGAAACGACCCCCTGTCAGATTACTGGGATTTTTTCGACCCTCCCCTTGACAGCGCCAAGTCAAGGGACTCTGTAATCATCAGGAAAATAGAAAATACCATCTCCTGGTCCAATATAGCGATCTGGAACGACCCGGAAGAAATGCCTCTCTACCTCAGTGTCAACCTGAAACTTCAGCAGGCAGACGTTTCAGGGTATACCGGGGCCGAAAGCTTCAATACCCTTATCCCCTATGCCGAAGCAGTCATCAGGCCCTTCAGGAATGCAAAGATCAGGCTGCTCGGTGAATACACGATCGGCGACTTCAACAACAACGGCTTCCTATTGAAAGGTGCATGGGACCAGCAGCTTTTCAGGGAAGAAAAGGAACTGTTCAGCTTCACCGCCGAAGGTTATCTCACTTCAAAGGAAAAAGGGTATTTCTATAACTACTATCATTCGAATCACCACAGGTGGGATAATAATTTCAAAAAGGAAACAATTTCGATGCTGGGTTTTACCGCAAAGCGTAAAAGGATCTCAGGCGGGTTCAAGCTGTACAATATTTCCAGCCCCATCTACCTGTCCGATTCGGCCAGGCCCATGCAGTACGACGGCAATCTCTCCGTGCTGAGGCTTTTTGTTTTCCACGACTTCCGGATCAGGAAATTCGGCATCAACTATGAAGTGGTCTACCAGGCGGCCTCAAATTCCGATATTGTCAGGCTGCCGGCAATTACGGCAAGGGCAGGAATTAAATTCACATTGCCTATCTTCAAAAATGCAGCAGTCATCCAGCCGGGCATCGACCTGTTCTTCCATACAAAGTATTATGCAGATGCATACCTCCCCTCGATAAAGAACTTCTACATACAGAATGAAAAGGAAATAGGCAATTATGTATACGGGGATGTATTTCTGAACCTGCTCCTAAAGCGCTTCAGGATCTTCCTGAAATTCCACCACGTGAACAGCTTCCTTGGCAACTACACCTATTTCACGGTACCGCACTACCCTATGCAGGATTTTGCGGTCAAGTTCGGATTATCCTGGACTTTCTACGACTAAAGGCTACCTTCTCCTTTTGGAACCAAATATCCCTCCGCCATAGAAGATTGCGGCCCCCAGTATGAAACCGAAATCATATAGCTTCCCGCCATTGTTTACCTGGTAGATGTCAACACTTTCGTTAAACAGGCTGACAATAAAGGTCACCAGCGAAATAAATCCATGCCACAGGCCGAACAGAAAGCCGGGAGGGTCGGCCTGGAAACGCTCATTTCCGGGGGCACATGACGAAAGCACGAATGCAAGGCCAAGCAACGCTGCAAGCAAGACCAATTGTTTTCTTTTCATGGGGTTGGTTTTGATAAATCAAAATTAGCAATTAACAATGAACAATGAAAAGCTATCTCAAATCTCAACTCTATTTGATTCCTCTTTCATTTTTTATCTGTTCGTAAGCTTCACTGACCTTCTGGAACTTGACCTTGGCGGCGTTCTGGACGTCCTCGCCCAGGTGTGAGACTTTGTCGGGGTGGTACTTGACGGCCATTTTACGGTAGGCCTTCTTGATCTCATCATTGGTGGCATCCGGTGTTATTTCAAGGATTTTGTAAGCGCTCTTTGTATCCTTGATGAACATGGCCTTGATGGAGTCGAAGTCGGGCTGGCTGATGTTGAGATAGTGAGCTATCTGCTGAATGACATTCACCTCCCTGGGGTCGAACTTGCCATCAGACTGGGCAATACCAAACAGGAAGTGGATCAATTGCAGCCTGGATGCATACTCCATGTAGGTCTGGATCTGCATGCATACTTCCCGGAGGTTAATGTCCTGCTTCAGGATCTCCTTCAGCAGGTAGAGGTTCTTCCCTGCTTCCTCAGGGCCGAAGTTCCTTTCGAAGAACATCCTCACGTAGCTCAGCTCCGAACGCATCACTTTGCCGTCGGCGCGCATCACGGCTGCAGCAAGGACCATGAGGCTCACGCTGAAGTCGCCGCGCTGTGTGGTCCTGTATTCATAGGCGCCGCTCTGCATGCCGTCGTACATCGAACCGAAGATAAAACCGAGGATACCCCCAATTGGGCCACCGAAGGCCCAGCCAAGCCCCCCTCCTATCCACTTGCCATACCTTCCCTTCCTTCTCGGTTGTCGGGATTTTACATCTTTTTGTGAAGATTTTCGTGACGACTTCTTCCCTGTATAGTTCATCAACAGGTAAACGATCACGATGATCAGCAGCAGTGTTATGACTATGTCCATCCGCACGGATTAAAATTTCGGCAAAGGTAAAAATTATATACTTTAGGGAGCACAGGAGCACGGGAGCACGGGAGCACGGGAGCACGGGAGCCTGGAGCAAAAGGC
>CAZXWD010000209.1:0-3311 GCA_964644135.1 uncultured Bacteroidales bacterium | reverse complement strand
ACCTCAACCCTGCAGCAGGATGCCAGCCGTAAGCTGGGCTTTTCAGTTGCCAACACAATGCGAGTGGCACAGCAACTCTATGAGGCAGGGCTCATCACGTACATGAGGACCGACTCAGTATCGCTGTCGAACATGGCCCTTGCCACGGCAAAAAAGGAAATTGAAAGTACTTATGGCGAGAATTATGTAAAGACCAGGCAGTTCACCACCAGGTCGAAAGGTGCCCAGGAAGCGCATGAAGCCATAAGGCCAACTTACATAAACAATACTGAGATCAAGGGTACTTCTGCACAGCAGAAACTTTATGATCTTATCTGGAAAAGGACCATCGCCTCGCAGATGAGCGATGCTCAGATAGAACGGACCAACGTAAAGATCGGTATCTCGGGTATGGATGAAAAGCTCAGCGCATCGGGCGAAGTCATCAAGTTCGACGGTTTCCTGAAAGTCTATATTGAATCGACTGAAGATGAGAACGGCGAGAAGAAAAGCGGGATCCTGCCCCCTATGAAAGAAGGTGATAAACCTGCTATGATGGAGATGAATGCCGAACAGAAATTCTCCCAGGCCCCCTGGCGCTACAGCGAAGCCTCGCTGGTAAAAAAACTGGAGGAACTGGGAATAGGCCGTCCTTCAACCTACGCCCCCACCATCTCGACCATCCAGAACAGAGAATACATTGTTAAGGGAACCAGCGAGGGGACCAACAGGGAATACCTTACCCTGAAACTAAAGAACGGCTCTGTAACCGAGAAGAAAAAGACAGAAAAGACCGGCAGGGACAAAGGCAAGCTGGTCCCAACCGATATCGGCAAACTGGTAAACAAATTCCTCATCCAGTATTTCGACAACATCATCGATTATAATTTCACCGCCAGGGTGGAAAAGCATTTTGACGAAATTGCCAAGGGCAACGAGGTGTGGAACGATATGATCGAAGATTTTTATGAGGATTTCCACAAACAGGTGAAAGAAACCGAAGAAACAAAAAAGTTCAGTGGTGAAAGGCTGCTTGGCAAGGATCCCAAGACGGGCAAGAATGTTTACGTGAAGATGGGGCGTTTTGGCCCGGTGGTCCAGATCGGGGAAACCGAAAGCGATGAAAAACCGAGGTTCGCAGGCCTGAAGGCAGGACAGAGCCTTGAATCGATAAACCTGGAAGAGGCCCTCGAACTATTTAACTATCCCAGGACAATAGGAAGTTACGAGGGAGAAGACATACAGGTATCCATTGGCCGTTACGGACCTTATATCAAGCACAAAAACCAGTTCTTCTCGATAGGCAAGAAGGAAGACCCCGCCATGGTAGACCAGGAGCGAGCAATTGAGATCATCGAGGAAAAACGCAAGCTCGACAAAGAGAAGGTTATCAAGACTTTCGACGAAGAGCCCGGCATGCAGGTCCTCCGCGGGCCTTACGGGCCATATATTTCGTTCAAAAAGAAAAACTACCGCATTCCCAAGTCGAAAGACCCGTCGCAGCTTACTCTCGACGACTGCAGGAAGATCATTGAAAAAGCACCCGCAAAAAAGAAAGGCGGTCGAAAAAAATAGCCCCTGCCGGGTAACTTCTTAACCTTATGGTCGTATATATTGTTCCGGTCGGTATCGACCGTGGCACCGTTCTCGCAACCTCTTACCGTTCTAATAAAACGTAAAGCATGGATATCTCCATTTACTTTGAGCCGGTACATTTGAAGGGATCCCTCAGGTTTGTAAGGGGCAACCGAAAGAGAATGGGCGATTTGGTGACTGTTTATGAACGCCCCGGCGACTTCCCCGAAATTTCGGGCAACCACATTGCCCTTATAGGGGTCATGGACGACCGCGACGCAGTGGGCAACGAAGGCTGTGGCAGGGCACCCGACCATGCAAGGAGTGAGTTCTACAAGCTTTTCCCGTCGAATGAGAACATCAGGCTGGTCGACCTGGGGAACATCCCCCCGGGAAATACGCCAAACGATACATATTTTGCCCTTTCAGCAGCCATGTCGGAAGTTATGGCCCAGAATGCCGTTCCCGTGGTGATCGGCGGGGGGCAAAACCTTACTTACGGCATGTACAGGGGGTACGAAAAAATAGGCCGTATCATCAACCTGGCCTGTATCGATCCTCTTTTCGACCTGGGCGATTCGGAAGGAGAGCTTAATTCGCTTTCCTACCTGGGCAAAATAATCATGCACCAGCCAAACTACCTTTTCAATTACACCAATATCGGCTACCAGAGCTACCTTATCGACAGGGAAAGCCTTTCGCTGATGAGAAACCTCTTCTTCGATGTGTACCGCCTCGGTGATGCACAGGCCGACATGGAAGGGACTGAACCGCTGGTAAGGAATGCTGACCTTATCTCGGTGGATATAGGCGCTGTAAGGGCTTCCGATGCGCCGGGAAACGCAAATGCCCAGCCAAACGGCTTATATGGCGAAGAGCTGTGCCGCATAACAAGATATGCAGGGCTCAGCGATAAGGTTTCCTCTCTGGGCTTCTTCGAGTACAATCCCGGCCTCGACCTGCAGAACAGGACAGCCAGGCTCATTGCAGAAGCGATCTGGTATTTTATAGATGGTTTCTACAGCCGCCAGCAAGACTACCCCAGGGAAGAGTCGGGCGAATACATAAAGTTCAACGTCAAGCTGGAAGATCTTGAGGAACAGCTCACTTTTTTCAAAAGCAAGAAAAGCGACCGTTGGTGGATGAAGGTGCCCTTCAGGACCAAGAACCTGTCAAAATATGAACGCCACCATATGGTCCCCTGCTCCCATCGCGATTACGAACTGGCCATGAGCAACACCCTCCCCGACCGCTGGTGGATGACTTACCAGAAACTGATGTAGGATCAGTTACCTGACTGTTACCCTGACCCCTTCGGAATGCGCACTGAATTCAGGGGCGTAAAGACACTGTACGGTAGTGATCCCGTTAGAGAACTCACCCCCCTGCGTTGCAAAAACAGGATACTCAAGAACATACTTGCCCTTCCTCATGTAATGAATGAAGAAATCCGTCGACGCATCCTTCGGGCTCTCGTAATAGCCCAGTCCGCCCTGGTACCTGTATCCCGAAAGGGCATTCACAGGCTCAAAAGATGATGCCCTCATATCCTTGAGGTGCACGTACTGAAGATCCCTGTCGGCAGTGATGATGATCCTCGAGATGATCCGGTCGCCGGTCTCTGCGGGCGTATCGGCGTTGATCTCTTCCAGCTTCGGCCCCGAAGGCGTGTTAATTTCCCTGAACAGCTTTTTCTCCAGCGAAAGGGGCGATCCGGCGCTTTCGATCTTATCCAGGTCTTCGAAATACTGAAAATA
>CAZXWD010000208.1:0-3458 GCA_964644135.1 uncultured Bacteroidales bacterium | reverse complement strand
CCATGTGCCCATGTGAACATGTTTGTGGAGCTGGAGGGAGTCGAACCCTCGTCCAAACAAGGAACAGAAGTGCTTTCTACATGCTTAGTTCATTCTTGGTTTTCGTGTAATGCCAGGAAATGAACATCCCAGCGTTACCTTAGCTCCTTTAAGTCTCGCCTGCTAAGCGGATGCCCTTAACAAGCCAGCCTGAAATTGCGTGCGTCCCGTGATCCGGCAGGAATCAGGCAGATCCACCGGCGGAACGTCCCGTCCAGCCCCCTTGGGGCTAGGAAGAAGCCAATCTACTGTACTTCGATTAGGCTGCGAGAGCGAAGTTATTTTCGCCAGTTATTAGTTTACAGATTGCTGTTATCGGGCCTTATCTGCAACGCCCGGCATGCTTACAAGTCCATTCACCTTGCTGTCGAAACCGGTCAGCCCCGGGTGAATTGTAAATTGTCAGCTGTCAACTGTCGATTTTCATTATGTAATGTTCAAAGAACGTGCCAATTGGCTGTGCAAAGATACGAAAAATAGAGTTTAGAGCTTAGAGTTTAGATTTGAGATGATGAAGAGCGAGGAAGCTCTGAAGCTCAGGGGCTCAGAAGCAATGCATAATTAACAATGAATAATGAACAATGAAAAATTAACAATGAACAATTAACAATGAAAGCACAGAGGCTCAGGGGCTCAGAAGCGCAGGAGGATAAGAGGTTAGGAAAATAGGAGGATAAGAACGGGGGAAGGGCATAAGAGTTGAGTGTTGAGTGTTGAGTGTTTAATGTTGAATTACGAGGATTGGTTTATAGATGGCTGGTGATACGAAAAAAATCCGTTTAGATCCGTTGCAATCCGTTTCACCGTGTCCAACGCAGGCGGATCCGCGTTCCATTAAGCGGTAAGAGGTACGATATGAGTGCACCCCGAAACTCGTAACCCGTAACTCGAAACCTAACTTCACACTTCACGCTTCACTCCTCACACTTCACGAATTTCCCAGAACCTAAAAAAAATAATTTGACCCACCTACGCAAGCTCCGACAGGCGAGGCAATAGTGACAATTTGACAATAAAGACAATTGAAACAATAATTAACTAACAAAAATTACCGTAACCCTCTAATTCAAAGCTATCTAAGCTCTAAACTCTAAGCTCTAAACTCTAAAGAACCGCTTTCCGTATCTTCACCAACTTCTCCAGCAACTCCTCCAGCAGCTCGAGCCGCAGCATGTTCTCGCCGTCTGATTTAGCGCTGGAAGGGTCTGGGTGTATTTCCATGAAAAGCCCATCGGCGCCGGCAGCAATACCCGCTTTGGCAATGGTCTCGATAAGATCGGGATGCCCGCCCGAAGTGCCCTCGGCCCGGTTGGGTACCTGCAGAGAATGGGTTACGTCTAAAATAACCGGGATGCCCATCTGCTTCATCCAGTGTATACTGCGCATGTCGACGATCAAATCCCGGTAACCATGGGATGTGCCCCGCTCAGTGAGCATCACAAGGTCGTTGCCTGAGCTTTTGACCTTGTCGACGGCAAACTGCATCGACTGGGGCGATACAAACTGCCCCTTCTTGATGTTGATGTGCTTGCCGGTATAGGCGGCAGCGACCAGCAGATCTGTCTGTCGGCAGAGAAATGCCGGGATCTGGAGGATATCAACGTATTCTGCAGCAACCACGGCTTCGGGCTCCGAGTGGATATCTGTCAGGGTAGGTACCTTGAACTCTTCCCCGATCTCGCTTATGACCTTCAGCGCTTTCACATCGCCCACACCGGTGAACGATTCCAGCTTCGAACGGTTGGCCTTGCGATAGCTGGCCTTGAATATATAGGGTATCTTCAGCCTTTTGCAGATATTGCCCGCCGTTTCAGCCACCTTGAAGGGTGTGTCGATGTTCTCTATAACACAGGGCCCGGCAATCAGAAAGAAATTACCTGAACCGGTATTCTTTATCCCGGGAATCGATTCGATGATGTCGCTGCTCATTTTCGCCTGAATTATTTGATGAAATGCAAATTTAATCGTTTCTCCCAGATGAAGCGTGAATTGTGAATGGTGAGTCGTGAATCGAATCTTCCAATCTTCTTGTTTTCCTGCTTTGCGCTTAGCGCTTTGCAAAAAAAATAGAACACGGATGAAGCGGATTCAACGGATTTACCCGGATAATTTAAATTTAGAAATTAGAACTAACTGCCAACTGCCAACTGCCAACTGCCAACTGCCGACTGCCGACTGCCGACTGCCAACTAATACCCATACTTCCCCTTCCACCTCTCCTTCAGCCAGGCCCTCATATCGTTCTCTCTTTTGTTATTCCCGGGTTTGTAAAACACTTTCCCGGTGATCTTTTCGGGCAGGAACTCCTGCTCCACAAAGTTGCCTTCATAACTGTGAGCATACTTATAGTTCTTGCCGTACCCGATGTCTTTCATCAGGCCGGTGGGTGCATTGCGTATATGAAGCGGAACAGCCAGGTTGCCCGATCTCCTGACTTCAGCCAGGGCTGCATCAATGGCCTCATACGAAGCGTTGCTCTTGGGTGAAGTGGCCAGGTATATGGCGGTCTGTGACAATACGATCCTTCCTTCCGGCCATCCGATCTTGTTGACTGCATCAAAACAGGCATTGGCCAGCAAGAGCGCATTCGGGTTGGCATTGCCGATATCTTCCGAAGCCAGTATTACAAGCCTCCTGGCTATGAACTTAGGGTCCTCGCCCCCCTCGATCATCCTTGCCAGCCAGTAAACTGCGGCATTGGGATCGCTGCCCCTCACCGACTTGATGAACGCTGAAATGATATCGTAATGCATCTCCCCGGCCTTGTCGTATATGGCAAGGTTTTCCTGGATCACCTTCAACACCTTGTCGTTGGTGACAATAACCTTTCCCTTCTTTTCCTCCGTATTGACAACCAGTTCCAGCGCATTCAGCAGTTTCCTGGCATCGCCCCCCGATACCCTCATCAGGGCTTCGTATTCGGTGATGGCAATGGTGATCCCGCGCTCTTTCTCCAGGTGCTTTTTAGCCATGTCGATCAGCCTGAGCAGGTCGTCTTTGCCCAGCGGCTTCAGGATGTATACCTGGCAGCGGCTCAGAAGCGGTGAGATCACTTCAAAAGATGGGTTTTCCGTAGTAGCGCCAATCAGGGTGACGATCCCTTTTTCAACCGCTCCCAGCAGCGAATCCTGCTGCGATTTGCTGAAACGGTGGATCTCGTCGATGAAAAGGATTGCCCCGGTCTCTGACCTCGACTTTTCAATGACGCTCCTTACATCCTTCACCCCTGAAGAAACAGCCGATAGGGTATGGAACGGGCGGTTCAGCGTGTTTGCAATGATAAAGGCAAGGGTGGTCTTGCCAACCCCCGGAGGGCCCCACAGGATCATCGAAGGCACATTCCCGTTCTCAATGGATTGCCTCAGAATGGCATCCTTTCCAACAAGGTGCTGCTGGCCAAGGTAATCATCCAGCGTTTC
>CAZXWD010000207.1:0-3478 GCA_964644135.1 uncultured Bacteroidales bacterium | reverse complement strand
GTGCTCAGATCGTTGTCGATACTCTGCTCATCGCCTATTTCAATGAAGATCTCATGGAAGATGCCCATTTCGGAGCTTTCGTCCATAGACACGAGCAGCCCGCACTGCATCATATACTGCAGCAGGCCTACAGTTTTGAGGCAGACCGATTTACCTCCTGCGTTGGGCCCTGAGATAACCAGTATGCGATACCGGCTGTCGAGGGCAATGTCGAGCGGGACCACCTCCTTTTTCTTTTCCCGGTGCGACAGGAACAGCAGGGGGTGGCTGGCTTTTGTCCATTTCAGGACCGGCTTGTCCTTGATAAAAGGCATCCCTGCGCCCAGGGTCACGGCCAGCCTTGCCTTTGCCCGGGTGTAGTCGAGATAGGCAAGGTAATCGTAGGCAGTTTTGATATCTTCCAGGTGCGGCCGGATCCGGTCGGTGAGCTCGGTAAGGATCCGGATGATCTCCCTGCGCATGTCGCTTTCGATTTCGCGGATCTCGTTGTTCAGCTCGAAGTTCTCGACCGGTTCTATGTAGGCTGTCTGGCCTGTGGCGGAGGTGTCGTGGATGAACCCTTTTATGCGGCGCTTGTGCGTGGCAGGCAGGGGGATCAGGAAGCGCCCGTCGCGGATGGTCACTTCTGTGTCTTTAGCCGCCCAGCCCTCCTTGCGCGCCCGCTGCATGATCTGCTCAATGAGGCGTTCGCCCTGTACCTTTTTGTTCTTAAGGTCGCGGCTCAGTTTCCGCAGCTTTTCAGAGGCCGAGTCCTTCATCTGCCGCTTGTCGTCAACTACCCGGTCGATCATCCCGGTGATCTCATCGAGTACGGGGACCGGTTCGCCCAGGAACCTCAGCCGTTTGTATTCTGCGTATTTATCCTTTTTCAGCTCGCCGATGCATTCCCAGGCGGTGGTGAGGTCGGCCCTGAGCAGCCCCAGCTCCTCCGGGTCGAGGTAAGTGCCGGGCAGTCTTACACGGGTCAGCGATTCGGAAAGGTCGGTGTATTCCTGTAACGGGAAGGCTCCTTCCTTTTCCAGGATGCTTTTGAACTCCCGGGTCTCTTCCAGCATTTTCAGGATGGGCTCCGGCGCCGTTTCAAAAGCAGTCTGTTCTGTAAGGGCAGCCCCGCCGGGACCTGCACAGCGTTCTCGCACAAGGTCAAGGATGCGGTCGAAGCCCAGCTTGGTATGGAGCGATTGGTGCATGTGGATATTTTCAACATGCAAAGGTACATTGTTTACAGCGAAGAAGGAAAAGGGATTGCCGTATCTGGTAGTCCCAATGATGGTCAGGCAGTGAGGGTCTTTTTCCTGATGGCTGAATAGACAGATAATATCAGCAGGAGAATGACAAAACCAATGGCCACATACCTGGCAAGCGGAGGTGGTCCGGATAGCATATTTTTTGTTTTTCCTACAGGGGCATTGTCGCCGATATGGATATAGCCTGCCCAGAACAGGGGGTGCAGGTAAGGTTCCTCCGCTTTGCTCAGGAAATCCAGTTTGGCCAGCCGCAATGCTTCATCCTTTTCAAGGCCTTCGGCAAGGTACCTATAGAATGCTTTCATGATCTGCGAACTGCTTTTGTCTTCAACATTCCACAATGTTGCTATGGCGCTGGGAATACCTGCAAACTGGAAAGCTCTCGACAAATTTATCACCCCTTCCCCCTTATGCAGTTTCCCTATCCCGGTATTGCATGAACTCAGGACCACCAGATCGCCATTCAGATCGAGATGGTAGATCTCATAGGTGTTAAGAAAACCGTCATTCTCCTGGTCATTGTTTTTATTGAAAACCAATTTCGAGAAAAGAGGATTATCATCATCGATAAGGGCATGCATTGCAAAGTGGAGGATGTCGTATTCTCCGGCAGCTTTTTTAAAATTGCTTTCAGTTGCTTCATCATCAATATGTTTTGTAAGATAGAAATAGTCTGATATACGGTTGACCTCGCTTAATGCACCGGGCAAGGCCTTAAAAGACAGCCCCCTGGCAGTACCAGTGGAAGATTCATCCCAGTAGTTGCTGTAATCGGGGGCAATTGCCAGAACATGAGGTGATATATTGTTTGAATCCGGATTTCGGAAATAATTGAATAGCAGTGTGGCTGAAGGGGAGTAGGTTACAGTATGTTCATGAAGCAGGTACCTGACATCTTTAAGATTACCGTCACTGTACTGGTAGTTTTTTATAAAGGCTTCAAAAGGCAGATAGGCCAGTTCCTGATCGGGGATTATTATGAGATCCTTATCGTGAATGTGATCGCTTAACGGCTCGACCAGCAGTTTGTACAACAGATTACCTTTTTCCAGAAACTCTGAATCCAGAAGTGTGTCGCTTAAAACAACTTCCAGCAATGCATATTTATCAAGATATTCATTAATGAGTTCCGGCAAACTGTCAATTCCCGATTCATTTACATAGGTTCTTTTTTTATCGATGGATACAATAATTATCCTGTCACTTGTCAGGTAGTAGTTTACCAGGACCTCATCTTCTTTCAGTCTTGCCTGGATCTCAGTTGGGTCTGTGATCGTTGGATTGTATTTGATCTTATTGTAAATCTCGTAATTGTCGTCTAGATGCTTCAGTAACCTTTCCTTTGTTTCATTCAGGATAAAAAGGGTATCTATATATCTGTCTTCCGAAGTTACTTTTGCGAATTCTTCAGTATTGTTATTGTACATCAGGTACTCATATTCTGATGTAAGGATATCGATCCTTTTAAGTTCACGTATAAGACTGTCCGGTATTTTCGCTTGGAAATATGCTTTTTTGGTCTGCAAGATGTTCCTGAAGTATGCTGCTTTACTTTTTTCGATCCCTATGAACATTTTCAAAGCAAAAGCCGGATCACCGGTATATTTATAAAGTGATCGGGCGATGTTTATGTGATCATTATAATAATTGTGGAAATCAGATCTTGAAAGAAGGAAGGAAGACTCTTTAGCATACTTTGTGAGGTCCTTTTCTATCTGATCTATCGTTATGGTTGAGTATTCAAAGCTTCTTTCAAGGTACTCAATCTTTTCTTCATTCTGAAATTTACGAAAATAGACGAGGGCCATCAGTCCGGTTATCATGAACTTTCGTTGCTGGTCAAAGGATGAAAAGATCTGATTATTTTGCTTATCGTTTTTTTGATTTTCAGTAATTATTTTAAGACTCCTATTAAGGTAATGAATTGCAGAATCCGTTTCTCCGGTTGAATAAAAGTAATTGCTGATATCATATAGATAATAAATCCTTGAAATATTTTCTTTTGAGAAAATGCTATCAATTATTTGATATCCTTTTAAAAGTAATGCTTTTCCTTCTGTAAGCTGATTCTCTTCAATGTGAAATTTACCGAGGTGGTTATAGCACAATGCTATGTCTTTTGGGTCATTTACTTTTTTCGCATTGTTAAGGGCGAGGTTATAGTAATAATAGGCAGAATCGGGATTACCTAAAATGGTATGCAGACCGGCAAGATTGCGATAGGCTTTTGT
>CAZXWD010000206.1:0-3501 GCA_964644135.1 uncultured Bacteroidales bacterium | reverse complement strand
GGATAATGATCGATATCAGTTGTCTCATATCTGGTCTAACGGAATTTGGTTTTGCTAAGTTAAGTTTTTAGTGTTGAGTGTTGAGTGTTGAAATGCGGTATGGGGTCTGGGGAGCGGAATTTTCTCTGTGCTCTCTGCTCGACTCGGCGCCTTCTGCGTGAAACGATTACATGACAGCATAGCAACAATTAGCACTTAATTCTTACCACTCATTTCCATCTCAACTCTCAAAACTCAACACTCAAATCTGAATCACCGTTCCTCCCCAGCTCAGGCCTACGCCGAATGCTGCAAGCAGCACCTTATCGCCTTTTTTTATATTCCCTTCCTGCAAGGCTTTCCGGAGAACGATGGGAATGGTGGAAGAGACTGTATTGCCCACATCATCCAGGTAGATCATGGTCTTTTCGGGTGGTATCTTGTTTTTCTTTATAATGGTCTCGAGGATAATGCGGTTGGCCTGGTGGAAGGCAAAGAAGTCGATATCGCCGAAACTGAGGCCGTTCTTTCTGAGGGTATCACTGATGATCTGCGGCGCCACCTTGGTGGAAAAGCTGAAGATGGCCGGTCCGTTCATATAGAAAGAGGCATCGTTGCGCACTGCCCCCCTGTCGTCGGTGTAATCTTCTGCTTTGTACTCAGTAAGCGGATAGCGCGCCCCGCCGTATTTTATGATGATATCCCCGTATCCGCTGCCGTCGGTGCCGAAGGTGAACTGCCCTATCCCCTCCCCTTTTTCCGTTCCTGAAACCAGCGTAGCCACTGCTGCATCTCCGAAGATGGACTTGTTCGATACATCCCTGGGATGAATGGAATGGGTAATGGTTTCGGAGGTAACGAGGAGTACATTTTTTGCCGAACCGGATTCTATCAGCCCCTTCGCGGCAGCAAGCCCGTAAATAAAGCCCGTGCAGCCCTGGTTGATGTCGAGCGCCCCTGATGAATGGGGAATGCCAAGCCGGTCCTGCAATATGCAGGCCGAAGTGGGTGTGATGTAATCCGACCAGGTAGTGCACAGAAGGATGAAATCTATCCCGGCGGGCGAAATATCATGTTCTTTGAAAAGCTTTTCAGCAGCTCTTTGCCCCATATCCACCGAGGTTTCATCTTTTCCGGCCACATGCCTCGATGACACCCCTGTGAGCCTGGTAAGCTCCTGGATGCGGACATCCGGGAATTGCCTGTGCAGCTCATCGTTGGTAAGCACTGTTGAGGGCAGGTAAATACTTATGGCGCTGATCTTGCTTTTCATTACAACTTAATTGTCGACGGAGGGGGTGAAGAACTGCTGTTCCCGTTCCCTCATCCTGGAAATATTCCGGTAATAGTTGGCTTTGTCGGTATCTCCCCTTTCCATGTAGTAATTGCTCAGGAAGTTGCTGGCTGCTGCCGGGGCTCCAAGTCTTACCGCTTTTTCATAAAAGGAAACTGCCCCCGTTGTATCCCCCTGGAAGAAATAATAGTTCCCCAGGTTTACGTAAGGGAGTGGTTCGTCAGGGTCTATCCGGGTGATCTCCTGGTTGAGCTCGATCGCCTCTCTAAATTTTCCGCGGCGGTAAAGAAGGTTGGCCATTCTTGACCTTGTGCTGATCGATTCCGGGTCATGCTTCAGGTTTTCCCTGTAGAGAAAGATGGCTGTATCGACCCGTCCCAACCCCTCATAAGCTTGCCCAAGGTTGAACCAGGTCTGAGGTTTTGTGGGCTCCAGGGCCAGTGCCTTGTTAAAATGGTATATAGCCGTATCATAGTTCTTATAGACCCTTGAATGGATTATGCCCAGACTGTTCCAGGCAGGATGATAGTCCGGCATGATCTCAACGGAACGTTCCCAGTGGTTCATGGCCTCCTTCACCTGTGGCTCCACGAATTTCAGTACATTCACAGGTTTAGCAAGCTCCTTGTTCACGATCTTCATAATGGCATCGGCATAGAGATCATTGGCCTTCACCGAATTGTACAGGTATGGCATATCAGCCTTGTAAAGGGTGAATTCGGTCTGCCAGTCCTGGTTCCTTACAATTGTTTTCGCCGAATAAGGGATGAGGAAGATGAGCAGTACGCCCAGCACCATTGCAACCCGTCTGAAAGGGATCTCCTGTATTGAAGGGGACACCCGGAACAGTTTATAGAGCCCGTAGCCCAGGGCAATGACGAAGCCCAGGGAAGGGAGGAACAGGAACCTGTCGGCAATGATACCCGGTGCGGGCTTTACAATGTTGGCAAACATGGCGATGCTTCCCAGGTAGACAAGGATGGCAAACGAAAGTATATGCCTGCTTTTGAGCTTGTATATGGCAAAGCCGAAGAGGCCGAGATGCAGAAGTATTGACACTATGACCCACGGGTTCCAGATCTCCGGGACCGGGAACATGTCGTACCCGTAATAATACAACAGTGGATGCGGCCATACGAGCAACCTCAGGTAATAGAGAAGAGTGTAAAAACCAAGGCTTATCCTGTTAATGAATGAATCATCAACAGCCAGCGGGGTTTCCTGCAATCCGAACGGCCTTACGTTGAAAGGTATGAAAAGGAAAGGCCCGAAAGCAGCCACAACCCCGAAGAGGAGTATGATACCTCCAACCGCAAGTACTTTTTTGACGGGCATTTCAGTGAAGAAATAAAGCGACAGGGGTATGATCAGGTAAAACGCTGCTGTAGTCTCTTTAGACAAAAAGGAAGCAACAACAAACAACCCGCCGAAAAGGATATGTTTCACTTTCCCGAAATCGGCATACCTGATAAACTGTTCAAGCGACAGGAGCATAAAGATGATCACAAAGAGCTCATCCCTGTTCTTGAGGCTTGCCACCACTTCGGTATGCACGGGATGTGCCGCATATAGTAGTGTAATGATAAAGGGAAAAAAGTAATGGTAATTCCTGAAAAGCCTCCTTAACACCCTGAAAAGTATCAGCAATGCGGTCATGTAAAGCAGCACATTGAAAAAATGACTTATATACGGTGTGATGTCGCATCCCCTTGCCCTGTATATGCCAAGGCCGCGTGCCGCTTCACAGATAACGTTGCCCAGGAAGGTTCCCTCTCCGAAGAGTTCGTACTCAATGGCAAAGGACGTCCTGGTAACGGGCCTGTAACCGTAATTCATCCCCCCTTCTTCCGCATAGGTAGAGGTAAAGATCTCGGGGATGGCGCTGATGCCTTCTTCCAGCAATGCATTCTCAGTTGAGATATGGTAATCGTCGAGGCTGTAATGGTTGTAAATGGTATTACCATAGAGCACGAAGCTGAACACTATGATAATGAGCTTGAACAGCCTGTTCCTTCTTTTTACCGGGTCTTTACTTATGACCGGCTTTTTAACTTTTGCTTTCTTATTCTTTTCTGCCATAGCGATTAATTGGGCAAAAATAGTGAATTGTGAACTAAAGCGAAATTTTCTTGCTTATTTCGAAGATAAGATGGTATTGGGGTAATGAACAATTAACAATGAACAATGAACAATGAACAATGAACAATGAAGGCTATAGTCTATCAAAT
>CAZXWD010000205.1:0-3524 GCA_964644135.1 uncultured Bacteroidales bacterium | reverse complement strand
CAGTACCCATTAACATGTAACGAAGTAGCGATGTAACGATGTAGCGATTTTCACCCTAACACCATAACACCAGACAATTCTGACAATAAAGACAATTTGACAATAGAGGCAATTGAGACAATTAATCTAATAGCCAACAACCATTAAACTCAGAACTCAGAACTATCTAAGCTCTCAACTCTCAACTCTAAACTCTAATAAACTTCCTCCCATTTCCTGGGATCATAATGTTTCCTGGCAGGACTAAAGAGACCGAAATTCAGGGAAATGTAAAACACGTTTGATTTAAGGTTCTCATAGGGTTTTACCTCATTACCATCGATTATGGCTATGTAGTCCTGGTTATGGAAATTTGTGAGGTAATATTTGAATTTCAGGTTGAAACCGTATGGGAAATTGATACCCACAAGCACACTTTGTGGGAATTGAGTTACGCGGTCGTTGAACCAGTAAACATCCTTATCCACTTTTGAATCATTCTCAAACCTTTTCTCTTTATAGTTGAAGGCATATTCAATTTCATAACCTCCGTAAACAAAGAATCCATTCAGGTCGCCTATTTTTATTCCTACCGGAAGGCCGAGATTATAGGTACGGTATTTATACTTTATACCCGTATTCGGCAATTCATGGATGAAGCCCACATTCCGCCATCCTAAACCTGTGAAAAAGCCAAAATACTTAGAAGGGTCAACATTGAAAAGATTCTGGAAGTTGAAGACAGGCGACCATCTCATAATGTTCCCCTTGTCGTAAACCTTATTTTCAACCGTGTATTCCAGGGTTGCAAATGAAAAGATCATTTCACTTGACGAAGAGAAATAGGTTTTGGTTTGCGCTTTGGTTCCTGCAGCAATGAACAATGAAGCGACTATAATGATCAGAAGTGATTTTTTCATGGCTAAAAATTTTTGTCAATAATACGATTATTCAATGAAAAATGAATAATGAACAATTAACAATGAATAATTAATAATGATGAAAGCTCAGAGGCTCAGGGGCTCAGGAGCAAAGAAAACTGACGGCTGACTTGACTGATGACTGATGACTGCCGACTGCTGACTGCCGACTGCTGACTGCCGACTGCCGACTGATGACTGAAGACTGCCTTCTCAGAACGGATATCCTATAGCAAAATTCAGAAGAATATCTTTGAAGCGGAACGTGTTAAATGTCCATCGGTCGCCTTCAGGGCGGGAAGGGTCGCGGGTTTTGGCTGCGAAGTCGAGCCTGAAGACAAAGAAGTCGAAATCGAACCTGGCGCCAAGTCCTGTACCAACGGCAACTTCTTTGTGAAAATCATCAAACTGAAACTCACCGCCCGGATAATTCTCATTTTTATTGAGCAGCCATACATTTCCTGCATCAACGAATATTGCCCCTTTGAAGAAGCGGTAGATCGGGAACCTGTATTCGAGGTTCAGCTCGATATGCATATCGCCCATTCTGTCGAAACGGTCGTCGGGATTGTTATAGGAACCGGGCCCCAGGAGACGGAGCGGCCAGGCCCTGATGCCGTTTGCACCGCCGCCATAAAAGCCTTTTTCAAGTGGAAGGACTGATGCATTGCCATAAGGTATCCCTATACCGAAGTAGATCCTTGAGGCAATTGAATTGCCTTCGTTGAACAACTGGTAGAAGCGGAAATCCACATCCGTGCGGATATATTGAGAATACCTGACATTGAAAAGGGTGTAATAGTCGAGCGTATCATTTTTGGCACCGAAAGCGAGGTTATAGAGGTGCAACAGGTTGCCGGCCGGTTCGAGGTTTGCCCTCAGGTAGAAGAAATTCTTGAACTTACTTATTTGCTGCGTATTGTAGATGAAACTGTACTTAAGGGCCATGATCATGTGGTCGGTATACTGGTTCCTGATCCTGTCGTTGGGCTCATTATCAACAATTTCCTGGAAATCAGGGGCCAGGTTTACACGCACAAAGTTCAGGTCGAGAGGGTAGAGTTGGTGTGTTTTGAATTCACTTTCGCGCCATTCATAACCAAACGAAAGGTTGTTAATGACACGGATGTATTGGGGCCGGTCCTCGTAATTCATACCCAGCCTGATGATGGTCTGTGGCCTGAAATACTTGGGGAACCTTTCAGGCCTGATCGGTATCAGGAATTTCGGGAACCTCAGGCTGATCTCACCTCCGGCCTCAATGGTGCTGATCAGGCGGTTATCGGCAGGCACTTCGCTGCTGGTGGATAGTGCAGTCTGGAATTCGAGCGCCCCGTTCACCTTGAAGCGGAAGATCTCAGAACCCCTGAAGATGTTGTTGTTCTGATAAGTGAAGATCCCTCCCACACCAAGCCTCCCCGATTTGTTCGTGCCTTCAGTTTCTATAGTGAAGGAGTGCAGTTTTTTCTTCATCAGGTCCACCTTGCAGTTAAGCAATGGCCGCTGCTTCAGGGTGTCATCTTCGGCATAGCCTGTTTCCCTGAACGTTACGTTGGTATAATTAAAAAGCCCCACCTGGTTAAGCCGCAGCCTTGTTTTACGGATGTCGGTCTCGTGAAAAGGTTGTCCGGATGAGATGAAGATCGACTGTGTCAGAACTTTGGGATTGATCTTCAACTTGTCCTTAAATATGATGTGGTATGTATTTGTTTGCTGCGACCTCTTCCGGAAAACATCCACAACCAGTGTATCCTGGGGAAAAGATCCTTTCCCTGCCGGATCAAAATCAGTATTAATGAAAACATCATTGATGAAGTACCGGCTGTGACGGATCTCTGACATCTCCCCGGATTTCTCTTCAGAGTAATCCTGTGGCTTTTTCACTTTCATCTCCACCTTCATCTGCCGGTTGCCGAGAGAGCTGTCAACCTCGTAATAGATATAATTACGGTTGAACTTGTAATAACCTTCATCCCTGAGGTAATCTGCCAGCCTGTCCCTTTCATCCTCGAGTGTGAAGACATTGAACGTCATCCCTTCGCTGATTTCAGAATCCCTCAATCCTTCCCGCATATAGGTGGCCAGTTCATCATTGTCGACTACCAGTTCAAAGTTTTTGATCGTGTAAGGCCGGGCCGGGTAAAGGATATAGGTGACAAAAGCTTTTTTCCTTTTGAATTGGGTAACTGTTTTGACATTGGAATGGAAATAGCCAACCTTATCGAGATATTGTTCTATAGATTTGACAGATTTTTTCACCTCGTTCGAATCGTAGACCACCGGGCGTTCACCGGCTTTTTCCCTGAGCCATGTGCGGAACTTGCTGTCTGTTTTGCCTCGTGTGCCCATATTGTAGAGAGATACCTGGATTGGGAACACCCCCAGGAAACGTTTGTTGGTGCGGGGCTTGATGATGGTGGAGATCTCCCCGGCATCTATACCGGGGTTTTTTTCATGAAAGTTAACGGAGTTTTTCCGGTGGAGGTACTGGCCTTCTTCCAGGGTTCTGGTGGCGCGGCATGACGATAGAACCACAATTGTGGCCAGCAGCATTATGGATATATGCGTTCGTCTGATGATCAAGTGGTTCTCCTTAAACTATTAACGCAAAGGTATTGAATTTAA
>CAZXWD010000204.1:0-3632 GCA_964644135.1 uncultured Bacteroidales bacterium | reverse complement strand
CAACTGTTGAGCTTGACGAAAAAGTGACAGAGATCGAAGATGAGGAATATGGCAGCTACGAGTTGATGGGGCTTGACCACCGCGAGCAGAAAACGCTCATTGAAAAGACAATGGCTGAACTTGACGAGCTGGAAAGTGTTATGATAACACTGTATTATACCGAAGACTGTTCGGTGGAGGAGATAAGCAATATCACAGGCCTGTCACTTTCAAATGTAAAGGTGAAGCTGCACCGCACACGGAAAAAAATGCATAAGATCATGGACCGTATCCTGAAGGATAGGGTCAGGACATTGAATTAAAGGAGAGATCACAATATGGACAAGAAAGAAGAATTGATAAAAGGAATGTTCCGGAACCACGCGGTGGAATCGCCCGGAAAGGATTTTACCTCCAACGTGATGGAAAAAGTTACCCGTGCGGAAGAACTGGTTTCTGATCACCTCCTGAGCCCGCTACAATGGGTGCTTATCTCTTCGGGTGTTGCTGCAGCTATTTTCGTGATCATCTTTCTTGATCTTCCATTCCTCAATAACCTGTTCTCCTTTGAAGGAATTAAAAATATCCAGCTGAGTGGTATCGGTGAACGCGTCAACGCACTCGTGGAATCTCTCTCCGTAAGTATGGGATTTTCTTCTATCACCCTTATGATCGTAGCGGCCGTATTAATGCTTCTCGGCATCGACCGCCTCATCAAATACCGGCAGAACCAGGTGCAGATCTTTTAGATATTTGAGTTTTATACCCTCCCCCTTCCCCCTCCCTGCTAGCAGGGAGGGGGACCGAGGGGGTGGGTAAAGAAAACCAAGTCACCAGCCATTAATTTCCGGTTACCCATTACCTTTGCCCTATGATCCCAAAAGAAATCCTTGACGAAGCCCTTAGATCGATAGCTGAAAAGACGGGTGAAAATGCAGAACTGTGCTCATCCAGGCCCCTCTCGGGCGGATCCATCAACGAAGCCTATAAAATGGAAACCACCCGGGGTGCTTATTTCATGAAATACAATCACGCCGGACGTTACCCTGAAATGTTCGAAAAGGAAGCCAGGGGACTGAAACTGCTGCGAAGCGCTGACGAGATCAGGATCCCTGAAGTGATCGGTACCGGCGAAGCAGGAAACTATTCTTTTATCCTGCTGGAATATATCGATCCGGCACCAAAAACAAATGATTTCTGGCAGCATTTTGGAGAGGCGCTGGCTAAACTGCATAAAACCTTTGGCGACCGGTTCGGTCTCGACCATGATAATTATATCGGTTCCCTCTATCAGAAGAATGACTTTCATAACGACTGGACCGGGTTTTTCATCGAAGAAAGGCTGCAGCCCATGATCAGGATGGCCAGGGAGGATGGACAGGTAGACAGCGGCACCGTTAAAAAATTCGACCACCTGTTTTCAATACTCGACACTATCTTCCCCAAGGAGCCGCCTTCATTGATCCATGGTGACCTCTGGAGCGGCAATTATATGGTCGACGACAGGGGGGAGGCATGCATCCTCGATCCGGCGGTATATTATGGCAGCAGGGAGATGGACATAGGCATGTCGCGGTTGTTCGGGGTGTTTGGTGAGGAATTCTACCGTGCCTACAATGAGGAATACCCGATGGAGCCGAGCTGGAGGGAACGTGTCGATATCTGTAATCTTTACCCGCTCATGGTACACGTCAACCTCTTCGGGCAAGGCTACCTCGGCTCAGTCCTGAGTATTTTAAGAAGGTTTCAATAGACTTTAATTTCACGCAGAGTATTGCAGAGGATTATGAGAACGCAGAGTCACAATCCGTTAACAACTCTGTAAATTGAGTCTTTTAACGGATAAGAGTTAAAATTAATCAATAATCCGAGCTTTAAATTTAGCAGCTTTAAATAAGTAAGTAATTGTTTTAAATGAACTTCATGAATTGTTTCAACAGATTTTATTTCCACGATTACTTTATCATTTACAAGAAGATCTAATCTGAAGCCCACTTCAAAGTGAATATCATTATAATCAAAGGGTATTCCAAGCTGACTTTTAACCTTCATCCCTCTTTCATTTAGTTCATGGTATAGTGCTTTTTCGTACACAGATTCTAGTAATCCAGGGCCAAGTTCTGTATGAACCTTAAATGCAGCTCCTCTGATAATATATGAAATACTGTTCTCATCCATTTTTTAAATATTTAGTTGTTTTCTCTGCGTTTCTCGGCATATTTCTCTGTGTTACTCTGCGTGAAAACAAATCATTTATCGGTGAGAAAGCGAAAAATACCCCCTCAAAGACAAAATTTTTCCCTTAATTTTGCACACTTTGAATAGTAATTCTATCTATTACAGCATATTATGACTGAAGAGAAACCAAAAAGATCACTCAACTTCATCGAATTGATCATTGAGAAAGACCTCGCCGAAGGCAAGAACGACGACCGCGTCCATACCCGTTTCCCGCCCGAGCCCAACGGTTACCTGCACATCGGACACGCCAAGTCGATCTGCCTGAACTTCGGCCTGGGAAAGAAATACAACGGTCTCACCAACCTCCGCTTCGACGATACCAACCCCACCAAAGAGGAAGAAGAATTTGTCAACTCCATCAAGGAAGACGTCAGGTGGCTTGGCTTCGACTGGGAAGACCGCCTCTATTTTGCCTCCGATTATTTCCGGCAACTTTACGAATGGGCCGTGATGTTCATCAAGGAAGGTAAAGCCTATGTTGACGACCAGCCCTCCGACCTGATCGGCGAGCAGCGCGGCACACCTACCCGTCCGGGGATTGAGAGCCCCTATCGCAACCGTCCCGTAGAGGAAAACCTGATGCTCTTCGAAAAGATGAAGAACGGTGACTTCCCTGATGGAAGCAAAGTGCTCAGGGCCAAGATCGATATGGCCTCGCCTAACATGCACATGCGCGACCCCGTGATGTACCGGATCCTTCATGCAAAGCACCACAGGACCGGTGAAGAATGGTGCATCTACCCTATGTACGACTGGGCCCACGGACAGTCGGACTACCTTGAAGGGATCACCCACTCCATCTGTACCCTGGAATTTGAGGTGCACCGGCCGCTGTACGACTGGTTCCTCGACCAGATCGTGAAAGAAGAAGGCGCCTACCGGCCCAGGCAGATCGAATTTGCGCGGCTTGACATGACCTATACGGTGATGAGCAAGCGCAAACTGATGGAACTGGTGAAGGAAGGCCACGTGAATGGCTGGGACGATCCCAGGATGCCCACAGTTTCAGGTCTTCGTCGCAGGGGATTTACACCTGAATCGATACGGAAATTTGCCGATACCATAGGAGTAGCCAAAAGGGATAACGTTATTGATGTGGCATTGCTGGAGTTCAGCGTGCGGGAAGACCTCAATAAAAAGGCGCCCAGGGTGTTTGCCGTGCTCGACCCGGTGAAAGTGGTCATTACCAATTACCCGGAAGGTAAAAGGGAAGAGCTGAAAGCTGAGAACAACCCGGAAGATCCTGATGCAGGAAGCCGCATTGTGCCTTTCACCAGGGAACTTTATATCGAGAAAAACGACTTCATGGAAGACCCGCCCAGGAAGTTCTTCCGACTTGCTCCCGGCCGCGAGGTCAGGCTTAAAAATGCTTATATCATCAAGTGTGAAGAGGTGATAAAGGACGATGCCGG
>CAZXWD010000203.1:2233-3689 GCA_964644135.1 uncultured Bacteroidales bacterium | reverse complement strand
TTCTTCATCGCCTATGTAACCTACTTTTTTCTGATCTTTTTCTTTTGCCATATTGATAGATTTTGATTGTTTGCCAGAAACAAATTTACAACATTCTTTATATATATCATTACCTGCATAACTGCCTCCGGATTCTTCCGGCACAAAGATTTAACAATAATATAACAGCTATGAAGACAGAAATTCAACGGAGATGATCAATCTTTGAATTTATTTTAAAAATTGTTTTAATGGTTTCCGGTTATGAATAGAATATTATCTGTCCTGTTGATCAGCCTTACCTTGTGCGCCTGTGAAAGAGACACAAATGACAAGGAGCCTGAATTCAACTACATTGAAAGAGATCCCATCACGGATACAATATTTCAAATCACAGCCGATGCAGAAACTGAACCTGTTCAGGCAGGCAACAGTACAGATGCAGCCGATGACCCTGCAGTATGGATCCATCCTGACGAAACTTCAAAAAGCATCGTCTATGGCTCGAACAAAAGAGGGGGAATAGTGGCTTACAACCTGGAAGGAGCCCAACTGGCATTTGCCGAAGTGGGCCGTATTAACAATATCGATGTTGCCTACGCCCTGGAGCTTGAAAATCAAAAGATCGATATCTGTGGGGGCACAAACCGTACGCATAATTCTGTAGACCTTTACAAAATTGACCCTCAGACCGGTGATCTCGAATTCATTCTCGATACCCTGGTCATCTCAGAGGTGAGCGAAGTGTACGGGTTCTGCTTCTATAACAGTCCGGTTTCATCGAAGAATTATGCGATTTTATGCGGAAAGGATGGTGTGATCGAGCATTATGAGGTACTTGAAGGGATGGAAAAACTGGGATTGAAGCTGGTCAGCTCCTTTGATATCGGAAGCCAGCCCGAGGGCCTGGTAGCGGATCATAAACATGGCATTCTCTACATAGGTGAGGAAAACAGTTGTATCTGGAAAGTGGATGCCGAACCTGGCAATCACGACCCTGTCAAAATAGCCCTCAGTTCAGAAGAAGACAATCAGAACATTGAATATGATATTGAAGGGCTGACGATCTATTATACTTCTTCAGACCATGGCTACCTCATTGCCTCAAGCCAGGGAAATAACAGCTTTGCCATTTACGACAGGTTTTATGATAACTCTTACATCGGCAGTTTCCGGATTGCAGAGGGGAAAATTGATGGTAACACTGAAACTGACGGTATTGATGTGGTAAACCTGAACTTTGGTCCCGGTTTCCCCAACGGGATGTTCATTGCCCAGGATGACCATAATGTTGACAATGGGGAGCATCTTCCGCAGAACTTTAAGATGGCCGACTGGCAAAAGGTAGCAGGTCTCTTCGAGCCTCCACTTTTCATTGATACCACTTTCAATGTCAGGAGCCTTTTTGAGGATTGAAAATTAAAAATTCTTTATCGTTACCTGGCAATGAATGAATCACATTATTGCCAAGGGTAAT
>CAZXWD010000203.1:0-2133 GCA_964644135.1 uncultured Bacteroidales bacterium | reverse complement strand
TCATTAAATTCATCTTTGCCTCAAATAGGTCAGAAAACCCATACCGCATTCAGATCACAGAATCTGATCACCCTAAACTTTTTAAGTTTATCAAATACATAACTAATGATACCGGAACTGTCTTCCCTAAAAAGATCTTTGTATCTCCCGAGGTAATGCCAGGGTGTTCTATAACTCAAATTTCTGGAGTTTGTTCCTACCTGTTCGCAAAAACCTCGAAATCGGCCTGGGTCTTGTTAACGCAATGAATGTCAGCGAATTTAAGGCGATAATGTCTCATGAGTTCGGTCACTTTTCGCAGAAAAGCATGAAACTAGGCGCTTACATTTACACTTTGAACAATATGATTTATAATCTTGTCTATGAATATGATAACTGGGACAAAACATTGGAAAGCTGGGCGGAATCCGGTGGGATTTTCGGTTTCTTTGCCCGTGTAACCTTTTGGATTGCAGAAAGTGTAAGAGCCGGGCTCAGGGTCGCTTACAACCTGATCAATGTAAACTACATGAAACTTTCAAGGGAAATGGAATATCATGCCGATCTGGTAGCTGCGAAGGTCAGTGGCAACAAATCAGTCAAGAATGCATTGAGAAAAACAGAGTTTTCGGGTACTATATACAATTTCACCATTGTTCACCTTCAAAAACTTGCATCAAAAGAAAGATCCAGCTCAAACATATATAAGGACCTTTCTTTTTGTATGTCTTACATTGCACATTTAAATAAAATAGCCAATACCGACGGAACGCTGAACATTTCCGATGAAGTCCTCGATAACCTTGCAATGAAACCAAGGGTCAATATTGAAGATCAATGGTCCTCCCATCCTACCCGGCAAGAGAGAGAATTGAATATGTCTAAAATAAATATTGAATGTGAGAGGAATACTGATCCCGCATGGGTTCTATTCAATAATGCCGAAGAACTTCAAAAAAAAGTTACTAAGGTGCTATACGAGGTGGGCTACCCTGATTCACACTTCAGGGAGCTAAAGAAATCCGAATTTGAAAATTTTCTCAAAACCGAAATAAACAAATACAGGTTGTCTGAAAAATACAACGGTTATTACGACGGAAGGTATTTGACTACATTCAAACCTGAAGAAATAGGAAGCATCACAACCACAAAAAGCTTTGATGAGATTTATTCTAAAGGCAACACCGAAAAGATTCAAAGACTTGAACTCAACAGGCAGGACCTGCAAATTCTCAGACAGATCAGCTCAAGGCAAATAAAAACCAAATACTTCGACTTTGACGGAAGGAAATACAGAAGAAAAGATGCTGAAATGATAATAAAGGAACTTGAATCGGATATAAAAGAGGGTGAAAAATTTCTCGAATCGCTCGACAGGGAGTCATACATCTTCAACTTACAGAATGCAAAAAATAAAAACTCAGATAGCACACTTATCGGTTATTATAACAAATATTTCCAGCTTATTAAGGATCTGGCAGAACTGGAGTCAATTGTTATTGAATTCGAGAGATCTGCCTCCAGGCTATTCTCTCCCATGCCCTGGTCTGATGAAGAGTACAGGCAGTTCTCCTCCGACCTCTCCTTCCTGGAGGGTGAGATCAAAAACTTCCTTAGGGGACTTGACCTGGTAACAATGACAAAAGAAATGGAATCAGATATTAACAAGAATACCCTGGAAGAATATCTTGGCTCTGAAACAGAGTTCTTTCATGCTCTGCAAATAGATAATGAGTCGTTTGTGAATTTCAGCGAGATGATATATGATATTTATGAATCATATAAGACCCAATATTTCCAAATCCTTAAGGAATTAACTGATTATCAGCTCACATTATTAGACTAGCATATAACTGCTTAATATAGTCTATACACTGTATGTCTAATAGATCACTAACTTCCCTGATTGAGACCTCTCCACCGAGCTCAGCCTGTATAAATATATACCATCATTCAGGTTCGAAAGGTCGATTTGATTCCCTTCCCTGACCATGGAATCAAACACCAACTGGCCCTGTATATTGAATACACGGAACTGAAGCTCGCCTGCAAACTGTCCAAGGTTGACAATTCCGTTTGTAGGGTTCGGATATATGAGAGTTGCATTATCTTCCAGTTCTTCCACTGAAAAATAGCCCTGGTTACGGATAAAGA
>CAZXWD010000202.1:2369-3710 GCA_964644135.1 uncultured Bacteroidales bacterium | reverse complement strand
CCCCTCCCCGTTGTTTTGTGTCTGGTGGCCGGTTTGCTGGCTTTCACCACAATAGGCACAGAGACCACATAGGGTCACATAGAAGCGTGAAGCGTGAAGTGTGAAGTGTGAAGCGTGAAGCGTGAAGTGAGGTTACGAGTTGCGGGTTACGGGTTACGGGATGCGGGTTACGGGATGCGGGTTACGGGTTACGAGTTGAAGAATCCAACATTAAACACTCAACATTTATCCTCCGTAGCGAAGCGAAGGAGGACTCAACACTCAACACTCAACACTAATTAAGTACCTTTGCATCCTAAAACACCCAATCATGGCAACGCAACGAACAGGACGGACAGAGCTTAAGGACCTCGGGGAATTCGGCCTCATCGACAGGCTCACCGAAAACATCAAACTGAAAAACAAATCATCGGTGAAAGGCGTGGGCGACGATGCCGCAGTGATCGATGCCGGCGACAAATACATGATCGTCACCAACGACCTGCTGGTGGAAGGGGTGCACTTCGACATGACATACACCCCGCTCAAACACCTCGGCTATAAAGCAGCCGTGGTTAACATCTCCGATGTGGCTGCCATGAACGGCGAGGCCACGCAGCTCATCGTCAGCTTTGCCGTCTCGAACCGCTTTTCGGTGGAGGCGCTGGAGGAGATCTACGAAGGGCTGTTTTTGGCCTGCGAACGCTACGGCGTGGACCTCGTAGGAGGGGATACCTCGTCAAGCCTTACGGGACTGCTTATATCAGTCACCGCCATCGGCGAGGTGGAAAAGGATAAAGTGGTTTACCGTAAAGGGGCTAAGGTCAACGACCTGCTGTGTGTTACCGGCGACCTGGGAGGCGCCTACATGGGACTGCTGCTGCTGGAAAGGGAAAAAAGCGTTTACAAAGATAACCCCGACATGCAGCCCGACCTGGAAGGGCATGATTATATTCTCGAAAGGCAGCTTAAGCCCGAAGCCAGGACAGATATGGTCAAGCTCTTCAGGGAAAAAGGTGTCGTCCCCACCTCGATGATCGACATATCGGACGGGCTGGCCTCGGAATGCCTCCACCTTACAAAACATTCCGGACTGGGATGCCGGATATACGAGGAAAAGATCCCCATCGACCCCACAACGGTCAACACAGCCAATGAGTTCAGCCTCGGACCGTGGACGGCAGCCCTCAACGGAGGGGAAGACTATGAGCTGCTCTTCACCATCGACCAGAAAGACTACGACAAGATAAAAGACGAGAAAGGCATATCCGTCATCGGCCACATGACCGAAAAAGCCGAAGGCGCCTTCATGGTCAGCACCGCCGAAACACTGATAGAGCTGAAGGCACAGGGGTGGGACGC
>CAZXWD010000202.1:0-2269 GCA_964644135.1 uncultured Bacteroidales bacterium | reverse complement strand
GGGGCTTCTTGGCTGAAAACAAACATACTGACCGCTTGCAACTTATCGTAAAAACCCTCCCCGACAAGCCGGGTATTTACCAGTTTTTCGATGAGAAGGGGGAGATACTGTACATCGGTAAGGCCAAGAGCCTCAGGAAAAGGGTTGCCTCCTACTTCAACCGCGACAGGCTGATGGGAGGGAGGCTGAAGATGCTGGTACGGAAGATCGCCGGCATCGAGCACATCGTGGTGAACACCGAGTTCGACGCCTTCCTGCTCGAGAACAACCTCATCAAGAAATACCAGCCGAAGTACAACGTGCAGCTCAAAGACGACAAGTCCTTCCCGTGGATAAGGGTCAAAAATGAGCGCTTTCCACGTATATTCCCCACACGTAACATGATAAACGACGGTTCCAAATATTTCGGTCCCTATGCATCGGTAAGGGTCATGAAGACACTCCTCGATCTGATCAGGCAGCTTTACCCCATCCGCACCTGTAACCTCAAGCTCACCGAAAAGAACATAAAAGCAGGCAAGTTCAAGGTATGCCTCGAATACCATATCGGCAACTGCCTGGGCCCCTGTGAAGGACTGCAGACCGAAGAGGACTATAACGAATCGGTCGACGACATCATCAACATAATAAAAGGAAATACAGGCACGGTGCTAAGGGAGCTGAAGGACAGGATGGAACGGTTTGCAAAGAATTTCGAATTCGAGAAAGCGCAACTGGTGAAGGAAAAGATCGAGTTGCTCGAAAGGTACCAGAGCAAGTCGATGGTGGTCAACCCGAAGATCAGCAACGTGGATGTGTTCTCCATTATCGAGGACGAGAATCAGGCCTATGTGAATTACATGAAGGTGATCAACGGGGCCGTGGTGCAGGGCCACACCATCGAAATGAAAAAGCAGCTTGATGAGAGCACAGAAGATTTGCTCAGCCTGGCCATCACCGACCTCCGGCAGCGGTTTGAAAGCGATTCGGAGGAGATCCTGCTGCCAGTGGACCTGGATGTGGAGATACCTGGGGTCAGGATCACAGTGCCACAAAGAGGGGATAAGAAACAGTTGCTGGACCTGTCGGAGCGGAACGCCCGCTATTTCAAGCTCGAGAAAGAGAAGCAGGAAGAGCTTGTCGATCCTGAAAGGCATACCCGCAGGATCCTCGAAACGATGCAAAAGGACCTCAGGTTGAAGGAACCACCAAGGCATATTGAGTGCTTCGACAATTCCAATATCCAGGGACATGAACCGGTTGCTGCAATGGTTGTTTTCAAGGATGCCAAGCCTGACAAAAAGGAGTACCGCCATTTCAACATAAAAACCGTTTCCGGACCCGACGATTTCGCCTCCATGGAAGAGATCGTTTTCAGGCGTTACCGGAGGCTGCTGGAGGAGGATAAGCCTGTTCCGCAGCTTGTTGTTGTGGACGGCGGCAAGGGACAGCTCAACGCGGCCCTGAAAAGCCTGGAGAAGCTGGGGTTGCGGGGAAAGGTGACCGTTATCGGCATTGCCAAAAGGCTGGAGGAGATCTACTATCCCGGCGACCCGGTGCCGTTGTACCTCGATAAAAAATCCGAAACCCTTAAAGTGATCCAGCGGCTCAGGGACGAGGCCCACCGTTTCGGGATCACCCATCACCGGAAAAAACGGTCGAAGTCGACCCTTAAGACCGCGCTCACAGATATCCCCGGTATAGGCGAAAACACCGCTTCGAAGCTGCTAAAGGATTTCAGGTCGGTGAAAAAGATCAGGTCGGCTTCGCCGGAAGAGCTGGAGAAATCCATTGGCAAGGCAAAAGCAAAGATCGTATCGGAATATTTTTTGGGAAATAATAAATAAGTCCCCCTTTGAAGGGGGGATTTAGGGGGATGGTACTGTTTACTATTGTCTTAATTGTCTCAATTGTCATTATTGCCTTTTTTACCCACCCCCTCGGTCCCCCTCCCTGCTAGCAGGGAGGGGGAAGGCGAAGCCAGGGGGAGGGTACAAGAACCAGACTGCCATATAATTCGTGAATCGTGAATCGTGAATGGTGAGTCGTGAATCGAGGAACGAAAAGGCAGGCCAACAGCCAACAGCCATACAACTCATAACATCTCCCCATACGTCACACCTCACACCCCAATCTAAGCTCTAAGCTCTAAACTCTAAGCTCTAAACTCTAAACTCTCATCAGTCCCTGTACCTGAACGATACCCGCAGCCTTGTTCTGTATGCCACAACTTTACCCTCCTCAATCTTAAGGTCCTGTTCAACCACCTCGGCGATCCTCAGGTCTTCCA
>CAZXWD010000201.1:0-3844 GCA_964644135.1 uncultured Bacteroidales bacterium | reverse complement strand
CCATACTGCAGAAAAAGGAGATCGGCAGCGAAATGGCAGCCATCCTGGGCCTCATAGAGGCCACGAAGATCTACCGCATCATCAGCAAAGACCGGAAAGAACAGAAGGAGATAAAAGCCCGGCTTCGCGACATGCTGGAGGATGATGCCATACTCAAAGGAGTTGGGCAGGCCATCCGAGAGATGCAGGCGGCCGTAGCCTCCTCGGTGGCAGCAACCACCGCAGCCACCTCGGCAGCAACGAGTTGATAAACAAGTCCCCCTTTGAAGGGGGATTTAGGGGGATGTAGTTTTTTCTTATTGTCGCAATTGTCTTTATTGTCAAATTGTCTTTATTGCCTTGCCCACCGTTCGCCTACGCTGACCACTTTCGCTAAAGCTAACAGCCAATGGAATGCGGATGAAGCGGATACAGCGGATTTCCACGGATTAATTCAAAATTTAGAATTGACTGCCAACTGCCGACTGCCAACTAAATTTTTCTCACAGATCCCACAGATGTAGCACGATTCCACAGATAATCCGTGAAGTATGAGGAGTGAAGCGTGAAGCGAAAAATGCCTCCATTTCTTGTTTCTCACAGTTTTCACAGATTATTCATGATTCCACAGATAATTCGTGCATCATGAATAGTGAGTCGTGAATCGGATCCGCCTCATACAGGCCATCAGCCAAAAGCTATCAGCCAGCAGCCAAAGGAACACGGATAATTCAGAATTCATCTAAGCTCTAAGCTCTCAACTCTAAACTCTCTGCCGACGAATTCTCAACCCACCCATACACCTTTTCACAAAAATCAGACGACTGAAAATTTAGAATCCTTCTAAGTTATATATGAGGGCGGATTTGATATATTTAGATGCCTTTCTTCAGCCACCAACATTTAATGGTAAATTTGCGTATAACCGCAATCAGTGATTTGATTCGAATATTATGAAACTGACGGCTAAGCAAATAAACAGCATTGCCCAGGACCTGGAAATCGGTCTGTCTGTATATCTCAATAAAGAAACCCTGGAGATCAGGGTAATTCTTGATTGGGACGAAATGATCGATACCGAAACGCCGGAGGAAGAGAAGGAGAAAATATTTAATGAATGGTCGGATTACATGGTCATAGAAAAGCCCGGATCAAGAGAAGACTTTATGATAATGCAAGATTTTGTTTATTCTTTGGAAGATCCGGATACGGAGCAAAACCTGTTGAAGATCCTCAGCATGAGAAGCCCTTTTGCAAATTTCAAAGCTGAAATAGATTCTTCAGGGTATCGGGAGCTATGGTTTGCTTTCAGGACAAAAAAGTATGAAGATCATGTGAAAGATAAACTGCGGCTGGAAGGTATTGAATATGAATGATCATTTCGGTCTGTTTAACTCAAATGCTGCAAATGGCTAAAAAAACCAACAACAAAAAGAACAAATCGATCGAAGAGAGCCTCTGGGACTCGGCAAATAAGCTAAGAGGTTCAGTAGAACCTTCTGAATACAAACACGTTGTGCTGGGGCTTATTTTCCTGAAGTTCGCCAGCGATAAATTTGAAGAGCGCAGAAAGGAACTCATTGAGGAGGGCAAAGAAAAGTACCTGGAGATGAAGGAGTTCTACAACATGAAGAATGTCTTCTTCCTGCCCGAAACATCCCGCTGGTCCTTTATCATTAAAAATGCCAAGCAGGCTGACATAGCCCTCAAAATCGATACAGCCCTGAATACGGTTGAAAAGAACAACCCTGCCCTGAAAGGGGCTTTGCCCGACAACTACTTTTCCAGGTTAAACCTCGATCCCAGCAAACTGGCAGCGTTGCTTGATACGATCAACAATATCGACACGATCCGTGACAGGCAAACCGATATCGTAGGGCGGGTGTATGAGTACTTTCTCAGCAAGTTTGCCCTGGCAGAAGGAAAAGGGAAAGGGGAGTTTTACACGCCTAAGAGCATTGTGAACCTGATTGCCGAAATGATCGAACCCTACAAAGGCATCATCTATGACCCCTGCTGCGGTTCGGGCGGGATGTTTGTGCAGTCGGTCAAGTTCATTGAGAGCCATCACGGGAGCAAGAAAGAGGTGTCTATTTACGGACAGGAGTATACGGCCACCACCTACAAGCTGGCCAAGATGAACCTGGCCATCAGGGGCATTTCAGCCAACCTGGGCGAGGTGCCTGCCAACACCTTCTCCAACGACCAGCACACCGACCTGAAGGCCGATTTCATCATGGCCAATCCACCGTTTAACCAGAAAGAGTGGCGGGCAGCAGATGAACTCACTGACGATCCCCGCTGGAACGGTTACGAAGTACCTCCGAAAAGCAACGCCAACTATGCCTGGATACTCAATATGGTTTCCAAGCTTTCTGAAAATGGGGTGGCCGGTTACATTCTTGCTAACGGAGCTTTATCCGGCGGCGGCGAAGAATATAAGATCCGTAAAAAACTCATTGAGAATGACATTGTAGAATCGATCGTGATCTTACCACAGAACATGTTCTATACGACCAACATCAGCGTAACGCTCTGGATACTCAACAAGAACAAAAAGGAACGTACATTGAGATTGCCAGATACCACCCGCCATTACCGCGACAGGAGCCATGAGATCCTTTTTCTTGACCTGCGGGAGATTGGGGTGCCTTTTGAGAAAAAGTTTACCGCATTCAGCGAAGAGCAGGTCCGGAACATTGCCAAAACTTACCATGACTGGCAGCAAAAAGATAAAGGTTATGAGAACCGGCCGGAATATTGCTATTCCGCCACCCTGGCAGAGGTCAGATCTAAAGATTACTCTCTGGTTCCAAGTAAGTATATCCAATTTGTTAACCGGGATGAAAACATTGATTTCGATAGCAAGATGAAGAAGCTGCAAACGGAGATTTCGCAATTGCTGAAGGAAGAGGAAGATTCAAAGCAGGAATTGCTGACCATCTTTAAGAACCTGGGATATGAGTTAAAATAGATGAAGTGGGGTCAATTTCGATCTGTTTTAAAAGCAATTATGGAACAAATGCCCTAAATAAAAAAATTAAAAAATGAAGAAAAGCAGAAAAATAAATGTCCAGGGCAGCGATATAACCATCTTAAAGAGTGATGAACAAGACTATATTTCGCTAACCGATATGGTTAAGAACATTGAAAACGGATTGGTCTTGATAGAAAAATGGCTACGAAATAAAAACACCATCGAATTTTTGGGGATATGGGAAGAAATATATAATCCCGATTTTAATTCCCCCGAATTCGAGGGAATTAAAAACCAGGCCGGCTTAAACCGATTTGCACTATCAGTAAAGCAATGGGTGGCCAAAACCAATTCTGTTGGCATTATTGCCAAAGCCGGACGATATGGTGGAACCTATGCACATAAAGACATTGCTTTTGAGTTTGATTCCTGGGTATCCCCACAGTTTAAAATTTACCTGATCAAAGAGTTCCAGCGACTGAAGAACGAAGAGCTAAAACAACTGGGTTGGGATATCAGGAGAAACCTTACCAAAATAAACTATCGCATACATACCGATGCCATCAAAGAAAACCTCATACCCGACAATCTCAGCACTCAGCAAATCAACCAGGTATATGCCAGCGAAGCGGATGTATTGAACATGGCTTTGTTTGGTAAAACCGCCAAACAATGGCGAGATGAAAATCCGGATGAAAAAGGAAATATCCGCGATTATGCCAATGTATCCCAACTGGTGTGCCTGGCCAACCTCGAAAACCTGAATGCTGTTTTTATCAAAGATGGACTGGCACAAGCCGAACGATTGAAGCAGCTCAACCAAATTGCCATTGGACAAATGAAAATTCTGCTTCAGGATAATACAACAAAATCTCTAAAGGGCAAAAG
>CAZXWD010000200.1:0-3849 GCA_964644135.1 uncultured Bacteroidales bacterium | reverse complement strand
GTCAGCCTTTTAATGTTTGTATAATCCAATTAACGAAATCTATGAAGTATTTAATTTCTTTACTTATTTCAATTGTTTCAATAAATCATATTTATTCACAGGAATTGCCTGATATCACTACCGACAGACCTGATCAGTCAGAGTCATCAAGCACGATTCCGCATAAAACCCTTCAAATCGAAACCGGATTTGTCTGGCAGGGAGATAAAACGACCACGGCCGAGACCAGGAACCTTGACATCTATAATACACTCTTCAGGTATGGTCTTCTTAACAATTTCGAACTTCGTGTTGGAGTTAATTATGCAGATGTGAACGTTTCGCCGGTAAACGGATCGGAAGATACCACCCTGAGAGGTTTTGTTCCCCTGGCAGTCGGGACCAAGATCATGATCACAAAACAAAATGGTTTTATACCTGAACTTTCGATGCTAGGAACGATCACGGTCCCCAACACCGGATCGAAAGACCTTGACATACTCAATCTGGCATCTGATTTCAGGTTCGCCCTGGGATGGGCTATCACCGACAGGATCAGTGCAGGCGGAAATATCGGGGCGCAATGGAATACGATCGTTCCGGGAGGAAGTGGTTTCTATTCGGCAGTTGTCGGCGTATCAATTTTAAGTTGGATGAATGGTTTTGTTGAGGTGTACGGATGGCTTCCTGAAGATAATCTGCCCGATCACCGTTTTGATGCTGGTTTTACCTTTCCCGTCAAAAAGAACCTTCAGTTCGATGTATCTGGAGGTGTCGGATTGAGTGAGATCTCACACGATTATTTTATCAATGCCGGGGTGGCATGGAGGATACCGCGATGATTATCGATTTTCGGTTTTCGATTGTCGATTTTGGATTTAATTTAGACATATTTTAAATAATTCCTAATTTTGCAGACACAAAACAATTAATTGAAAAAAAATATGGCTAAGATTGGAATACTGTATGGATCATCAACCGGCAACACAGAAATGATAGCTGAAAAGCTTCACAAAATCCTCACCCCCGACCTTGCCGATTTGGTCAATGTTGACAGTGCTACAGAAAAAGAGATCAACAAATACGACTATATCATACTTGCTACTTCGACGTGGGGTATAGGGGATATGCAGGACGATATGGAAGATTTTGCAGAAATGCTGGAAAATGCAGACCTGAAAAACAAAAAGATGGCGCTTATCGGCCTGGGCGACCAGGACACTTATCCTGACAGTTTTGTGGATGGTATTGGCACACTTTACAACAAACTGAAGAACAAGACCACCTTTGTCGGACAGTGGCCCACTAAAGGTTACAACTTTACAGATTCTGATGCTGTAAAAGGGAATAAATTCGTCGGACTGGTGATTGACCAGGACAGTCAGCCTTCAAAGACACAGGAAAGGCTTGAGAAATGGGCTGACCAGGTAATAAAGGAATTCGGGCTTTAAAGCATTATTTCTTCCGGAAACAAAAAAGGCCCGGTCTGACGACCGGGCCTTTCTTGATTATTAACCAACCAATTATGAAAACATACGTCACCAGGTTATGATACCCGGATCTGTTTCTTTACCCTTACTTCTTCCTTCTTGGGTAATGTTATTGCAAGAATGCCATTCTTGTACTCCGCTTCTATCTTGTCTGTGTCTACAGTATCGGGAAGAATGAAACTCTTGCAGAAATTATGATGCCCGAATTCCTTTACGGTATATTCAGCATCTGCCTCACCGTTTTCCCTTTCAGAAAAGACTTTCAGCATTTCCTTTTCAAGGTCGATCTTGATATCTTTCTTTTCGAAGCCGGGAACAGCCAGCTCAACCCTGTAATTATCAGTTGTTTCACTGATGTTGGTCGAAGGCCTGAACCTGCAATCACCTTTTTCTTCACTTTCCTGATTCCTGAAAAACCTGTGCATTCCGTGTGGATTTCTATAAACTAAAGCGTTCATTTTATTTCCTCCTATAATTAATTTTTGTTTTCATTTTCCACAACAATGTCAACATCCATGCCACTGCTTCATTACAATTATTATGAACTAACGCTGGGAAAACATATATTTATCTGCTTATAAGCAAATTACAAGAATTAAAACATATTTGAAAATAGTGGAATGAAGAGTATAGGAATTACCCAAAAAGGACATATTGGCAGCCATCAGTGTAAGAGGCTGCTATAATGTCAGTTGCAGTGGTTTGCCTGGAATTGGGGAAAGGTCTCTGTTTTAACCGCAGTGGAAGTATTTTTCCACCAGTTGCATAACCTTTTCTTTGTCATTTTCAATGTCGGCTCTCAGTGTTTTATCATCAAAGCTTTTGAGGTACCTGATGATCCAGTCGATCATTCCCTCTGTAAATACACCGTTCCGTGTATACAGATGCTTTTGCTTTTCCATATTTTCAGCCGATTCCCAGCAGGATGCCGGCAGGTGGGCCAGTTCTTTTGCCTTTGCCTTATGTTCCTCACTGAAAATATTTACATCCACATAGGTTTTTTTAGCATATTCAAGGGAATTTTCCATCTCAAGGCCGTGGCGCACAGCAACGGCAAGTCCTGCCATTAAGAGGTAAATATCAGCTGATCCGTCGGATCCGCGATATTCAAAAGTCTGCCTGCCAGTGTAGACATTTTCTGCATTGGGCTCGTTAGGATTGGCAATTCGTGCCATATTGTTTTTGCCAAGCCAGCCCAGCGGGACCCGAACCAAAACCGAACGGTTCCGGTCGCCCCAGCAAATGTTTGTAGGTGCTTCCTGGTTAGGCACAAGCCTGAAATAGGATGTAGGAATGATATTTCCGAATGCAGTAAGTGACGGGGCCAGGTCGAGGATCCCGGCAATGGACTTCTTCGCAATATCACTCAGCCCGTCGCCGGTAATCATCACATTTTTTCCGTCCTTCTTAAGCCTGATGTGCACATGCATCCCGCTCCCGGCCTTTCCTACCGTGATCTTCGGGGCAAAGGAAATGGTCAGTCCGTATTGATAAGCGAGGCTTCGCAGTATCCATTTGGCCTTGATCAGTTGGTCGGCAGCTTCTTCGATGGGAGCAGGGATGAATTCTATTTCATTTTGTTCGTAGATCTTTCCATTGTCATGAAAATTACCAACTTCCGAGTGACCATACTTTATCATTCCCCCGGCCTGCGCAATGGCCTGAATGGCCTCTACACGGAATTCTTCATACTTATTGAACGGAGCCGATTCATGATATCCACGTTGATCATGGGCTTTGAATAAATCATCCGATTCACTGATAACATAGTACTCCAACTCTCCCATGGCCTCCATCTCTATTCCTGTTGCCTCTTTAAGCGATCTGTTGGCTTTTTCGAGGATATATTGCGGACTGCTCTCCAGGGGATTGCCATCCTTGTCGAAATAAGAACACATGATATCAACAGCCGGTATCGCAGAGAACGGGTTCACAAAAGCCGTCCTGTACCTGGGGATAACATACAGGTCACTTGATCCAGCTTCAATGAAGGAGAAAAGGCTTGAACCGTCAACTCGTTCACCCATTGTAAGCATAGCTTCCAGGTGCCTGCGGCTGTTTATGATGAAGTTAAGGGTCTTAAGCCTTCCGTCCCATCCCACGTACCTTAGGTTCACCATTTCGATGTTGTGGTCTTCAATATATTTGATAATATCATCCCGGGTAAAGTCTTTACTGGGCTTGTTCAGGTACTGGACAAGCGGATTGGGGTTCATTTCGGTTATGTCTTTCATATCTCTGCCTGGTTTAGTCAAAAGGGCCTCAAACATAAGAAAATTTGGTGGTCTGGGGGGTATCGGCTTTTTATTTAGAATGATTTTAGAGGAGATGTCTTCCAGATGTCTTCCAGATGTCTTCCAGATGTCTTCCAGATGTCTTC
>CAZXWD010000199.1:0-3892 GCA_964644135.1 uncultured Bacteroidales bacterium | reverse complement strand
CCGTTGACAAAACAAGAGTTCAAAGAGATCTTCAACAAGCACTTCGACGGTGTGAGGAACTACGTTTACTATCGCTCGGGCGATACGGAACTGGCAACGGACATTGCACAGGAGACTTTTCTGAGGGTCTGGGAAAAGCAACCCGATACAGGCGAAGGAAAGATCAAAGGATTGCTTTATAAGATCGCAGGCGACATGTTCATCAGCCATTACAGGAAACAAAAGACAGCCTTGAATTTCAAACTGAATATAAATCCTGAACTTACAGGGGAAAACCCGGAAGATAAAATACATTTTGAAGAGCTGAGCAACAGGTACGACAAGGCCCTTCAGCAGCTTCCGGAAAAACAGAGAACAGTGTTCCTGATGAGCCGTATCGACAACCTGAAATACCGCGAAATTTCCGAAGCGCTCGGCATCAGCGTAAAGGCCGTGGAAAAAAGGATGAAATTTGCACTTGAACATTTAAAGAAAGCTTTGAATTGACCGGTGAAAAAGAAAATATGAACGAAAAACGCTTCTTCGAAAAGGCAACTGTGCCCTATCAAAGATCGAAAGAAGAAGTATGGGATGACCTTTCAGGGAAACTGTCGGAAAAACCCGAAAGAAAAGACAGTGCCCCAGTGGTCAGGATGGCCAGGCGGCTTATGGTTGCAGGTATTGCCGCTTCGGTCCTGGTCTTTCTCAGCATCGGCCTTTTTCTCCGGTTCCACACAGAAAGAGTCAATGTGCCAAACGGGCAGCACCTTAACTATTACCTGCCCGACAGCTCAAGGATAGAACTGAATGCCCGTTCAACTCTTTCCTATCATCCTTACTGGTGGAAATTCAACCGGAACATCAGGTTCGAAGGTGAAGGGTATTTCGAGGTAGAGGAAGGCAGCACGTTCACTGTCAGGTCACAGAACGGCACCACCGAAGTGGTTGGAACAAGCTTTAACATCTACAGCCGTAACGAGGATTATACAGTTGCCTGTATCACCGGAAAAGTAAAGGTGAAGAGCAGATCGGATGAATCGGTAGTTTTAGGACCGGGATACGAGGCCAGCGTAAATGAACAGGGAATGATCTCGGTGGAAAAGAAAAGCAGGCCCGAAGAGGCCATCACGTGGACCGAAGGCATGTTCAACTTCACAGGGGCCCCCTTACTTGAGGTAATTGCAGAAATAGAAAGGCAGTATAATGTCATCATCCTTATCAACGAGGAACCCGGTCTAAGCTATACCGGCCTTTTCTCGAGGGAAAAGCCTGTTGAGGAAGTACTGGGCCTTATATGTAAACCTTTTGGCCTTACATTTGTGGAAAAGTCGGACGGTGTATACCAGATCCTGAATACTCAGTAACTGTGCACAGAACAAGGGCTTTTATCCTCATACTGCTTTTAGTGGTATCCGGAGCATTACCGGGGCAGGGCATCCGGGTTGATGCCAATAACACCCCCTTGAATGAAGTGCTCATTGAGATCAGGGACAACCACGATATAAGGTTTTCTTTCAATGATAAGCTCCTTTCCCGTTACAAGGTCAGCCTTACCTCCGCATTTCAAACCCCCGAAGAGGCCATACAGGCGCTATTAAAAGGCCTTCCCCTTTCGTACGACAGGATGGGGGACGTCTTTGTGATTTACGAGGTCAGGAAAAAGAAAAACCCTAAAACACATGTACTGTCAGGGCAAATTCTGGACAAAACCTCCCGCGAGCCCCTGCCCTACTCTCATATCATCATAAACCAAACAGGTGTTGTTACCGATTTCAGGGGAGGCTTTTCACATTCCTCCCAAACCGACAGCCTGTTCAGCGTCAGGGCTTCCCACCTGGGATATTACATTGTGGATACAACCCTGGAAGCCCGCACCGGTCACAGGATACTCCTGACCCCTTCCACAATAGGCCTGAAAGAGGTGGTGATCAGGAACAGGGAAGTGGAAAGGTCGACCCAGTTGGGTGAAAAGGCAGGGATGATGAAGCTGAACCATAAAGTTGCCAACTTTTTACCGGGTTTTGGTGATAATTCAGTGTTTAACCTGCTGAGGCTGATGCCGGGTATAACAGCTTCTGGCGAACAGACAAACGACCTCATCATCTGGGGAAGCTATGCCGGGCAGAGCCAGGTGCTTTTCGACGGCTTCCCCATCTACGGACTGAAGAACTTCAACGATAACATAAGCGCTTTTAACCCTCTTATGGCCAAAGATATCGAGGTGTTCAAGGGGGGATATGACACCCGTTTCGGGGAAAGGGCAGGAGGCATTGTAAATATTACAGGAAAGAACGGCAACATGCTGAAAACCGGGTTTACGTTTTCCATCAACAACATGACACTGAATGGCCTTGTGGAAATACCCCTGTTCAAGAGAGGTTCGTTGGTGATCGCCCTCAGGCAGACATGGTACGACCTCTATAACCCCTCCGACATGCAGAACCTGTTCAGGAGGAATAACGATGCCGACACGACCAATGATGTTGATGTGGACATAATTCCTGAATACATGTTCCGCGACCTGAACATAAAATACACAACAGAAATAGGCCGGAATGACCTTTTTTATGTAAGCCTGTACGGCGCCAACGACCGTTTCTCCTATGCCATCAATGAACCTTACAGGGTCTGGACCCTCAACAAGAACACCAGGGAGACGAATACACAGTCGGGGGGCACACTGTTTTACGGAAAGACCTGGAAAAGCGGTAATACGAGCAATTTCAGTTTTTCCTTCACAAACATCAATTCTCTCTATGAAGATGAGTTGCTGCTGGACCACAACCAGCAAAGCCTGACCGTGCAGACCATCGACCAGCGGAGCGAGAACAGCATGAACGAATCGATACTGAAAGTGGATAACCGCTTTTATGTGCACCGCAACCATACCATTGAAGCGTCAATGGGTTTTTACAATAACAGGGTCATCCTGAAAGAGGACACTTTTAATATTTTCACTATCGACTGGGAATCTTACGCAAGGCGGATGTTCATTTCGGCGCAGGACATCATGTCGCTGGGTAAAAAAGTAATACTTAAAGCAGGCTACAGGCTGACCCTGGCAGGAAACCTGAAAAAAGCCTATTTCGAGCCAAGATTGTCGGTTTCTTACCAGGCAAATGATCACTGGAAACTAAACGCTGCCTGGGGTTTGTACAACCAGTTCATAACACGTACAGTTGCTGTTGATGAAGTAGGGAATTACAGGTATTTCTGGGCCATTGCCGATAATGACGGTATTCCGGTGATAAAAGCATCACACCTGGTATTCGGAACCTCTTATTATAATAGTGGCTGGACAGTCAATGTTGAACCATTTTTTAAGTGGATATCCGGAATTACCAGGTATTTCTATTCAGGGACACTGAACCTGGAAGGGCTGTTTATCGGGGACAGCAGGATCAGTGGTGTGGACCTGTTCCTTCAGAAGGAATTCAATGATCATTCGGCCTGGGTAGCTTACACACTCAGCAAGACAGAAGAGCGTTTTCCGAATCTGCTTAACAACACGTACCGGCGTGCCTATCATGATCAGCGGCATGAACTCAAGGCGGCGCTTTTACTGAATTTCGACCCTTTCTATTTCTCTACCAATTACGTTTATGGCTCGGGATTTCCCGTGGCACCCTATCCTTACGACAAAAACACCGAAGACCTTTCCTACAGCCGGCTGGATGTTTCGTTCATTTACAAGTTCCTCGACCGGAAAGTGGTTGGTGAGGCAGGCCTTTCGATCCTGAACCTGCTGAACAACCAGAACATCAAGTACACCAATTTCGAGAGGATCCCTTCGGGGCAGAACAACTCTATAAACGTCTATGCCGAGGCGATACCCTTTACCCCGACGCTATACCTGAAGTTTTCGATGAATAGCCCCGATTAGCATGGCGGAAATGACAGCGCGAGAGCGCGG
>CAZXWD010000198.1:0-3898 GCA_964644135.1 uncultured Bacteroidales bacterium | reverse complement strand
GATCTCTGCGTGAAACCCTTTTAATGACGGCATTACTGAATATTTCGATTCACGATTCACGAAGAACCCAGCACCCAGCACCCAGTACCAATAAGGACAATTTGACCCACCTTCGCAGGCTCCGGTGGGCAAGGCAATAGAGACAATTTTGACAATTTTGACAATAGAGACAATTTTAGTTCAATCACCCGAACACTAATAACAATTAAAACATTTAAAATATGTTCGACGCAAAAGTTTACACCGAAAGAAGAAAAAAACTGAGGGAAAAAGTATCAGGCGGCATCATCCTGTTGCCGGGCAACCAGGAAGCCTCCATGAACTACCCCTCCAATACTTATCACTTCAGGCAGGACAGTAATTTCCTCTACTATTTCGGGATCGATCAGCCCGACCTGGCTGGCGTGCTCGATGTTGATGAAAACAAAGACTATCTCTTTGGAGATGATGTTGATATCGACGGTATCATCTGGATGGGCTTCCAGCCATCGATGAAAGAGAGGGCAGCGGAAGTGGGAGTTGAAAATACCGGTCCCCTTTCTGCGCTTGATGATTTCATCAAAGAGGCGATCTCGAAAGGAAGGAAGATACATATTGCACCTCCATACAGGGGCAAAACAAAGATCCAGCTCGAAAACCTGCTGGGCACACATCATGCCGCACTCAATGAGTTTGTTTCGGAAGAGCTCATCAAGGCCATTGTAAGTATGCGCTCCATCAAGGACGAGGATGAGATCAAGGATATAGAAGGGGCCGTCGACGTGGCCCATCTCATGCACACCACAGCCATGAAGATGGCAAAACCCGGTGTCATCGAGCAGCAGATCGTCGGGGCTATCGAAGGCATATCCATTTCATACGGCGGCCCTGTATCGTTCCCGGTCATACTCAGTATCGACGGACAGACGCTGCACAACCACTATCATGGCAATACCCTGAAAGAGGGGAGGATGATGGTGACCGATGCCGGTTCGGAATCGTGGCTCAGGTATGCCAGCGACATTACACGGACCACTCCCGTTGGCGGCAAGTTCGACCAGCGCCAGAAAGAGATCTACGAGATCGTGCTGAAGGCAAATATCGACACCATCCAGGCTATCAAGCCCGGTGTGCCTTACAGGGACATCCACCTGATGGCTGCTAAGATCATTGCTTCAGGCCTCAAAGACCTGGGACTGATGAAGGGTGATGTTGACGAGGCCGTGAGCCAGGGGGCCCATGCGTTGTTCTTCCCTCACGGACTGGGCCACATGATGGGCCTCGATGTACATGATATGGAAGGACTGGGCGAAGATTATGTAGGATACGATGACGAGATCAAGCGCAGCGACCAGTTCGGCCTTGCCTTCCTCAGGCTGGGAAGAAAGCTGGAGGCAGGCTTTGTACTTACTGATGAACCGGGAATATACTTCATTCCAACTTTGATCGATATCTGGAAGAAAGAAGGCAAATTCACCGATTTCATCAATTACGAAAAAGTGGAAACCTACAAGGACTTCGGAGGAATCCGTATCGAAGATGACATCCTTGTTACCGAAGACGGTTTCAGGGTGCTCGGAAAGCCTATCCCGAAGAAGGTTTCAGATGTTGAAGACCTATGCAAGGGATAACCCCTGAAGAGGTAGACCGGATAAGTCGCCGTCTCGACGAGGTCGGCCTGGCAGATTCAAAGTGGAAGCCCTTTTTCATATACAGGATTTCTCTTGATGTGGAAAAGATGACCGGTGAAGGACATTCCTTTGAGGAAGCCCTGAGCTATATCACCTCGGACGTTGATACCGGAAAGATCCCCTTGCTGGAGAACGTCTATCCCAATTTCCGGATGCTTAGAGTTTACAGGGCCCTCATCAGGACCGGCACTTTCTTTGCGATTGCCTGCCTGGCAGCGGCCCTGGTGTTTTTTATCCTGGGATATGCTCTGGCCCTCCCGCTCCTCTTTACAGGCCTGTTGTTTTTTATGTTCGTGGTTTTCCCCCTGAGGTACTTTTCAGGCAGCATAAAAGACAGGCAGGAGAATGTATATATCGCGATCTTCAAACTGCACCTCAAGTAGAGAGCTTAGAGTTTAGAGTTGAGAGCTTAGATGAATTCTGAATTATCCGTGTTCCTTTGGCTGTTGGCTGATAGCTTTTGGCTGATGGCTTCTCTGTGTGAAATTTCGTTGCTACGCGGGAATTAGGAGGTTTAGAAGGGGTGAAGAGGGGAAGAGGGGAAGAAGGCTCAGGAGCGCAGAAGCACAGGGGCTCAGGAGTATGGAGCAGAAAGCCAACAGCCAACAGCCATCAGCCATTAAACTCAGAACTCCCAGCACTCAGTACCTAAAAAACAATTTGACAATAGAGACAATTTTGACAATAGAAACAATTGAGACAATTTATTAAAATAAATTTAACATTGCCCTGTTGCTATTTCGAAGAAAGGATATATTTTTGCCGGCTTTCAATTCTAACACTTAAAATTGAATAAAATGAATACAGAAATGAACGAAAAGCTTAGAAATACCTGCGAAACCGCACTCGGTACACTGCAGAAATTAAATGATCCGGATACACAGGAACTCCAGTCGAAACTGGAATGGTGCCTCGGAAGCTACGACAACGACAAAAACCCTGCCGGCCTTGTTGAGTATGGCTCGGTGACACTTCAGACCCTCAAGGATATCAAAAAAGAATATCCGAGGAAGATCAACAAGAAGGTGATCGAAGGGCTTGAGAAGAGCCTTGGAGATGTTGACCAGCAAATGAACTAGCACCGTTTTTACCTGCTAACCGGTAACTTACCGGATCACTTATCTTTTACTGACTTACTTTCTCTTTGTCTTTATCGTCCTGACAAGGATATAATTCTGTAACTTTGTTAGTTCGGCCCTGATTTTATGGCCGCCACTAAGAATTATATAGATGACAGGTAAGACAAAATACAAGGGAAAGAACATATATTACAAGTCGCAGGGAAAGGGCCAGGCAATTGTGCTCCTGCATGGCTTTATGGAAGATAAAAGCATGTGGGAGAAAATTGCAAGGGTCCTTTCGTCAAGCTTCAATGTTATAACAGTTGACCTCCCCGGGCATGGGCGGAGCGAGTGCGTTTCCGACATCCATACCATGGATATGATGGCGGTGGCCGTTAACAAGGTGCTCAGGGACCTGGAGGTAAAGCATTGCGTGATGATAGGCCACTCGATGGGCGGTTATGTCACGCTTGCGTATGCTCGCAAGTATCCGGGGAAACTCAGGGGAATGGGGCTTTTCCATTCCCATGCTGCTGACGATACCCCTGAGCAGAAGTTGAACCGGAACAGGATGATCGAGATTGTAGAGGATGAAAAAACCGGTTTTATCAAGAACTTCTTTCCCGATCTTTTTGCGCCCTCCAACGTTGAAAAATACAGCAAGGAGATACAGCAATTTACCGAATCGGCCCTGGAAATGCCGAAAAAAGGAATCACTGCTGCGCTGGAGGGCATGAAGCTCAGGCTGAACTGTGTCGATATACTTACCTACAGCAGGTACCCTGTGCTCTTCATCGTGGGTAAACAGGATTCGCGCATCCCTGCGCAAAAGCTGATCGACCAGGCCATACTGCCCTCTTATTCCGAAGTGCATGTACTGGATTACGTAGGTCATATGGGATTCATCGAAGCACGGGCCGAAACCCAGAATGCCATTTTCCACTTTGCGAAGAAGATCTACCCAAAATGAGATTTGAATACGTGAAGTGTGAAGTGTGAGGTGTGAAGCGTGAAGTGTGAAGTGTGAGTGGTGAACCGAGTCTTATCCTCTTACTTTCTTGACCCTGTATTATCTCCTCCCTGCTCCTGCGCTCCTGAGCTTCTGCGCTTTAATTGTTCATTGTGGCTATAGTCTAATAAGTATATGATTTATTACTATCTTTGAAA
>CAZXWD010000197.1:0-3916 GCA_964644135.1 uncultured Bacteroidales bacterium | reverse complement strand
CCCAGTACCCAGCACCCATTAACATGTAACGATGTAGCGACGTATCGATGTAACGATTTACACCGTAACACTCGAATACCCGAACACCCGACAATAAAGACAATTCTGACAATTGAGACAATTGAGTAAATAAATTCACATTAATCTCAAATCTCAACCCTCAAATCTCAACTCTGTTTTTAGTTTTGCACCATTGAACTACAAGATCATTACCGGTATTGAGAAGATCGACAGGCAAGCCTGGTCGCGTTTCATCGGTTCGCACCCGCAAGGCACGGTTTTCCAGTCGCCCGGAATGCACGACCTGTTCGAAAGCGCCGCCCGGATGGAGCCTGTGGCCCTGGCCTGCACCGATGAGAACAATAATATCCTTGGTGTACTCCTTGCCGTCATAATCCGCGAGCGTGATGGCATAGCAGGGTACTTTTCGAAAAGAACGGTGGTCTATGGCGGACCGCTGGTCCAGGTTACAGATGATGAGATAATAAAGGCTCGGGAGCGCGGGAGCATAGGAGCGCAGAAGCTCAGGAGCGCAGAAGCTCAGGAGCCCGGAAATTCAGAATTAGAAAAACGCCATGTTCATGTTACTGACCTGCTTTTAAAAGCCCTGATCCGCGAGGTGGGGAAGCGGTCGGTCTTCATCCAGTTCAGGAACTTCACGGAACAGGAAGGGCTGAAGGAAGTGTTTGAAAAGAACGGCTTCACGCTGAACGACCGGCTCAACCTTCTGGTCGACACCTCATCGCTAAAAACGGTGAAAAGCCATATGAGCGAAAGCCGGTGGAGGCAGGTGAGGAAAAGCCTGGAGCAGGGGGCGCTGACGAGGGAACCTAAAAACATTGAAGAGGTGCGGGTGTTTTACGACATCCTTAATGATCTCTACAAGAACAAGGTCAAGAAACCGTTGCCCGGATGGTCGTTCTTCGGGAATTTCTACCGGCTTTCAAACAACGGCCTGAACCCGGGCGTGATCCTGCTCGTGGAATACGAGGGAAAGATCATCGGCGGGATCCTCTGCCCGGTCACTGCCGGCAAGGTGATCTATGAATGGTATGTCTGCGGCCTCGACAGGGAATACAGGCATGTGTACCCAAGCGTACTAGCCACCTGGGCAGCCATCGAATATGCCATCAGCAACAACATCCCCCAATTCGACTTCATGGGGGTTGGGCTCCCCCACCGGCCTTACGGCGTGCGGGAGTTCAAAAAACGTTTCGGCGGCAGCATGGTCAACTACGGCCGCTTCTCCCGCATCAACAACAAAACCCTCTACAACATCGCAGAGCTCGGATATAATGTGCTGGCGGTGATGAAGAAAATTTAATAAATGGGTGCTGGGTATTAGGTACTGGGTTCTGGGTACTAGGTACTGGGTTCTGGGTACTGGGTTCTAGGTACTGGGTGCTGGGTACTGGGTTCTAGGATTTAAATTCTAAATTTTGAATTAATCCGTGGAAATCCGCTGTATCCGCTTCATCCGCGTTCCATTGACTGCTGGCTTTTGGCTGTTGGCTGATGGATTCTCTGCTTGACTCTGCAAATACTCAGCGATCTCTGCGTGAAACTTTATCGCCAAGCGGTAAGCGCAAAGCGATGAAGAATCTGTGGAATCATGAATAATCTGTGGGATTTGTGAGAAACAAGAAATAGAGGCATTTATCGCTTCACACCTCACACTTCACTCTTCACACTTCACGCTTCACGACGAACCCAGCACCCAGCATCATAACATTTCTTTTCCTAACTTCGCCCTGACAATCGCGTCGTGATGAAAAAAAAGACCCTTCTTTACATCTTCATCGACATACTGCTGGTTACCATTGCCTTCCTTTTCTTTATCTGGCTGAAACCGGCATCGAGAAGGATCTACCTGCCAGAGTACTCCCCGCCCTTCCTCTTCTTTCTCGTCATCTGGCTGGCGGTTTCGTTCTCGATCGACAAGTACCGCCTCCACAAGAAAGAGACGCTCAACGACATCCTCTTCCCCATCATCGCCGGCGACTTCATCATCCTGGCCACCACCGTAACCCTTATCTATGCCTTCGGGCAGTTCTCGTACTCCCGGCTCATCGTTTTCGGCACCATCTTCCTTTCGTTCGTGCTGGAGGTGGTGTTCGGCTACCTGTACTTCTATAACCGGCAGATGCGGAGGGATGCCGAGAAGATCGACAAGTTCACCGAGTCGAGGCTGAAGGCATACGAAGAACGGGAAAGGCTGGCCAAAACCGACAGCATTCTGGAGGCGCGGAACAGGGCGCCCGTTCCGCCGCTCAACAAAGACCTGATAATCAGTGAGGCAGGTGAAGAAGCGTATGAGTTCATCAAGACCCACCTGGATGTGGAGCACGACCGCAGCCTGCTGGTTTCCACAACCACGCGTTTCAACATCGACAACCAGCCCGACGATTTTTACAATTCACTGGTGAACCTGAAGCGGATCAACGACATACAGCGGATCAACAAGTTCTTCGAGTCGGTGAACTGCAAGTTGCCTTACAGCGGGGTGTTCATCGGCTGCGCTTCCACCAATGCCCTGATCAAAAGGAAGATACTTAAAAGGTACCCCCCGGTGCTCAATTATCTCTACTATACGCTGTATTTCCTTTGGAAGCGAGTATTCCCGAAGGTTGGCGGACTGAAGAAGTTCTACTTTTTCGTGACACGCGGGAGGAACCGCGCCCTCTCGAAGGCCGAGACTTTCGGCAGGCTTTACTCCTGCGGCTTCGAGCTGCTCGACGACAGGCTCATCGACGGCAGGATCTATTTCTCGGCCAGGAAGATCCAGGAGCCTTCTTACGACTACAACCCAACTTATGGCCCTCTTATCAGGCTGAAGCGTGTGGGAAAGAAAGGTAAGATGATCTACGTGTACAAGATGCGGACCATGCACCCCTATTCGGAGTACCTGCAGGGATACATTTACGACAAGTACAACCTGCAGGAGGGCGGCAAGTTCGATAACGACTTCCGCATCACCACCATAGGCCGGGTCATGCGCACACTCTGGATCGACGAGCTCCCCATGCTGATCAACCTGGTGAGGGGCGACCTCAAGCTGGTAGGCGTAAGGCCCCTCAGCCGTCATTATTTTGAACTCTATTCCGAAGACCTGCAGCAACTCCGCATCAAGGTCAGGCCCGGGCTCATCCCGCCCTACTACGCCGACCTCCCCGACACCCTGGAAGCGATCCAGGAATCCGAACGCCGCTACATCCACTCCTACCTGCGGCACCCTTTCCTCACCGACCTCAAATACTTCCGCAAGGCGATGTATAATATTGTTTTTAAAAAAGCGAGAAGTAAATAGGTATTTTTTGAGATTTCACCGATAAATAGCTTAGAAAGTTTGGTGTTCACCATCAGACTGGAGGACTGGAAGACGGGAAGACAGACAATTCTTCCTCAATAAGAAGCTGATTATCATGAAAATAACATGTTTTGAAGAACTGGACGTGTACAAGGTAAGTTTCCGTGCAGCCATGAAGATTTTCAATCTCTCAAAAGAATTCCTTAAAGAGGAAAAATACTCTTTAACAGATCAGATTAGAAGATCCTCCAGATCAGTTTGCGCAAACATTGCTGAAGCATACCATAAACGGAAGTATCCGAAACATTTTGTTTTGAAATTATCTGATGCCGAATCAGAGGCTGCAGAAACGTTGTCATGGATCTATATTGCAAAAGCATGTAACTATATAGAGCCCCGACAAGCTCAGCAACTAATAATTACATATAAGAACATCCTAGGAAAACTTATTAAAATATCTACCCAACCCGAAAAATGGAAATTATAACATCCTCTACCCCATTCCATCTTCCCGTCTTCCCGTCTTCCCGTCCTCCCGTCCTCCCGTCCTCCCGTCTTCCCGTCCTCCCGTCTTCCCGTCCTCCCGTCTTCCCGTCCTCCCGTCTTCCC
>CAZXWD010000196.1:0-3975 GCA_964644135.1 uncultured Bacteroidales bacterium | reverse complement strand
TACACCCGCTGGTATGTACGGCGTTCAATGCCGACTTCGATGGTGACCAGATGGCTGTGCACGTACCACTGGGACATGCCGCAATCCTGGAAGCACAGATCCTGATGCTGGCTTCGCATAATATCCTGAACCCGGCCAACGGTGCACCAATTGCAGTTCCTTCGCAGGACATGGTACTCGGCCTGTACTATATGACCAAAGGCCGCAAGAGCACCAAAGAATATCCTGTCAAGGGTGAAGGAGGGACTTTCTACTCTGCAGAAGAAGTTATCATTGCCTACAATGAGAAAAGAGTTGACCTTCATGCTGTCATATACGTTTATGTAGAAGACCTTATCGATGGAAAACTGCAGACCACAAAGGTTGAAACGACCGTCGGCAGGCTGCTCTTCAATGAAGTTGTGCCCAATGAGATCGGGTATATCAACCAGCTTCTTACAAAGAAGGCGCTGCGTGATATTATCGGCAGGATCCTGAGGTTCACCGGAACCAAGAAGGCGGCCAATTTCCTCGACGACATCAAGCACCTTGGTTTCAGGATGGCTTTCTCAGGAGGGCTCTCATTCAACCTTGGTGACGTGATAATACCGGATCTGAAGGAAGACCTCATCCAGCAGGCAAATACCGAAGTTGAAGAGGTGTTGGCCAACTATAATATGGGTTTCATTACCAACAATGAAAGGTACAACCAGATCATCGACATCTGGACACATACCAACTCCAAGCTGACACAACAGGTCATGAAGGAGCTTTCGACCGACAGGCAGGGCTTTAATCCGATCTACATGATGCTAGACTCGGGAGCGAGGGGCTCAAAGGAACAGATCAGGCAGTTATCCGGAATGAGGGGCCTGATGGCGAAACCTCAGAAATCAGGTGCAACAGGTGGTGAGATCATCGAAAACCCCATCCTTTCAAACTTTAAGGAAGGGCTTTCAGTACTTGAGTACTTTATCTCCACCCACGGCGCCAGGAAAGGTCTTGCTGATACTGCCCTCAAGACGGCCGATGCAGGTTACCTTACAAGAAGGCTTGTGGATGTTGCCCAGGATGTCATTATCTCGGAAGAGGACTGTGGTACACTAAGAGGACTTACCATCTCGGCACTCAAAAAGAACGAGGAAGTAGTGGAATCACTGTACGACAGGATACTCGGAAGGGTGGCCCTGCACGACATCTTCCACCCGCAAACAGGTGAAGTCCTGGCAAGTGCCGGTGAAGAGCTAACCGATGAGATCTGCCAGGTAATTGAAGAATCACCAATAGAGGAGGTGGAGATCAGGTCGGTACTCACCTGTGAATCGAAGCACGGAGTATGTACAAAGTGCTACGGAAGGAACCTGGCAACTGGCAAACTGGTTGAAGAAGGTGAAGCGGTGGGTGTTATAGCCGCACAGTCGATTGGAGAGCCGGGTACCCAGCTTACGTTGCGTACATTCCACGTGGGTGGTACCGCATCGAACATCGCCATTATTTCAAAGATCGAGGCCAAGTACGACGGCAGGCTAGAAATAGACGAGCTCAGGTCGGTGAAATATACCGATAAGGAAGGAAAGTCCTACCAGATGGTGATAGGACGTTCGGCAGAGATGAGGATCATCGATCCGAATACGAATATACCGCTTACCTCATCCAACATACCCTATGGCGCCAAACTATTCTTCAGCAGCGGCGATATGGTGAAGAAGGGTGACCGGATAAGCGAATGGGACCCTTACAATGCTGTAATTCTTTCAGAATATTCAGGAAAGATACAGTTCGAGAATATTGTTGAAGGCAGGACCTACAGGGTTGAGTCGGACGAACAGACCGGTTATGTTGACAAGGTGATCGTAGAGTCGAGACAAAAAACAAAGAACCCTGCGATACATATTCTCTCAGGCAGTGGCGAGATAGTTAAAACTTATGATATCCCCGTTGGTGCCCACATCATTGTTGACGATGGTAAAAAGATCAAATCCGGTGAACCACTGGTGAAGATACCAAGGGCGATAGGAAAGACCGGGGATATTACCGGTGGTCTCCCGAGGGTAACTGAACTCTTTGAGGCGAGAAACCCGTCGAATCCCGCTGTTGTATCGGAGATCGATGGTGTTGTTTCTTTCGGCAAAAAGCTGAAGAGAGGAAACCGTGAGGTGATCATTACATCCAAGACAGGCGAAGAAAAAAGGTACCTTATCCCTACTTCAAAGCAGATACTTGCCCAGGAAAACGACTATGTAAAGGCCGGTACCTCGCTATCGGACGGTGCGATGACACCATCCGACATCCTTGCCATTAAAGGGCCGATGAAGGTGCAGGAATATATTGTGAACGAGATCCAGGAAGTTTATCGTCTGCAGGGTGTTAAAATAAATGATAAGCATTTTGAGGTAATTGTACGCCAGATGATGCGCAAGGTAGAAGTTGAAGACCCGGGCGATACCAAGTTCCTCGAAGGAGAGCTTGTCAATAAGACAGAATTCCAGGATGAAAATGATGAGATCTTCGGTAAGAAGGTTATTATTGACAGAGGTGATTCAGACGTCTTCAAATCAGGGCAGATAGTGACTGCCAGAAAACTCAGGGATGAAAACTCAATGTTGAAAAGGCGCGATAAAAAGCTGGTGGAAGCGAGGGATGCAAGGCCCGCAACTGCACGTCAGGTGCTTCAGGGTATTACAAAGGCATCACTTCAAACCACAAGCTGGATATCTGCTGCATCGTTCCAGGAAACAACCAAAGTACTCACGCAGGCCGCTATCACTGCAAAAACCGACGAGCTCAACGGGCTCAAGGAAAACGTCATTGTTGGCCATAAGATACCGGCAGGCACAGGACTCAGGAAGTACGAAGACATCATAGTTGGCTCAAGGGAAGAGTATGAGGAGATCATGGCTGCCAGGGGTGATGAATCTGAGAATATAATTGAAGAAGATAAAATGGAGAAATAATCATGGAAGAAAAAAAAGGAAAAAATCAGATCAATATCGAACTCAGCGAGGAACAGGCTGAGGGTATCTATTCAAATCTCGCAATGATAACCCATTCACCTTCTGAGTTCATAGTGGATTTTATTAAAATGATGCCTGGAGCCCCCAAGGCTAAGGTGAAGGCAAGACTTATACTCACCCCTCAGCATGCAAAGAGGCTGCTGAAGGCATTGCGCGATAATATTGGCAAATATGAATCGGTGCATGGTGAGATCAAAGTGCCGGAAGGGCACGAAGGAATGCCACCCTTCAATATGGGAGGCCCCACAGCACAAGCCTGATCATTCTACAACATAAAAAAAGCTGCCTTTCAAGGGCAGCTTTTTTTTCACCGGGTCTGGTTAAAAGACCAGTTTATATCTGAAATCACCTTTTATTTCTTCATCCTCCATCGACTCGTAAAGCCTTTTGTATTTCTGGTAAACACTCCTGGGCTGCTTCTCGCCATTAATGAGCATTTGCCTGTCGTTAAGCTCGATAACGTAGTCCCCTCCCCTTTCGATCAATCCGTCGTCAATAAGTTCCTGCCTGATAATTTTTTCAGTTTTATTGTGATACATATATTCACCCGGATCATGGTGGTATTTATAAGCCCACTTGTCGGGCATCCTGTGGCGGTATATCTTAGCCAGATTTTCTCCGAGCTCTGAACCGTACTCCTGGATCTTAAATTCATATTCCTTCATTTTCTCTTCGAATTCCTCAGTATCAAAATCAAAGTCGAGATCTCCGGGTTCAAACAACCCCTCTTCACCGTTAAAATAAAAATAACGGGGACCTTTTCCGAGAGAATCGGTTCTGAACCTGTATAAATAATTATTGGCTGAATCGCTCCATGAATGGATACCGTCCTCCATTTCGATAATGATCTCTTCCCTTATCTTCTTCTGCACTTCTTCAGTTTCTTTCCGGATCATCTTCTGTTGTTCCTCTAAAGTTTTTCTGAGCTCCCTTAATTCCTCCTCCCTTTCTCTGAAGGCCTTTTCCATAGACTGCCTGACCT
>CAZXWD010000195.1:0-3996 GCA_964644135.1 uncultured Bacteroidales bacterium | reverse complement strand
ATAATTGATAATCGATAATCGTTCAATCATTTAGCCATCCTTCATTGGCTTCCGGAAAACAATCAAGGTCCTTAACGTAAGGTTTAATATCGATGAGTGGTGTATTATCAAGGGCATCCAGGGGTGATGTATATACCAGGTTGCCTTCGATCTTCTTCAGCTCAACCGTGTTCATCCCTATTTTGTTTTTCCGGTAGGGGCTCCTGCTGGCAAATACACCAACTTCTTTACTGCCGTTGAATTTTGGCGGATGGGCCGTCAGATGGTGCTTTTTGGTACGGTCGAGGTAGAAGAGCACTATGATATGACTGAACCTGTCAAGGTCCTTCAGCCCTTCAGCATATTCCGGGAAGACTTCAAGGAAAAACTCCCCGTCTGCCTTAATATCCGGCCTGAAAGGCGCCATTTCTTTGTAAGGGGTATGAATGATGCCGATAGGGGAAAAGGAAATCATCTATTTACAGAAACCCATTCCACAAACTTCTCAAGTCCTTCTCCTGTTTTTGCCGATACTTCGATGAATTCCAGGTGATGATTTACCCTGAGGGCATATTCCCTGGCCTTTTCCATGTCAAAATCAACGTAGGGGAGAAGGTCCGTCTTGTTGATAATGCAGAGATGGGAGGTCTGGAACATATTGGGGTACTTAATGGGCTTGTCCTCGCCTTCAGTAGTGCTCATAATGACGACCCGTTTTGATTCACCCAGGTCGAACATTGAAGGACATACCAGGTTGCCGACATTTTCGATCAGCAGGAGTGAATTGTCGGCCACTTCCAGCTTTTTCACTGCGGAATTGATCATCTGCGCATCCAGGTGGCATCCGCTGCCGGTGTTTACCTGTACCACAGGAGCGCCTGCTTCTTCAATCCTTTTGGCGTCGTTAAAAGTCTGCTGGTCACCCTCAATTACAAAAACCTGCTTATCTTTTGAGAGCGTTTTTATGGTCTTTTCAAGAAGTGTTGTCTTGCCTGATCCCGGTGAGCTTACCAGGTTGATGGCCATGATGCCCTTGGCTTCGAAATATCCCCTGTTCCTTTCAGCAAGCAGGTTGTTCTTTTGCAGGATATCCTGTTCCATCTTTATTTCAGTCCCATGGTGATGATGGTCATGGTCGTGATCATGGTGGTGATGGTGATGATCGTGGTTATGGTCATGGTGTTGTTCTTCTCCCGGCTTCAGGATACTCACACCGCCTTCTTCTCCACATCCGCAAGTTCCGCACATAGTTTTAATAGTTTATTTATCATTGCAAAATTAACAAAATAGTTCCTCATGAAACCATTTTACACAGGGAATCAGGCTTGATTTCGGGATTGAAATTTATTAACTTTATTAAACGTGATACCAGTTGAAAGCAGATTTGTAAGAGCCAAAAGCCAACACGCATGAAAAAGAGAATTGAAGTAGAAGTAAGCTGCCCGTATTGCGGCCACACGCTGATGGATGATACTAATTTCATCAATAATGCACAAAGTATTTATCTCAAGATAAAAACAGATACCGGAACAAAAGGTGAAATATGGCTGAGCTCCATTTATGGGGATTATAATTATTCCTCCGACATATCGATAAAGGAGGGAAGCATAGCAAAGTTCTATTGTCCGTACTGCGGAAAGAATTTAAGGCGGAGAAAAGTGGAATGCGACCAGTGTTTTGCCCCGATCGTCTCTTTTAGATGCTCAATAGGAGGGAGGGTGAGCATCTGTTCCCGGTATGGCTGCAAAAACCATTACATTGTGATGGAAGATCCGGACTCGCTGGTTGAGAAGTACTACAAAGAGAAAGGGTTCAATTAACTTCGGTCTCCTTATATCAGCAGATCCTCGGGAGCTGTTCACCGGCCAGCATATCAATGATCCTGCGGCCGCCCACCTGGGTTTCAAGCCAGCATTTTCCCGGATATTCTGAGGAGACCCCGCCAATGGTCCGGCTGTCCTTTCCAAGTTCATGATCCCTGAGTGCAGCAAGTACCCTCTCCTCATCTTCTGCCGCGACTACAAGGACAACTTTGCCCTCATTGGCAACGTACAGCGGATCAAACCCCAGGAGTTCACAAAACCCCCTGACGCTTTCCCTTACAGGAATGCTTTCCTCGTCAATCATTACTCCGAAAGGCTTTCCTGAAACCATTTCGGCAATTACGGTTGCAAGCCCGCCACGTGTGGCATCACGCATGAACCTTATGCTATCTGATGCTTCCATGGCCTTCTTTACAAGACCGTTAAGGGAAGCACAATCAGAAACCAGGTCGCTCTTGATATTCAGCTCTTCCCGTGCAGCCATGATCGCCATCCCGTGGTCGCCCAGGTAGCCGTTTACAATGATCTTATCACCTGGCTTTATTCCCCTTCCTGAGCTGATCCCGGTAAACTTTTCCGGAAGCTTGCCTATACCTGTGGTGTTGATGAAGATCTTGTCACAATGCCCCCTGTTCACTACTTTGGTATCACCTGTCACTATCTGTACTCCTGCATTACGGGCTTCTTCAGCCATCGACTTTACGATCTTCTCAAGATCATCCATTGGAAAACCTTCTTCTATGATAAAGCCAGCGCTAAGATAAAGGGGGTCGGCCCCTGACACAGCCAGGTCATTGACGGTGCCGCATACGGCAAGTTTCCCGATATCCCCTCCCGGGAAAAAAACAGGGTCCACTACAAATGAATCGGTGGTAAATGAAAGGTGGCCTTCGACCGGGCCTAGCACTGCCGAGTCGGTTTGTTCATCAAGTACGGGATTATGAAAATATTTAACAAAAAGGCTTTCAATGAGCTCATGGGATAATTTCCCGCCGCTGCCATGACCAAGTAATATATTCTTTCCTTTCATCATAATTTCACCTGTTGTACCTGTAGAATGCGTGGCAGGCCCCTTCGTTCGATACCATGCAGGCGCCTACAGGGTTAGAGGGGTCGCAGACCGTGGCAAAAAGCCTGCAGTCTTTCGGTGTTTTCAGTCCTTTCAGCACCTCGCCGCAAATACAGCCTTTTTCTTCAAGGGTCGGTTCAACTTCAACATATAGCTGTTTTTCAGCATCAAAAGAGGCGTATTTTTCCCTGATGCCCATTCCGCTGTTCTTTAAGGTCCCGAGTCCGCGCCACCAGTCGTCCCTGAGCTCAAATACCTCGTCCAGCATGGCTTTTGCCTTCAAATTGCCTTCATTCCTTACCGCTCTCTTGTATTGTATTTCTACTGCAGGCTTTTTCGATTCAATCTGCTTTACAAGCATATAGACTGACTGAAGAAGGTCGACCGGCTCAAAACCTGAGATCACACAGCCAAGCCCGAACCTCTCCGGTATGCTGTTATACATTTCAGTGCCCGTGATAGTGCTCACATGTCCCGGTGCAATGTAGCCGTCAATTTTGACCCCTTCATCTATCAGGGCTTCCATTGCCGGCGGCATCACTTTGTGTGCGCTGTATACGTAAAAGTTTCCAAGCTCCTCTTTTCCAGCGTTCAGTATTCCGGCTGCTGTGGCCGGCGATGTGGTTTCAAACCCTATGCCGAGAAAAACAACTTTTTTGGCAGGATTGTCCCTGGCTACAGAAAGGGCATCAAGGATGGAGTACACGATCCTGATGTCGGCTCCACGGGCTTTCTCATTGTCGAGCGACGAAGTGGAACCCGGCACTCTTATCAGGTCACCGTACGTGGTGATTATTACGTCTCTGAGCCGGGAGTATGCCACAGCCCTGTCGATGTAGTTCCTGCCCGTGACACACACAGGACAGCCGGGGCCTGAAATGAGCCTGACGTTATCCGGCAGGAGGGAGGGGATGCCGAATTTCTGTATGGCCATGGTATGCCCTCCGCAAACCTCCATAAAGGCAACCTCTTTCCTGGAGGTTTTCTTTATCAGTTCGGACAGCGTCCTCACCTTTTCCCTATCCCTGTATTCGTCGATGTATTTCATAGCTTTTAGCTTTTGGCTGATGGCTGTTAGCTGTTAGAGTAAAGACATCTAAACTCTAAGCTCTAAACTCTAAGCTC
>CAZXWD010000194.1:0-4032 GCA_964644135.1 uncultured Bacteroidales bacterium | reverse complement strand
CCATCTACGAGCCTCCTGTCATCCTTTCCCCATCGACAGATTCAAAGACCGTCTGCATTGGTGACTTTGTCAGCTTCATGGGCATCGCCTCCGGCAACCAGCCGCCCTTCACCTACCTGTGGACCTGGCCCGACGGCCACACCAGTCCGGATGACCCTGCCTTCTGGAGTGTCACCAAGGACGATGCGGGAGATTACACCCTGCTGGCCACCGACTTCATGGGCTGCACCGACCAGAAGACCATCACCCTGATCGTGAGCGATAACCCCGTTGCAGCATTTCACGGCAGCGACACACTTGTGGTGGATCCGGGCTATATCCTGGAAGCAGGCACCGGACAGGCGCATTACCTCTGGAACACCGGCGACAGCAGCGAAAGCATAGAAATCTATTCGGAAGGGATGTACTCGGTTGAGATGGAGTCCCAGGCAGGCTGCCTGGGCAGCGATTCGGTCTACATAGTCCTGCGCGATGAGCCTGTAATCGAGCCTTCGCAGTATTTCTACATCCCCAATGCCTTTACCCCGGATGGAGATGGGAGGAACGATGTATTCAAACCGGTACTCACTAATCCGGCATTTACAATTTACAGTTTACAGTTTACAATTTACGATCGGTGGGGTGGAGAAGTCTTTACTTCGCATGACATCGGCCAGGGATGGGATGGCACGAAGAACGGCCGGGAGTGTCCTGCGGGAGCATATATTTACCGGATCAAGTTCCAGGTTGAAGGGATTCCGGGGGTTGAAGGAGAACAAACAATAATCGGAACCGTTGTGATCGTGAGATGATCTTCAGCTTGTCTATCTGCACTTTCCAAAAATCATCATAAAAGTTATTCGGGCTAATACATAAATAGGCCACTAATGCTATTCGTGCAACTTGTCCGCCGGCCGGCGGATTCGTGGCAAAAGATAAAAAACAAGCACTCTGCTACAGACCGGATAAGAATTAAAAGCCACCAATGCACGAATGGAGTTCGAAAAGTAATAGAGCAAAATACCATACATATTTCAAGTAATACTTGTAATTTGTATAATTCTTTGATATATTTGCTCTATGTTGATAAAAAGAGAGATACAAAAAGAGCTTGAAAACCTGATGTCATCTTACCCGGTTGTAACGATCACCGGGCCGCGTCAATCGGGTAAGACTACCCTGGCACGAACCACGTTTCCGGAGTACAGCTATTGTAACCTGGAGCAACCGGAGATGCGCCGATTGGCAGAGAACGACCCGAATGCTTTTTTTGGCCGGTTCAAGACACCGGTAATTATTGATGAGATCCAGAGGGTTCCGGATTTGCTGTCATACATTCAGGTAATTGTCGATGATAAGCAGGAAAGCGGTGTGTTCCTGCTTACCGGTAGTCATCAACAAACATTGAATGAGGCGGTGTCACAATCATTGGCCGGACGTACAGCTCTGCTCAGGCTGTTGCCTCTTTCAATAAATGAACTGGTAAGATCAGGCATACGATCAAGTCGTGATGAACTGCTCATGACTGGGTTTATGCCGGGGATATACAATAAAAAACTTAATCCATATAAAGCGAATAGAAACTATTTTCAAACATATGTGGAGCGGGATCTGAGGCAGCTATTGCAAATTAAAAACCTGAATAATTTTGAAAGTTTTGTACGCATCCTGGCAGGCAGGGTTGGGCAAATTCTTAACCTGCATTCCATTTCAGGAGATTTGGGCGTTTCATCCACCACATTGTCTGAATGGTTGTCGGTTTTGGAAGCCTCTTTTCTGGTATTCAGACTATACCCTTACTATGAAAATTTCGGGAAAAGATTAATTAAGTCCCCTAAAATATATTTTACTGATGTAGGACTTGTTTGCTATTTGCTGGGAATAGAAACTGTTGGACAGGTTATGCGTGATCCATTACTGGGGGGCATTTTTGAGAATATGGTAGTAATGGATTTTGTAAAAGAACGGTTAAACAAGGGGCTGGACCCAACCTTTTTTTATTTCAGGGACAACAACCAGAACGAAGTTGACCTGATAATAAAAAAGCACGAAAAATTGATTCCCGTGGAGATCAAAGCAGCTATGACATTCAACGAAAACTTGCTCAAAGGGATCAGGTATTTTCAACGAACCAGTAATCAAGAAAACCAGGGTTATCTTATATACTCTGGTAACCTTGAGTTTGAAAATGAACTTGCAGGGATAGTTAATTTCATGAATATCAGCACCCTGATGAAATAAGGGTACTCACATGACCAGGCCCCTGGGAAAGAAGAAGCCGGGCACCTATGAAACCTCTGTCTCTGTTGCTCCCCTCAACCAGGGAATGTACTTTATTGTGCTGGCAAAGGATGATGTTCTGGTATGCAGCAGAAAGATCTTGAAAGCAGATTAATACCAGGCAAAAAATAAAAAAACAAGCAACCTGCCACAGACCGGATAATAATTAAAAGCCACTAATGCACGAATGGAGTTCGAATGATATTAGTGCATTCGCGGTTAATAAAATCTGGAAGAAAGCCACAAGATTGCAAAATTGTTTCCCGCTCCGGTTGACCCCTTGATAAAAGCCAGAAACAGGAAGGGCCGGGTGCAGAAAGGGATTTGATTTGTTAGAATATAAACGTATATTTAGGAGCCGAAATCGAATCAACCCATTTCTTCTACCGGATAATCAGATTAATTAAAAAGCCATAAACAATTGCATAGTAAATGAAAACCCGCTTTTTTTTGATTTTTATATTCTTAACAGGATTCTTTTCTTTTTCTTCCGGACAGGATTTTTGGCGCGAAATTCATATCGCTGATGAGGCAATTCCAAGAAGGATCGATTTTGATGCAAATGGGTACACCTTTCTTTTAAATACAAACTCGATATTTCGATCTAGTGATGATGGTGATACATGGATAGATCTCAATCTGAACCTGATTGATTCATACAATAAGGATATAGAAATTACATCAGAAGGCACTGTATACGTGGGGACTGATCCAGATGGATATTTATTCACATCAAATGATTTGGGTGTATCTTGGGATTCAGTCGAAACCACAGTCCAGGGAGCCATTGTTCTTAGATTGGTCAACAATGATTCAATATTCTTAATTGGCGAATGGGAAGGGATATTTAAATCGATTGATTATGGAATTAATTGGAATCAAGTTCTGTTTGGTTCAACTGAAGACATTTTTAAGGACATTCTTCAAAAAGATGAAGTATTATTTTCAGGTTCCACGAACTTTATGGGATCACAATATGGTGGAATCTATCACTCATTAGATACTGGAAGTTCCTGGCAAAATATTAGCCTCACAGGATCTGGGATTTCTTCACTTGAAATTGACTCTGATAACCATCTTCTCTGCGGAATTAATTTTCGATATAATTTCAAAGAATATGGAGTATTCAGATCTATTGATAACGGGTTTACTTGGGATAACATCTTAAGTGGTCATTTAGTTACTTGCCTTGCTGTTGATGCAAATGGTGGAATTTATGCCGGATGTGATAGCGATTTTGGTCCTGAAGGTGTTCAATTTTCGTCCGATAATGGACTCTCATGGTCATCATTAAATGATGGATTGCATGAAAATTCTTCCTTAATTTCCTTAGAAATTTCACCAAATGGATTCATTTACGCAATTACTCAATTTCCCAATAAAGTATATAGAAGCAATAATCCCATAGTGTCTATTGACGAACAGAAATACAATGTTTCAAAAATATCTGTATTTCCGAATCCATTTCGAAATCAATTGTACATTGATATCGCCAATACGGACATGCAGTCAAAAGATGCCACTCTTAAAATCTATAATACATGCGGAACTGTAGTGTTTAATCGAGTTTTATCCATAAGTGATTCTCCCAATCATTTAGTTGATCTTTCACACTTAGAGAGAGGGATTTACTTCTTGACTGTTTATTGTAGAACGAATATAATTCATCAACCTATAATTAAAAATTAACCCTATGATCAATAAAACTACTGGATCAGTTGTAACCCTCCGGCCAACTGCACCTTGAAAGATAGTTAGGAAATGCCTATGGCT
>CAZXWD010000193.1:0-4052 GCA_964644135.1 uncultured Bacteroidales bacterium | reverse complement strand
AAAGCAACACATCAGACGATCTTTTTGCCATCGAAGTGGTAAATGATACAATGGTAGTTGCTGCAGGTGAAGATGGTACTATGTTAATATGGAACGGATCAGAATGGGCTGAACTTGAAAGCCCTACCGGTGAGGATGTTAATGATATCCTCTTCACCGACGAAATGAACGGCTGGGTCGCTGCAAACGGAGGTGAAATATATTATTACAACGGTACGGAGTGGACAGAAATGAGCACACCCACAACCAAGGATATATTCGCCCTTTCACTGGTGGATATGAGCAACGCATGGGCAGCCGGTGAAACGGGAACCATCCTCTTTTATGATGGAACCGAATGGACCGAGCAGGAAACAGGCACCACCAGGGATATGTACTCAATAGCCATGTTTGAAGGCAATATGGGATGGGCGGCCGGAAAAGCCGGTACAATTCTTAAATTCGACGGTATGGAATGGACTGAATACGACCACAACCTTACCAGCAGGGATGTCTATTCCATGACTTTCCTCGATCCTTCTACCGGATGGGCCGTTGGCAGGAGCGGAACGATGCTGTATTACGATGTAACTGAATGGATCAAGCCCTCAAGCGGAACGGACCTTGACCTTCAAACGGTGTTTTTCATGAATGATATGGGATTTGTTGCCGGTGAGGAAGGATTCCAGCTAGCTTACAGTGATGAAGCATTCAACAGCCCGCTGGCAACCCCCAAAGAGGTGGCAGGTGACCTCACATCACTCCAGCTTTCTGAATTGCGTTTTGGCACTACCTTTTACTGGAGAATGAGGGCAATACACAGCCAGGATACATCAGACTGGTCGGCGCCTTTCTCATTTTATACAGTGGCAGCCCCCGAACTCAACAAACCCAACAATAACAGCTCAGATGAGCATTTGAATTTAACCTTTACCTGGGACGCCACGGGTGAAAATGTTTCATATGAAATAGAAATTGATGATGACCCTGAATTCAACTCATCCATCGATCTCACAACTTCAGAAACAGAGATCGAAGGAGAGCAGCTCAGGTTTGGACTTGAATATAACTGGCGTGTCAGGGCCATTCATACTAAGGATGTTTCCGACTGGTCGGAAGTACGGACCTTCACAACAATAAACAATGTTGATCTTTACAGTCCGGGAAATAATACAGTGGATGTCAAAATTGTACCTGTGCTTGAATGGGAAGAAATAGGAGGAGCCATTCATTACCAGGTACAACTGGATGATAATGAAGGATTCGAAGAACCACTTGTTGACGAGGACATTCTGGCACCTGATGTAATACTTATCCTTCCCATTATACTGGAACAGGAAGCCCAGTACTTCTGGAGGGTCAGGGGCCTTATTCCGGTTGATACCACTAACTGGAGCGATACCTGGTCATTCACGACAGTACCACCTGTGGGTATCGACGAACCGGGCAATGAGCTTCAGTACAATGTATATCCCAACCCGGTAAATGAAGTTCTTTTCATCTCTTCTTCCGCTAATTATGGAGAGGTAGAAGTTACCATCAGCGATCTGCTCGGTAAAGATGTGCTTTCAACCAGGCTCAACCTTAATTCTTCACAGGTAGCTACAATGAACGTAAGCAACCTTGACAGCGGTATTTATCTTATCAAGGTCAACAACGGTGAAAGATCGATGATGAAGAAATTGATCGTCAGATAATATTCACTTTTAAATAAATCAAAAAAGGCTCCAAGATATGAGGAGTCTTTTTTTTTGATATAAGATTTAAGAATAAGGATCTTTGTACATGTTTTTATTCGTGCGGATAATTGCCATTACCCAATAGCTATCAGCTAAAAGCCAAAAGCTATCAGCTATCAATTATACCTTTTACCCAGGGTAAATGAGATATAAAATGTGAGGAAAAAATTATGTGGCGGGTTCTGGGCCATAATGGGTATCGAGATTGGGAAAAATTCTGCAACCGCCCCTGCCTCTAATGCCTGTATCCTTGAATTGTATTTGCCGAATTCGAAGTTCAATCCGGCCTTTGCCATAAGCCCTGGTGATACATTCAGATCACGCAGGCCGCTGGTATAAGGTGCCCTTCCATATATGTATTCACTACCGTGATAGGGATTTTCCGGATCATAGCGCTCTTCGTTTATTATGGTATAGGTTTCATCCCAGAAATATAGGTATACAGGTTTCATAATAGCAAGAGATGCCCCACCCATGAGCAGATAGCGCAATTCAATACCCCCCCAGTAAGGCTTGCGGTTCAGTAATTTCTTAATACCATATCCTCCCCTGAGCACATAAACATGATTTAGCTTGCCATATACATAGCTGCGGGCATTGAAATAATAGGGATTGATAACCCTGATCTGTTTGGAATGTTTCATGCTCACAAACTCCACTTCGAAGATGCGGGACTTAAAATAAGTGATGTTCCTGCCCGTTCTGAACTGCGCACCCATACCCAGGTTGTGTACCAGCACACCACCCGTAAGTTCCTTTCTCAGCAGCACCCTGTCGCTGATGGTATCTTCTGTATCATACTCAAACTGTGCATAGCCATTTAACGACAAAGATGCCAGCAAAATAATGATCCATATGGAAAGCTGTAATTTCATAGTCTTGAAAGCCGGATGGACAGAGGATCTGGCCCGAAACATCCTCCAGGTGATTCCATATACACTATATGAAACGCCCTTCTAGTACCTTTGTTCAATCTGGTACTTATGCGTTTCGCCGTAGGCCGGACAATCATAGGTAGACCTGCAGGAGACTGCGGTCAGAGCCAATATCGCAAGTGCGGCAATAAGTAATAATACCCTTTTCATTATATTCGGAATCAAGATTGGTCTTTTACTAAAGTACAAAAATAACTTAATTTAATTTTTATAACAGAATTTTAGTGATTATATTGTAACCGACTGTTAGTTTTGACATTGCAATATGGGCAATAACAATCTTCAGATAGAGGAACGGTGGAAAGAGGTGCTGGAGGATGAGTTCAGTTCAGCTTATTTCCAGGAACTTAAAGATTTCCTGAAAGAGGAAAAAAAGAACCATGAGGTCTATCCACCGGGGCCCAAAATATTCAATGCATTCAACTTTACGCCTTTCAATCGCGTTAAAGCCGTGATCATAGGGCAGGACCCCTATCACGGCGACGGCCAGGCCCACGGTCTCTGTTTCTCTGTTCCCGAAGGTGTAACGAAACCACCCTCACTGGTAAATATCTTCAAGGAACTGAAAGATGACCTGGGATTTCCCATACCTGAATCCGGGAACCTCGAAAAGTGGGCCTTACAGGGCGTAATGTTGCTGAATGCAGTTTTGACTGTGCGGGCCCATCAGCCGGGATCCCATCAAAACAATGGATGGGAAAAGTTTACCGATGCTGCCATTTCAGCCCTGTCGGAACAAAGGGAAAACCTGGTATTCCTGCTCTGGGGGGCATTTGCCCAAAAGAAGGCCGAACTTATCAATCCTGAAAGGCATCATATTCTCAAAGCCGCCCATCCCTCCCCTTTCTCGGCATCGAACGGCTTTTTCGGATGCAGGCATTTCTCCAAAACAAATGAGATACTCAGAAAGCTGGGACTTAGGGAAATAGATTGGAAAATAGAATAATCGGCCACTCTTACCGTTGAAGATCAGGTATATTCTTTAAAATTTGAAAAAAACCTTTTCCATATTAATATTTCTCCTGGCTTGCGTAATAATTGCCAGCCATGCCCAAGGACAAAAAAGCAATCCCTTTCAAATAGATCTTATTGACAAGACTTCAGCGGAAGTATTCGAAAAGTTGAAATATCCCCGGAAAGTCAGAGATGAAAAAGCTGCCAGAAAAGAGATGCAGGAGATAAGGGAAAAACTATTCACTGAAGGATATCTCACAGCAAGTTTCGACACTTTAATTTCTGATTCTGCCGTTTACAAAACAAGTCTTTACATAGGTAAGCCCTATTTTTGGGCAAAACTGGTAACCAACCTGTCAGACCGCACTCTTTTAGGCCAGATAGGCTTTAAAGAAAGGTATTTTAATGGCACACCCCTTACAGGGAAAGATATTTCGGCTCTTTT
>CAZXWD010000192.1:0-4074 GCA_964644135.1 uncultured Bacteroidales bacterium | reverse complement strand
TTCCAGCAGCCCGTCCGTTTCAATGTTGACGGTTACATTCTCGTACCCCTCTTCCATCAAAAAAACATTTACCGGTACTTTTACCTTTTCACCCGGGCCCAGCACCCTTGGCAAGGTAGCCAGTACCATAACAGGTTTTTTTACCGGTGTTGTTTTTTCGGCAGAGCCGAAGGCGTTTTCGCCGGATGCAATGACCATGGTCCTTACAGAGCCCACATAATTAGGCATGGTAAAGGTTATTTCATCTTTTTCCCCGCCCCGGAGCTCATAGGGCCCGAAGAACTTCACAACAGGCTTGAAGCGGTTGACCTCCCTTTCTCCTTTTTCTTCTTCATCCAGTCCGCCACCGATCGCCATCAGCTTTGTAAGCTCACCGGCATAAGCCCCGATAACATGATCAAAAACGTCCCAGGACTGAACTCCCAGCGCCTCCCTGGCGTAAAAGGTCGACCAGGGGTCCGGGGTCTTAAAGCTTGTGAGGTCGAGCAGGCCCTCGTCAACAACCGCAATGGTGTAACCCATCGGCCGGTTGCCCTCTTCACTCACCATAATGGTGACCTCCTCCTCGGGTGAAAGCTCATCCGGCATTTTGATCACGGGTTCGAGCTTTGTCCCGGGATCTTCAACCATGACCGGCTGGACCCCGTAAAGCCTTATGGGAAGGTCGTTGGCAGTTTGTGCATGTGGTTGCAATAAGGTAATGTGAACATAAATATTCGGTGACATCTCTTCCGTCACATTGAAAGAATATTCGGTCTGTCCCTCCCCCGGATCGATCCAGAAGGCATCGATGATCTCAGAGCCGTTTTCGAGGCTCATAAGCGCCCTTCCCGAACTGGTTGAAGGGAAAGTGACCTTAACCTTGTCTCCCACCTGATATTTTTCCTTATCAACCGAAAAGGCCAGCATGGATGCCCCTTCAGTCCTGTCGCCACGGTTGCGACCCGCAAAACCGGGCCAGTCGACATAAACGGTCTTTCCCGCGGCATGACCGCCATCCGGGTCGGAGATATGTACCAGGAAACGGCCCCAGTCGGGGTATGGAATTGAAAAGTCTATAGTGGCCTTTCCGTCCGGGACCGTGGATATGGTTTTCCTGACCACCGGCTCGTGGAAATCGTCGCCGTAGTAAGAAGCCAGGTCGTTATCGTTGGCATTCCACCACCACCTCCATCTCACCTTGAAAATTACCACTTCAAGGTTACTTCCAGGAACGGGGTTGCCATGGACGTCGAGGGTTACGACCTCCACAGTGTGGGTTGAATCGGTGAGGAGCCTTCCCCACCGGTCGCCTTCGGGTGTTTTCACTCCAATATACCTTTCAAAAGGTGCATAAACGGCCGGCTTGTAATCGAAGCTGAAATCTCCGCCCTGCTCAAAAACCCGGCTGTAAAAGGATGCGTTGAGCAGGCCGGGCGCCCTTTTGGCCTTCGAAACCGTGGCCCTTATTGTAGCTTTCCCCTCGGCGTTGAGATTATCCTCAAAGATAGTTTCGGTAAAAGATTCAAAACGCCGCGTAGGATCAATGAAGGTGAACTCTTCAAAACCTTCAAATGTATGATATCCCTTTCTCAGGGTGAGGTCCACCTTTGCCCTGAGGTTCCCGGCGGTTGCCCCGTGCAGCCACCGTGAGGACAGGGTCCCCGTTATCTTCCCGGAAGTGGTATAAACCGTGTCCCCGCCGATATCAAGGTCTATTTTCAGCCGGTTGGGCTTTACCGTCTCTATTCGTATCCTTTTGGTAAAAGAGGCGCCGCCGGCCATCACCTTTGCATTCCAGTTGCCTGTCGGTGCCCCGGCTTCGGTTTTAAATGTGAAGCTGTAGATACCGGAAACATTTTCCTTTTTAACGATGCGCTCAACCATCTGTCCCTGTGGGTTCGTCAACTGCAGGATAACCGGATGGCCTTCGGGCAGCGAATTCTTTTCATCATAAAGGATAAAATTCAGGAACACAGTGTCGCCGGGCCTCCATACACCCCTGTCGCCGTAGATGAAACCTTTCAGACCCTCCTGCACCCGCATTCCACCAACGTCGAACCTGCTCAGTGAGAGCGAGGTGCCGTCGTCGAGCCGCAGGTACCCCTTCTGTTTTCCTTTGTTGGCTATGAGGAGGTATGGTTTCCGTTCTGTAGCCGCAATGGCAAAACCTTTCTGATCGGTAACCACAGTTTCAAGCTTTTGAAGCTGATAGTCATAAACATCCAGTGCAATGTTGCCGAGTGGTAAGGCTGTTAGGATGTCAGTGACTACGAAGAGCAGGGAGTTGTCTTCGGTCCTTTTGGCCATGATACCGAGGTCGGAGGCCAGCAGGTTGGTGGTTGCCCACCTGTCGGGATAATAGTAGGAGACATGGCAGGGGTTGTCCCTTTCCCTCCACCTGTATCCTGAAGGGTAACGGCGGTAATTGTAATAACTCCCGTCGTCCCAGGTTCCGAATTCCTCTTCCAGGTCATACTCTGCCGGTGTGACCAGGGTAGTTTCTTTGTTAGTGCCGTTGCAAGTGTAGGTTGAGTATTCTTTCCTGAAACTCAGGATTACCCTGTACATGGCCCCCGGGTCTTTTTCGATCAATCCGGAAAGGTCGGCCGAATAGGCTTTCCACATCCCTGTGGAGACGTTCCCTTCTGTTCCCAGCGGGATCCTTTTCTTCATAACGGGCCTTCCGACACGCATAAGTTGGTATTCACCGTCCAGGCGGTTTTCCTGTAGGAAACGGGGGATGTTCTCTTCGAATATTTTTATGACCGACAGATCGATCGCACTGAGGTTGACTGCCTCGAAGTTCAGCACGAGACCCTCGGAGGAGGGGAGGATCACCCCTTTGCTGAGGAGCCTGACCTCCGGTTTAAGGTCTTCGAAATTGATGATGTATTCATGGTCCTTATTCAGTGATCTTCCTTTGTTATTCCTTATGCCGCTGAAGACTTCCAGTTTATGTTCCCCCGAAAGCCTTTCTCCGGGGTAGAGGACCAGGGTATTGCCTGATGAGGATATCCTGACATTGTCGGCGCCGGATATTGTTGCCATGCCCTTAAGGTTCTGTGTTTTTTCGAGTTGATCGGAAAAGCGGACGGTGACACTTTGTTCCCCTTCTGCAGCAACCTGCACGGAGGTTATGTTGAACCTGTAGCTTGCCGGTATCCGCACCGTATCCGTGATCTTTTTATCTACATCGATGAGGGACCCGTCCCAGGAAAGGATCATTTCCTGTTCTTCATTGGTCCGGGTTATGTTTGGTATGGTGAAAGAGAATATACGGCTGTCCTGTTCAACGGCCCATTCGATGTCGAGTTCCCTGTCACCAATAGATGCCCCGGCCATTTCTTCGACTGAGGCAATGGATGCAACATCGGCGGTCAGAAGTTCACCGGTGAAAAAATATTTTTCCCCACCTGTTTCTTCATCTTGCCTGAGACCTTTTGTTCTAACAGTGAAATCCTGCTCTATAACGGTAACATTGAAAGAAAAGACCTGAGGCTCTGACCAGTTTTCGGGGAATATCTTATGCATCATCAGGTCTACGGAATACTCTTTCCCCTGTGAAAGAGGTTCGTCGGGGACAAATTCGAGCGTATTGAATTTCCGCAGGTAAAGCTTTCCCTCTTTTGAAGGTTTAATCCTGAGGATTGAAGCATCCGGCGGGGCGTCTTCATTCCATATGTCAGGGATTGTGTTCAGCCTCACTTTTATGGAAGACCCGGCAGAGATGATACCTGAAGTATAGGCCGAAATATAATTTTCCGCTTCTTCCGGTGAGATCTCTTTATGGGGTTCCCGGCATGAGTTCAGGGTGAAAAGGATGCCTGCTATAATGGCAGCGACAGGCAAGAGCTTTCTGGTAAGATCCATTTTTGTCGGTTTTGGACCGGCCGTGGGCCTGGTTGTTTTTACAAAAAGGTAAAGATAATGCCTGGCGTTGTTTTTTTGAAGAACTGACTGAAGAAAGTAATTATTGCCGGCGAATGGAAGATTTAAGATTATTTAAGAGGAATGAACAATGAACAATGAACAATGAATAATTAACAATGAAGGCTATAGTCTATCAAATGTATGAATCGCAAGTTGTTTTAA
>CAZXWD010000191.1:0-4075 GCA_964644135.1 uncultured Bacteroidales bacterium | reverse complement strand
CTGAAATTCAAGCCCGTCTTCAAAGAAAAGATATGGGGCGGGGAAAAGATACGGACCGAACTGGGTAAGGACTTCAGCCCGCTGCAAAATTGCGGCGAAGTGTGGGTGGTGTCGGGCGTGGAAGGCAACCAGACGGTCATAGAGAACGGGTTCCTGGCCGGGAATGAACTCAATGAACTGGTGGAGGTCTATATGGACGACCTGGTTGGCGGTGGGGTGTTCGACAAGCACAAGAACGAATTCCCCCTGCTCATCAAATTCATCGATGCAAAAGACTGGCTCTCCATACAGGTGCACCCCGACGACGAGCTGGCCGCAAAACGGAAGATCGGGAACGGCAAAACGGAAATGTGGTACATCATCGACGCCGATAAGGACTCGCAACTGATCAGCGGGTTCAACCGGAAGATCGACCAGAACACCTACCTGAAATACCTCGAAGAGAAAAAGATCAAAGAGATCATGAATTTCGAGGATGTGAAACCGGGCGACGTTTTCTTCATGCCGGCCGGCAGGGTGCACGCCCTCGGCCCGGGCATCCTCCTGGCAGAAATACAACAGACCTCCGATACCACCTACAGGATCTACGACTGGGACCGCACCGACGAGCAGGGCAATTCGCGTGAGCTGCATGTGAAAGAGGCCCTGGAAGCAATCGATTATGACGTCCACGATGATTATAAAACGCATTACAACATCCGCTTTAACGAAACCAACAAGGTGGTCGGTTGCCCGTACTTCACCACCAGCATCATCGAGTTCGACCAGGGGCTCAAAAAAAGCCTCGAGGAGCTCGACTCGTTCGTGATATACATCTGTGTGGAAGGCGGCGTGGAACTGGTCGACGAAAACGACTTCTCCGTCATGATAAACAAAGGGGACGCCGTGCTGGTGCCGGCAATTATGGAACGCATCGTGCTGAAGCCCGAAACAAAATCACGGCTCCTGGAGGTTTATGTGCCCTAAAATCTTATTTTTGTCGTTACTCTTTTAAGATATAGCGTTCTATCTATCTAAATAACCAAATACTATGAAAAGGATTTTTCTTATTGCCCTTATCAGCTTCGCGGCAACCTCTCTATCCGCACAGGCAGATTTCATCGGAAAGACAATCCCATCTGTCGATATAAGGACACTGGACGGACAGGTATTCAACACTTCTGAGATCGATAACGACGGAAAGCCCATCGTCCTTGCTTTCTGGGCGCTATGGTGCAAGCCCTGCATGAGGGAGCTCAATGCCATAAATGAAGTATATATCGACTGGGTGGATGAAACCGGCGTGAAACTGGTAGCCGTTTCGATCGACGATGCGCGTTCAGTGCCCAAAGTGGCGCCCACGGCCAACGGGAATGGCTGGGAATACGAGATCTACCTCGATACCAACGGCGACTTCAAGAGGGCCATGGGCGTGAACATGATCCCGCACCTCTTCCTGCTCGACAACGACAAGCAGATCGTTTACCAGCATACCAGCTATGCCGAAGGGAATGAATGGGAACTCTATGAACTGATCAAGAAAGTTGCTGAAGGGGAAGACATCTCAGATCACTAAAAACCTTAAAAACCTAAGACCTTGAAACGAATTGGGAAGCTTTCGGTCCCGGTTATTTTATTCTCTCTTTTCATTTTGCCGGGCATCATAAAGGGCCAGGGTGCTACCCCAGGCCAGGTAAATGCTAATTTCCAGATCAACGCACAGACCTATTCGCCCGACGAGGGGCTGGGCATCACCGACTCCATACTACAGGGGCGGAAATTCCGCACCAACGGCTATGGCGACATCAGGTACCGGATCGGTAACTTCTCGGCAGGGCTGCGCTTTGAGTCCTACCTGCCCCCGCTTGCCGGCTTCGACACGGAATACGAAGGGGTGGGCATCCCCTACTGGTTTGCCAGCTATGCAGGTGAAAAGTTCGAGCTCACAGCCGGGAATTTCTACGAGCAGTTCGGCAATGGAATGATCCTCAGGAGCTACCAGGAATGGGACCTGGGCTACGACAACTCCATCAAAGGGCTGAGGGTTAAGTTCAACCCGGTGAGAGGGGCCTACTTCACCGCCCTGGCCGGCGTGCAGCGGTATTACTGGCAACCCTACACCAAAGGCGACCGCGGTATCATCAAGGCCTTCGACATGCAACTGGAACTGAACGAGCTCTTTCCGGGGCTCAGGGATAAAAAGACAAGGGTTACGGTGGGCGGAAGCTTTGTAAGCAAGTTCGAAACGGCTGAAAAAAGCGAAACGGTGACTGAGCATATCAACGACTCGACCGAGGTGGTGAAAAACTATGAATACAAGATCCCCAACAATGTCGCCGCCGCCTCCGGCCGGCTGACGCTCATGCGCGGGGGCTTTTCGCTCAACACTGAGTATGTCTATAAATTCAGCAATCCATCTGCATTCAATAATTACATATACAAAGCAGGCGACGGGCTCCTCCTGAACCTCACCTATTCGCAGAAAGGCCTCGGTATATTCCTCGGGTTCAAGCGCATCGACAACATGAGCTATAAGTCAAGGATGACCGAACTCGGCAACGTGCTCGACATCAACTTCATCCCGCCGTTCACAAAACCGCATTCCTACGCACTTACCACCATTTACCCCTATGCAACCCAGTTGAACGGTGAAAACACAATCCAGGGACAGGTTACCTATACTATCCCGAGAAAATCGACTCTAGGAGGGAAATACGGCACGAAGCTCGAGGTAAACTACTCACTGGTCCACGGCCTCGACGTGACCTATTCCGACCCGGTGCTTCCCGAAACCCCCATTGAAGAAGGTGGCATTGACCCGCCCAGGGGCACCAGCGGGTACACCAGCAAATGGTTCAGCTTTGGCCAGAGGTACTTCCAGGATCTCAACATCAAGCTTGAAAAGAAAGCAAGCAGGAGCGTGAAGCTTATATTTGAATACCTGAACCTGACCTATAACACCGAAGTGATAGAAGGGCATATCGGCGAACCGATCGTTCACGCCAACATCGGCATTGCCGACGTAACCTGGCGGATCAGGCCTACTAAATCGCTCCGGTTCGAATACCAGCACCTGTTCACCGACCAGGACCGTGGCGACTGGGCCATGATTTTGATTGAATACAGCATTGCCCCCAAATGGTTTTTTTCCATCCAGGACCAGTACAATTACGGCAATCCTGACGACACCAAGCAGTTGCATTACTACACCGGGAACGTAGCTTATGTTGACGGCCCGCACAGGATCTCGCTGGGCTACGGCAGGCAACGCGAAGGCATCATCTGCATCGGAGGGGTCTGCAGGCAGGTGCCCGCAGCGCTCGGTTTCATTTTGACAATCTCAAGCAGTTTCTAAAGCCATGAAAACAAAATATTTTCAACTATCCATAGTCCTGTTGTTCGGCGGCCTCCTGCTGCTGAACCATTCATGCGACAAAGTAGAGGAGCCTTTTGTGGAACTTACCAACGCCGATACCATAACACATGGGGGCGGCGACACCAACCATGTTGATGTGAAAAAGGTCCTTCTTGAGGATTACACCGGCCATAAATGCCCCAACTGTCCGGAAGCAGCCCAGGTGGCAGAGGGCCTGAAGGCAAAATACGGCGAGCAGTTGATCGTCATGTCGGTCCACGCGGGCAACTTCTCAACCCCAAGCTCCGGGTTCCCCTATGATTTCAGGACACCCGAGGGCGGGGCGTACAATGACTTCTACCAGATCTATTTTTATCCGGCCGGACTGGTGAACCGCACTCAGCCCGAGGGAGCGGCATCGCCGGTCCTTTTCACGGGAAGCTGGGACGGCGCCATTGCCGACATCCTGGAACAGCCGCAACAGGCCTCCATCAGCATCACAAACGACTATAACGAAACCACCCGCGAACTCACGACCACTCTCGAAACGGAATTCCTGGAAGACCTGGAAGGCACCTATTACATTATTGCCTACATCCTGGAAAGCGATATTGAACAGCCCCAGCAGAGCGAGGCCGGGGTCATCGAAGACTACATCCACAATCACGTGCTGCGCGGCTCGATGAACGGCACCTGGGGCGGTACCGTCTGCACCAGCGGCAATGCCATTGCAGGCGTGGT
>CAZXWD010000190.1:0-4102 GCA_964644135.1 uncultured Bacteroidales bacterium | reverse complement strand
GATACGTCGCTACATCGTGCAATCGTTACATGTTTCTGGGTACTGGGAAATCCGTGAATCGTGAATAGTGAGTCGTGAATCGAAAAATGCGGCCATTTCTAGTTTCTCACAGATCCCGCAGATTTTTGCGCGATTCCACAGATTAATCCGGCGTTCGAGTATCTTCTGAGCTTCTGAGCCCCCCTGAACCCCTGCGCTAATCATTTTCATTGTTCATTGTTCATTGTTCATTGTTCATTGTTCATTACCCAAACGCCTTTCCCTTAACTTTTCCAACCATTAACTGGCTGTATTTTCCAAAACCTTGTTTTTGTGGATTTTGATATCGTGATGAGTTATATTTGATTTGCAGTTTCCTGATAACTTGCTGATTATTAACCAAAACTTAGAGCCATGAAAACACTGGTATGTCTACTTGCAATGACATTTTTATCTGTAATGTGCTATGCCCAGCGGTCTGACTACAATGTCAATCCCTGGGTGGGTAGAAGGACAGACTCAAATACGGGTCGTCCTTCTTTTTTTATTACCTAGCACGGAATTTGATAAGTGTCAGCAATAAGATTTTACTAATTTTGCGCCTTGTTTGAGTGTTTAATCAATTAAATTCAGATAATATGTTATTGAACAAATTAAAATACGGCTTGAGTTTCACTATTGCCCTTCTTTTGGTATTGACCACATCTTTTATGCTTTATTCGCAGCCGGCAGAAATAACTGCGGATGAACTGGAGGAGCATGTTACTTTCCTGGCATCTGATTCACTAAAAGGAAGGTATCCCGGCACACCGGAAGATAAAGTGGCAGCCGAATACATCAGGAACGAGTTTATGAACGCCGGCCTGGCCATGATGGGTGATTTCGGTTACCAGGTTTTTGAGGTGGCCACCGGAATAGAGGAAGGGGATGGAAATTACCTTTATACACAGCAGACCTATTTCGAACCGTTCATCGATTTTGCACCGGTTTCCTATTCTGCAAGTGAACTGGTAAATGCCAAGCTCATGTTTTGCGGCTACGGGCTCGTTATAGATACCGATTCGGTACAATGGAATGAAATGCCCGGGGAAGTCGTAAGGGACAAGTGGGTGATGATATTACGGGGCCATCCTGATGTAGAGGGTAAGAACGACCTGTTTGCAATGTACAGCAACGACAGGGATAAAGTACTGGCTGCAAGGGATGCAGGGGCAGCAGGTGTTTTCATTGTTTCTCCCGAACACTACGATGAATACGACCGCTTTGAGCAGCTTACTTTTGATAAAACCACTTCGGATGTTGGCATACCGGTCATCCAGCTAAAGAGGAGCACAGCGGATGCAATCATTGGCTTCTCCGGGCAAAGCATCCAATCATTCGCAGAACAGATCAATGAAAACCCTTATCCTTTCACTTTCTCATTCGAGGTAGATATTGAAGCAAGGGCAGATGTGAAGTATATCATGGTCGATACCTACAATATCCTGGGAATGGTGGAAGGTTCAGACCCTGAACTTAAAAACGAATACATCGTGGTTGGGGCACATTACGATCATCTCGGTTTTGGAGGCCCGAAATCGGGATCCAGGACCCCACAGGAAACAGCGATCCATAATGGTGCAGATGATAACGCATCGGGTGTGGCCGGAGTGATAGAACTTGCAGAAAAGTTGAATGCTGAAAAACCGGCCCTGCAAAGAAGTGTCATCTTTGTTGCATTTGGCGCTGAAGAAATGGGCCTGGCAGGTTCAAAATATTTCCTTGACAATTGTCCCGTTGAAGTGGATAATATCGTGGCAATGATCAATTTCGACATGATCGGCAGGTTTGATGAAAAAAAGAACTCCATAGCGATAGGCGGAACGGGCACTTCGAAGGAAGCGGAAAAGATTCTGGAAGATGTTAACAACAACAGGTTTGAACTGGGTCTTTCACCCGAGGGTTACGGGCCTTCCGACCACGCTGCATTCTATTCAGAAGATATCCCTGTATTCTTTATATCCACAGGCGCACATACCGATTATCACACACCCAGGGACGATGCCGAAAAACTCAATTATGAAGGCCAGCAGGCGATACTTGACTTTTCGGCTGAACTGGTAAAGGAAATTGCAAACTACAAGAGGGCCCTTACTTTTAAGGAGGCAGGGCCGAAGGAGCGCCCGGGGCGTGGATACGACTTCAAGGTCACCCTGGGCATAATGCCTGATTTTACTTCAAGCTCAGGCGAGGGACTTCCGGTAGACGGGGTCAATAAAGACGGTCCGGCCTACAAAGGAGGAATGAAAAAGGGTGATGTCATAACAGCTATTGACGGTCAGAAAGTGGGTGATATTTATGATTACATGGCAAGGCTGAAAAAACTCAGCGCCGGCCAGACGATCACCGTGGATGTGGAGCGTGACGGGGAGACAGAGGTGCTTATCATCCAGCTATAGATAATGACTGAATTTCTTTCAAAAGCCTTTCTGTGGAAATTCCTGAAATTTGCCATTGTTGGTTTCTCAGGACTTATAGTCGATTTCGGAATTACATATGTTTGCAAGGAATTACTGAAGATACAGAAATACATCTCCAATTCCATTGGTTTTACGGCGGCGGCATCCTCAAACTATGTGCTGAACAGGATCTGGACCTTTCAAAGCAAAGATCCGGAGATCATGATAGAGTATTCAGAGTTTTTGATAATCAGCCTCATAGGACTAGGGATCAACAATTTCATTCTCTGGCTCATTATCACCAAGTTCAAACTTAACTTTTACCTTTCCAAATTATTTGCGATCGGGGTAGTCACCGTCTGGAATTTCCTGGCCAATTACTTTATAACATTTGCATAAAAAAAGCCCCGGGGTCTCCGGGGCTTTCTGATCTTATGAGAAGATTGTTGATTTATTCTTCAACCACTTCGAAGTTTATCTCAACTTCCACATCTTTATGAAGTTTGACGGTGGCTTTGTAATTTCCAAGCTCTTTGACAGATTCACCGTCAACATGTACCATTTTCCTTTCAATGTCGAAACCGGTCTTTTCCTTGAGCGCATTGGCAATCTGTATATCATTTACCGATCCGAATATCTTGCCTGATGTACCTGCTTTGGCGCCTATTTTTACCGTTGTGTTTTCGATAGCTTTAGCAAGGGTCTTTGCTTCCTCAAGTATCTTTTCTTCCTTGTACGAACGCTGTCTCTTGATCTCGTCAAGCACCTTCTTGTTCGTCTTGGTGGCTGCTATTGCCATTCCCTGGGGGATGAGGAAATTCCTTGCATACCCGGGCTTAACGGTCACAATGTCGTCTTTATGGCCCAGGTTCTCTATGTCTTGTTTTAAGATGATCTCCATTTCAATTCCTCCTTACTTTAAAAGGTCAGCTACATAAGGCATCAATGCCAGGTGCCGTGCCCTCTTGATTGCCTGGGCAACCTTCTTCTGGTATTTCAATGATGTTCCGGTAAGCCTCCGGGGGAGTATCTTACCCTGTTCATTGACGAACCTGAGCAGGAAATCTGCATCCTTGTAGTCAATATACTTGATCTTGTTCTTCTTGAACCTGCAGTATTTCTTCTTCTTGGTGTCAACTGCTATAGGTGTCAGGTATTTTATTTCTCCTTGTTGTTGTGCCATTTTCCCTGGGTTTTAATTTTTCGACTCTTCAGCGATTTTTTCTTCTGCTTTTCTGCGCTTCTTTTCGTTATAAGCTACAGCGTGTTTGTCAAGCTTAACTGTGAGGAACCTCATGATCCTCTCGTCGCGCTTCATGTTCAGCTCCATCTGGTAAATAAGCTCACCGTCGGTTTTGTATTCTATTAAATAATAAAAACCGGTGGATTTTTTTTGAATGGGATAGGCCAACTTACGCAAGCCCCAGTTATCTTCAAAAATAATCTCAGCCCCTTTTTGCTTAAGGAACTCCTGATACTTTTTTACCGTTTCCTTCATCTGATCTTCAGACAAAACGGGAGTCATAATGAAAACGGTTTCGTACTGGTTCATAATAATTTACTTGCTGTTAATTTGAATAAAATGTTTTTACTTTCCGAAAATCGGAGTGCAAAGGTAGAAAATTTATTTATTATTACAAACGAACCCCTGAAATTCAAGGAGGTTGAGTTTCGTACAGATTCCG
>CAZXWD010000189.1:0-4120 GCA_964644135.1 uncultured Bacteroidales bacterium | reverse complement strand
AAAGGGGCGATCCGGCGCTTTCGATCTTATCCAGGTCTTCGAAATACTGAAAATAAGCAGCACCCCAGGCTATCCCCTCTGTCTTTTTCTCCACGGTGAGATTGCCCATTGCAGGTTTGATATCCCCGCTGCCCCAGGCCTTTTTGAAGTACCCAGTGCCGGCCTGCTCTTTCACCATCTCATCTTCGCCGGGCCTTATCTCCTTCCGGCCCACCGTGAGGGTAACCGGCCCATCATCAGAGAGCAGCTCGCTGCCGCGAAGCAGCAGGGCATAGATTGCCTCTGCCGTCGACCGGTTGGTATGCCAGGAGGTGGTTTGCTTCTGCTTCAGCAGCCACACCTTCATATCCTCCACGGACTCACTGTCGGAGGCAACTTCTTCAAAAACTTCAATCATCAGCGCCTGTGTCTCCACCGGGGCTTCATTCCACATGTAGCCGGCCCTGGACCGCCAGTACATCCCCAGCTCTTCATCCTCCAGGGCGTGTTCCCTGAGCGACTCCACAATGGAAGAAGCCGTTTCGGTCTTGCCGTTGCGGTGCATCACAAGGGCCAGCAGCCCCTGCTCAAAGCGCCCCTTTTCCATCCAGTGCTTTTCGGCCTGTTCCATGAAATAACCGATGGCATCGCTTGCAGCCCCGCTCCTCCCCGTAAGATCAGGGAAGAAGCTCCTGGCATAGAGATAATGTATGGCCAGTGAGGAAAGGTGGTCTTCTTCAAGCGACTCTTCATACCTTCTCTCTATTTCCCGGTATTCCTCGCGTATTTCAGAATCAAGGAAGGAAAAGGCCCTGTTTATCATTGAGGAGAGGCGCTGCTCGCTTCTGAGGTCGATCACCCCGAGCGAATTCAGCTTGCCGGTTCCTGCCACTATCTGCTGGGTCATATACCTGCTCTCGGGCATGCCCCTGAACCACGACCAGCCGCCGTTGGAGGTCTGGAGCTCCGCCAGTTTCTGCAGGGCCTTTGTTTTTTCGTACTCCATCCTGTTCTCATCAAACATTACGGCGATCCTCTTCATGCTCTCCCTTTCAGATGTGGCATCGAGCACCCACGGGGTGGCATTCAGCAAGATACCTTTCAGCTCTTCGTTTTTCTCGAGCTGTGAGTAGAAAGATTCCTCCCCTTCCTGCTTCCACATTTCAAACACGTTCCTTATCCGTGGATCTGAATTGGCTATATGTGAAGCAAGGGCATTCGAGTAATACCGGTTGAAGATGGCATCGGCCGATCTGTAGTTCGGTTCCATAAGGTACGGCAGGGCCATAACGGCATACCAGGCCGGGTTCGGGGTGAACTCGACCGTAAGCCTGTAGGGTGAAAGTGTTTTCGAATCGTCCATGTCCTTCACCTTCTCAAAAGTGAATTCCGTATCTGAAACCCCTCTCACCGGCATCGGCAGGGTTTCGGTCACCATCATCCGGTTGGGCAACACAGGCAGGGTTTTCTCCTCGCCATCGGAATGGGTGCCGGCCGAAGCCCTTACCCTTACCGTGACTGCTTCATGTCCGTATGGGATCTCCAGGGGCCAGCTTACCACGGTGCTGTTCCCTGCCGAAACCGTGAAATCCATCTCCTCCGTTTCAAAACCAGGGATATCATCCAGCTTGTCGCCCGTAATGGCATCATGGAACTCCAGTCCTGCCTTTCCCGTCAGTTCTTCTTCCGAGAGGCTGATGATCTTGACAGAGAAGCTCATGAGGTCGCCTACCCTGAAATACCTGGGATAGTTGGGAACAACCATCACCTCTTTTTTGGTTACCAGGGTCTTTTCCAGGTATCCCGTGCGCAATTCCCTGTCATGCGCCAGCGCCATAAAGCGCCATTCGGTAAGTGATTCGGGCACAGTGAAAGAAAGTGAAACTTCACCCTGATCACCGGCCATAAGGCTGGGATAAAAGAAGGCAGTTTCTTCAAAATTCCTTCTGAGGGGTATGTCAGGGCTTTCGTCTCTGTCTTTTTCAGGCGGGACCCCTGTTACCTCATCGCCGGCAGCTTCCTCTTCACCGCCCGCATCCATGGGCTCTTCCATCCCTTTACTTTTAGCGGCCATTCCCGGGGCAGCACTTTTCATCTCTGACAATACGGCCCTGTCCATGATACGGCCACCTGTCCGGCTGTACCTGAAGTAACTGAACCCGAACCAGTCGAGCTTGTCGTACTGTTGTATCTCAACCGGCCTGACACCCGGCTGACCCGGATAGCCAAAACCTGTTGAAGACGAATTGGAGAAGGCATTGCCCACATCCCAGAGTGTGTATTGTGAAGTGGCGCTGTAGAGGTTGAATATCCAGTTGTGAGCCCTGAATGCATCCAGCGAGGCATCGTACATTGAGGCCAGCAGCTCTGCCACGGCAGGTTCGTCACCTTCCCCGGCCAGCCTGATCTTCCATTCCTCCCGGCCTCCGGGCACCAGCTCGCTCCTGAAGGTTTCAAAGGATATGTCAAGCTCTTTGTTTGTGAAAGGCACGGCTACCGGGTGCTTGTGCTGGTAGCTCCTGTTCGAGCTCACCCACGAAATTTCAATGGCAAAACCGCCGCGGAGGCTTTCGTCAACATCGATCTCAAACTTCCTGATCTCATCCGACACAGTGATCCATTCCCTTTTCACGATTTCGTGACCTTTCTTCTGCTCCAGCAGCATTTTCACATCCTTTTCAGAAGTACCTGCATAAAGGGTGACCGTTTCACCCGGCAGGGCCCGCTCTTTACCCGGAATGAAAATGTTTGTCGATTTCACCGGCATTTGAAGCGATTCACGGGAGTAGATCGTGAAATACTTTTCAATTTCTACCTCTTCCCCATAGCGGTCGGTCGATTCCAGCAGCAGCAGATAGGCCCCTTCTCCCAGGCCTGAAAAGGCATCGGACGAAATTACCGAATCGGCGGGAACGGCAAGCTCAGTTCCGTAAACCTTTTCAGCCCTCTCCCACTCACTGATCTCGTCTTCATTGGCATATACATCCATCGGAAACTTTTCGATGAATTCATCACGGTCGATGATGAAAACATCGGGGCGGGCCCACCCCCTTGAGCGGAGGGTCCTGCCAGGGCTTTCCAGCCTGAACAGCCCGGCATTTATGGTTGCTTCCACCTCCTCCCCGTTCAGGTTCTCAGCTTTTACAGTGACCACGGGCGGTTCCTCAACCGCAATGTACCTGGCCACTTCAGTCTCTATCATCAGGCTCTGGTAGCCAACCGTTACTGTCTCTTCAGTAGTGTGTGTTTCGCCGTTGATATCGGTTACATCGGCGTAAATGGTGTAATAGAAAACAGGCTTGTACTTCTTATCCACCTTGTGATCCTGGATGGCCCTGAACGAAAAAGAGAATTTACCGTCGTTACCCGTTGTGGCAATGCCGTTGGTGATCTCAACCTCTTCCCCGCCGGGGATGGGCCAGAACCACCAGGCACTCCTGAAGGGGAACCCCGGCTTCCTTACCACACGGTATTTCACCTGTGCATTGTCAACGGGGCTGCCCGAATACGTTTCGGCGCTTCCCGTTACGGAAACCTCCTCACCAAGCTTATAAGATCCCTGCAGGGGCTCTATCTCCACCCTGAAGGTTGGCCGCTTGTACTCTTCCACAGTGATGTACGTTGAGCCGTTCTTGTTCGAGATCCTCAGCATGCCTGTGAGAAGGGATTCGGGAAGGGTGAAGGATCCGCTAAAAGATCCGTATTCGCTTGTTACCAGAGAGAGCTTTTCTATTTCTTTTCCGTTCCTGTCGAACAGCGTAACCGCAGTGCTCCTGTTTGCAATCACTTCATGCTTGTTTTTAAGGCTCTCTATCATGATGCCCTTGAACTTAACTGTCTGGCCGGGACGGTAAATGGCCCTGTCGGTGAAGAAATGGGTCCTGTCTTTGGCCTGTTGTTCCCTGGTGGGCGAACTGATGAAGAAGAAATTGTCGGTCATGAAGGTGTCGGCGCCTTTGCTGAACCTTACGTAGACCGACCTGGACCGGTTTGCATTGCTTTCAAGCAGGGCATGCCCGTCGGGGCCGGTGGTTGTTTCGCCTGCCGGTATCATGCTATACGTCCTTGAACCGTAGTCATACTCCCTCGAGAATGTCTCCAGCCTGACACCTTCCACCGGCTCGCCTGAATCCCTGTCGAG
>CAZXWD010000188.1:0-4191 GCA_964644135.1 uncultured Bacteroidales bacterium | reverse complement strand
AGGATCCTATTATGGCGATTACAATCCCTTCAGGATTACACTTACAAATATTCTCAGCGCCAAATCAGGTCTGGGCTGGACAACTTTTTCCCATACGGGAATAGATGTGCCCCTCTGGGCAATAGGGCCCGGAGCTGAGAAATTCAGTGGTTCCATCGATAACACGGATTTGGCAAAGATCATAGGGAGTTATATTGAATAAAGATCCCGGGGATGACATCTGGAAGACATCTGGAAGACATCTGGAAGACATCTGGAAGACATCTCTACCCAAAAAACAAGTAAGCAATAAAAATCGCCGCGATTACCCCCGCAAAGTCAGCAATCAAACCGGCCGTGACCGCATAACGGGTGCGCCTGATATTTACCGACCCGAAGTATACGGCAATAATGTAGAAAGTAGTATCCGTTGTGCCCTGGAATGTGCAGGCAAGCCTCCCTACAAATGAATCCGGGCCAAAGGTGTTCATCGCGTCCACCATCATGCCCCGGGCACCCGAACCGCTCAATGGCTTCATGAAAGCCGTTGGCAAGGCATCCACGAAGGTCGTGTCAAGGCCAAAACCCGCAACGATCCAGCCAATGCCGTCAACAAGGAACTCCATAGCCCCCGATTCCCTGAAAACACCGATGGCTACCAGCAGTGCCACTAGGTAAGGAATGATCTTCACAGCTATTTTGAATCCGTCCTTCGCACCATCGATGAATGCTTCGTAAACGTTCACCTTCCTGTAAAAAGCAAGCCCGATGAACGAAACTATAATAGTAAACAAGATCAGATTACCCGCAACCGAAGAGATCGTATTGATCTGATCCTGTGAGATTGTCGAGAAATACCAGATGATGAAGGCCACCAGCAAACTGAACCCACCCAGGTATGCCAGCACCACCCTGTTCAGCACGTTTATCTTCTGGTAAAAAGAAACAGCAAGGATCCCGGTAATGGTCGAGAAAAACGTTGAAAGAAGTATGGGGATAAAAATATCGGAAGGATCTGCTGCCCCTAACTGTGCCCTGTAAACCATAATTGAAATGGGTATCAGGGTCAGACCTGATGTGTTCAGCACAAGGAACATGATCATGGGATTGGAGGCAGTGTCTTTTTTAGGGTTGATCTTCTGCAACTCATCCATGGCCTTCAATCCTAGCGGGGTGGCCGCATTATCCAGGCCCAGGAGGTTTGCAGCCAGGTTCATCATGATGGAACCGGTTGCCGGGTGGTTCCTCGGGATATCGGGAAAGAGCCTTCGGAATAGCGGCCCCACAGCCTTAGCCATAATGCCTACGATCCCTCCCTTTTCCCCAACTTTCATCAATCCCAGCCAGAGGGTCATCACCCCTGTGAGCCCCAGCGAGATCTCAAAACCAAGCTTGGCCATGTCGAACGTACTGCCCATCAACGCAGGGAAGATCTCGGTATCGCCCATGAATACAAGCCTTACCAGGGCAATAACAAAAGCAATGATGAAAAAGGCAATCCAGATATAGTTTAAAACCATAACAGCTCTGGTTTTCTCATAATTGTCTTTTCCGGCTTATGAGTTTGGCATCCTCCAGTATCAGTTCGTAATAATAACCTGATCCAAAATCTTTTTCCAGGTTTAACACTCCTTCAAAAGTACCGATCTCCCCAACGGCGATCTCATCCCCGGTGGTTATTGTGAGGTCGTGCGAACCAATTTCACCGGTGCCGTCCTGGATATGTATCCAGTTCCTTCCCATGATATCGGGACTGTATTTAACTACCTTTCCCCGCACCTTAACGGTTTTATTCTCGTAGTCAGAACGGTTTTCGTATAAATCGGCTATTGAAACACCTCCTTCGGCGGGACTGACCTTCAAATCAGCTTTTTCAGGCATTTTCTGTCTACCGTGCTTTGAGTCCTGCGACATATTATGAGGTTCAGTGATGGCACCCGGTATCAATTTATTAATAAAATATATTCTATCAAAGGTCTTACCCAGTTCTTCCGATGTGAAATCCTTCATTTCCATAGCGTTTGTAAAATGGTAGTTTCGCCCCTCAACCAGGTTGGCTTTGGTGGTGGCAAGCCAGAATTTTATTTCACCATCCGAAGCAAGCACATAAGTATACGAAGGGGCCTGCATAACTTCCAGGGCTTCTACCTCATAGGCTTTTGAAGTATCGATGGGGGCAAACTCAGGCTCCCCCCTGTTACACATTACAAAAACTGTTGTGACTAACAAATAAAGCGGCAATAAATACCAGGTCCTGATCTTAATATTCATAACAATTTATTTCAGTAATTGCCAAAGATATTGATAATAGCTGATAAATTCAGCCAATTAAAACGGTGGTTTCATATACATAACCGGTATGAATGTCAATAAAGTTCAATATGACATTCTGCACAGAGCACTTCCTTCCATGCCTGGTTCGGGTCGTTGGGATGGACAAATTCCAGAGATTCTTCCAATCCTGATACCATAAGCGAATCAGGATTCCCCTGGGAGAGAATAGTATGGCACAAATTACAATCCATCGATATTACACGCCCTTCTTTCGTAGAATGGCGGTCGTTGTGGCAGCGGAAACATCCGTTGAATTCCAGGTGGCCAATATGGTTCGGATAAGCGTCCCACCTAACCTTCATATCCGGAAATATATTCTTGCTGAATTTATCTTTGAGCCCGTCGATGGCTTTCCGGATAAGTCCGGGATCGTTTTCAAAAATATCTTCATGCATATATTCATAATACATTGAAACCTCACTTTCGATCGTTTTCAGCGCACTGTCGCGGGTGGGGTAGTCCCTGTTCAGGACATCCATGGCAACTATTTTGATATCCGGAAGTTCTTTAGGTATCAGCCCTGCTGTCATTGCTTCATTCACAAACCGGATAGGGGTGGAATAATCATGCGAAGGCCTGTTGTGGCAATCCATGCAATCCATGGTCCTTACCTCCATCTTGCCCTGCTCATACTGGTCATTGAACTGTTCCTGGTCTGTGTAGGTATAGGTCTCGCCGGTTTCAAGATTTGTATATTTCACCCAGGGGATAGTGTCGCGGTGGCCTTCGGGATTGACCATATATTCGATCTCTACATTAGGGTTTATATGCCAGTGGATGCCCTCCTCAAGCCCAAGAGCACTGTAAGCTGCCCCTAACTTCATCTGGAGGGTGATATCCCATTCAGTGTTTTGTTCATCCGCCAGGTAATGCTTTTCTATTCGAAGTGTACGGGCATAGAATTTTTCCGGCCAGTGACACTGCTCACAAGTTTCCTGTGCCGGGCGGAGATTACTGACAGGAGTGGGGATGGGCTTAGGGTAATCACCCAGTGTGACAGCATATACCTGGTAAAGCCCCGAGAGCTTTGAACGCACATACCAATTCGCTCCGGAGCCAACGTGGCAATCCACACACGGTACCCTGGCGTGGGAAGAGTTCTGGTAAGCGACATACTCGGGCTCCATCACCTTATGGCATACAGTACCGCAAAATTCAACCGATTCAGTATAGTGAAAGGCCTCATAACTGCCTACAGCACTCAACAATAGAAATATGGTAGTCCCCACTGCAAAGAGCATAAAGGCATTGCGGTGCCGGTGATAATTAAAATCGATATAGGGCCATTTCCCCGGTTTTTCTGTTTCGCCTTTTTTTGATCTTTTCAGTTTGATTATCATCCCTATCGGAATGAGTATCAAGCCTAATATGAGGAATACCGGAAGTACTATGTAGATTACCAATCCCAGGTAGGAACTTCCTTCACCAAGAAATACTGATACAGCAAGCAGGAATACGATCATGAAAAGGCTGATCAGGGCTATTATTGCTCCAACCAGGGATGTCCAGTTATAGAAAGATCTCGGGAGCTTCATAAATAATGAATTTATAAGTTTTTAAAGATAAGCTGTACAGGAGAGAAGTGCAAGATATCGACATATATAAATCACTAGTTTATATTCGTTCTAATCTTTTGGGTTAACGGCTTTTCTGTTAAGCGCTGGTTTACAGCCAGGACAAAGTGAGATAATATAAATGCAAAATGCCGAATGCCGAATCCTTCTATGTCCTAGCTTTCCTCCTGCGGCTGCTTTGTGATCAGGTTCTTGATGGTGTCGGCGCCGAAACCGATGCCCAGCACTGCTATCAGCCCGGGGAGTACGTCCAGCCTTAAAAGCTGCTCCTTGGCCCCGGCGTATAAGGCTATGAGGGCAAGGA
>CAZXWD010000187.1:0-4214 GCA_964644135.1 uncultured Bacteroidales bacterium | reverse complement strand
TAGACCACCGCCACATCAGCGGTAAGTACACCGTCAAGGTGGATGCATTACCGCTGCAACCCGGTATATACACCGCAACAATCATACTCCAAACCGATCAGGGCGACCTGGTCAGTTCTATCAAGCTGCTCCGCAGCAGATAAACCACCTAAAAAGAAGAGGGGGGAAGCCATTCCCCTCTCTTTTTCCTTTAGGATTTTTTTAGGCTTTCGAAACTTTAAACGGCTAATAATATGAAAACCAATGCCTTTTTACTCATCCTTATTCTTGCCTTATGGTCATTTGATTCATTTTCGCAGGATGCCCCGGTTACAACCGCAGGAATAGTCAATGATGCCACCACCGCTCCGGAATCGGTAGTTGTGCCCATTACTGTCGAAAACTTTGTAAGCATTGGTTCTTTTACACTAACCTTACGCTACCAGGCCGACAGGGTAACTTATGAAAGTGCTGAAACTCATCCTTCTCTTACCGGCATGACAGTCACAAACACTGCTAACAGCACTTTTGGAAAACTGGTTATTTCCTGGCCTGAAACTGCCGGAGGGATTACACTTCCAGATAAAACAAGCCTTGCAGAACTTACATTCACCTATATATCGAGTTCTTCTGTGCTCAACTGGCTCGATGCTGGCTCCTATGTTTGCGAATACAAAAAATATTCAGGGGGATCATTCATATTACTGAACGATTCTCCCAGGGTTGACTTTTATAAAGATGGTGTTATCTCCAACAGGCCGGCGCCTGTAACCTATGCTCCCGATATTATTGGTCCGGCACCGGGTAATTTGGCTGTCCCGATTACTGTGGATGATTTTACCGATATCGGTGCAATGACCTTAACACTGGAATACAACCAGGATATACTGACTTACCAGGGTTGTACTCCTAATGCAGGACTCGGAGGTTTTTTCAATTCCGGGACTCAAACAGGAACAAATGGCAGAATGCAGGTTGTTATAACCTGGTTCGGGCTGGCTTCCCTGGCAGATGGAAGTACAGTAGCAACAATAAACTTTGATTATTCAACAACAACCGGGAGCAGTACTTCGCTTAACTGGATAGATAATGGTTCTTCTTGTGAATATACCGATCCGGTGGGTAATACCCTTCCCGATCTGCCAACCGGGGATTACTATAAAAACGGATCAGTATATACCCAGTATTCCCCGAAGGTATGGCTTCCTGTGATCAAGGATGCAATATCTTCTGAAAGTATTACTTTACCTGTATTCACTAATGATTTCACTGATGTCAGCTCTTTCACCTTGTCTTTTGAATACGATGATGCGGTAATGAGCTACACAGGTTTTACACCTGATGCAGCTTTCGGAAGTGACCTGACCGTAACTGACAACCCATCAGGTTCGGGAAGAAAGATCGAGATGTCATGGACAGGCACTGGACCGCTTACACTGCCCGAAGGCAGCACGATCGCTTCACTCGACTTTAACTATATTTCCGGTACAACAAGCCTTAACTGGATAACAGACGACGGCACATCATGCCGGTTCAACGACAGTAACGGCAATGCCTATTTTGATGAACCAAAAGAGGAGTACTATGAAGATGGATTGATCACATCTCAGGCAGCTCCCCAGGTAGCTGCCCTGAACCTCACAGCCACTGCCGGCCAGCAGGTCACTGTTCCGGTGATCACCTATAATTATTCAGATATTGGTTACTTCTACCTGACACTCGATTACGACCCTTCCATCCTGACCTACCAGAGTTCTTCCGTTGAGCCAACGCTCGGAGGCACATTTAATGCCACTACCGAAGGACTGGGCAGGCTGATCCTCGAATGGTCGGGTACGACAGGGTCACTGCCCGACAGCAGTAACCTCATGGACCTTGTCTTTACTTATTCAGGGGAGGAATCCGCCCTTGCCTGGTTTGATGACGGCGCATCGTGCAGGTTTGCAGGGACAAGCACCGATCCTGACCTGTATGACCAGCCGCAGTTGTTTTATTATGTGAACGGCTATGTTGGCCCCGACCCGCTTTCGGCTGATTTTATCGCTACGCCTGTCAGCCTGAGGGCCGATTTTGACACCACTATACTGCTTACCGACCAAACCACCGGAAGCCCCACCACCTGGAACTGGACTATCAGCCCTTCAACCTATTATTTCGTTAACGGCACATCTGCTTCTTCGCAGAACCCCGTTGTGAAATTCACTTCAAATGGAGTGTACACTGTAACCCTCATTGTAACAAGGGGCAACAGTGCAGGCATCAAAGTCAGGACAGACTACATGTATATAGGTATCCCCGGTTTATGGACCGGTTTGACCTCAGGCGTCTGGAACACCGGCTCCAACTGGCATAATTTCCAGGTACCGGATGTATCGCTGGATGTTACTATTCCTGATGATGCACTAAACTGGCCCCATATTACCGGTGACCTGACCATCGGGTCACTCTGTGAAAATATCACGCTGGAAGGTGCATCAGAGCTTTATATTGATGGCAACCTGACCATTGATCCCGGTTCTGCCATGACCTTTACCGGCAATGGCAAAATAGTGCTTGGCGGCGACTGGGATAATTCCGGGACTTTCAACTATGGAACCGGCACTGTTGAATTCGGTGGCACAGAGAATGCCACACTGAAATCACAAGGGGTTCCCCAGGATTTTTATAAGATCAGCGTTACGAAAGGCCCGGGCAGGCTTTTTATTGAAGGAACCGTGAATGTTTTAGGAACCGACGAATGAGAACAATTATTTAAATATGTCTAATAACCAGTTATTAACCAATTAAATTGACCGCAATGAGAAAATATATTTAATTGAGCCGGCATCCGTCCTTGTGCCGGCTGAAAAATCAAACCAGAGCCTTGTCAGTATGATGGGGTGTAAGGACAGAATTAAATTAAAAACGATAGAATTAATTTAAACTCAAAATCATGAAAAAAATATTACTTACAATATTTCCGATACTTTTCATAGCATTCGGGATTTTTGCTCAGCCTGTTTACAATGCTACTCAAGGTAATTACTATACGTTAATACAGGATGCAATTGATGCAGCAAATGCAGATGATATAATAGAAGTTTCTGCCATTACAGTTGAACCCGATGTAAATGTTGATATTGATTTAACAATTGATTTAACAAATATTCCGGGTCCGGTGGTTACGGATGAAAAGAACTATACACTTGCTTTTGGTATATCAGCAACTTTGATTGGAGATGCTTCCCTGACTTTTGATGGTATGCAAATTATTCTTTCAGGCGAAAACACATTAAATGTAAACAACTTGAATGTTGGGCAGGAGGGCAATGCTGCAAGTGGAAAAAGTTGTATGATAGTTAATGGCACAATGAACGAACTAATACTTAGTGGTGTGAATAACTTTGATGGTAGAGGCAGTGGAATTGTCAATGGGGGCACTACTTATTATATGAATGGGGGACCTGGTATTGAAGTGGAGGCAAACAGGTACACTGATAGCGATGAATTGGCTATTTCCGGAAATGGAACACTAAATGCCGTAGGTGCCTCTTGGGATGCCGGAATTGGCGGAAAAGGATACCACTATGCCGGTAATGTTATTATAAACAGTGGAACAATAAACGCCACTGGTGGAACGATGGCTGCCGGTATTGGTGGAGGCCAGGACAGTGGCAGGAAAGATGAAAATGGGGACACCTGGCGTCCGGAACCCTCACCGCAAATCATTACGATAAACGGAGGTTCAGTTACCGCTCAGGGTGGCTCGACAGCTGCCGGAATTGGAACAGGTGGTGATTGTTATACAGATTCTAATGGAGGGGAGATTACCATTAATGGAGGTACTGTATCTGCTACAGGAGGTAGTCATGGTGCAGGTATCGGATGTGGTCAATCCAATGCTTATGGAGATCCGGGCACTGGAGGAATTATTTACATATCAGATGGCACAGTAACTGCAACTGCCGGTGGAGATAATGCTGCCGGTATTGGCGGTGGCGGACCTCATCCTAATGTAGGGCCTGGTGGAAATTGTGGTGAGGTTTGTATTGATCCTGCTGCAACTGTTGTAGCAGTGGGAGGAGTCAATGTGGATGATATCGGACCCGGATTGGATGGTGATCCCTGCCTGTTTTGCGACGCAGATTTAGTGGAGACCTACATACAGCAGCCCGTCACCACAACCTGCGATGATTTCGACATCGACATCACGGTTCAGGATTTCATTGATGTGGGAGCTATCTCACTAAAGCTGT